>JAGAIY010000016.1 GCA_017626355.1 Bacteroidales bacterium
AAACAGGCTCTAAACCTTTTTGTCGTAATAAAGTTTTTCTCTATATCAAAGGCAGAAAGATGTCAAATAAGACTAACAATCAGCGAGTTTCATTCGCATCATCAAAAATTCTCCTTGAGTATCCTGACTTGCTCGAGGTGCAGCTGAAGTCGTTCCAGGACTTCTTCCAGCTCGACACCACACCTGAGAACAGGCGCAACGAGGGTCTCTACCAGGTATTCCAGGAGATATTCCCAATCGAAGACACAAGGAACAATTACAAACTCGAGTTCATCGACTATTTCATTGATCCGCCATTGTATTCGATTGATGAGTGTCTTGAGAGAGGACTGACATACAATGTTCCTCTGAAGGCAAAACTCCGCCTTTCATGCAGCGATCCTGAGCATGAGGACTTCGATACAAAAGTCCAGGATGTATATCTCGGCAATATCCCTTACATGACACCGGGTGGTACATTCATAATTAACGGATCAGAAAGAATCATCGTATCACAGCTTCACAGGTCTCCAGGCGTGTTCTTCGGCCAGAGCCTTCACGCCAACGGTACTAAGCTCTATTCAGCCCGCATCATTCCTTTCAAGGGATCATGGATAGAGTTCGCAACTGACATCAACAATGTCATGTATGCTTATATCGACCGTAAGAAGAAGCTTCCTGTGACAACTCTCCTTAGAGCTATCGGTTTCAACGGTGACAAGGATATCATCGATATCTTCGGTCTTGCAGATGAGATTGAGGCTACTGAAGAAAACCTCAAGGCAAACGAGGGCCGCAAGCTCGCAGCAAAGGTGCTCAGGACATGGAGCGAGGACTTCGTTGATGAGGATACCGGAGAGGTTATCCCTGTCGAGAGAAGCGAGATCTATGTAGACCGCGGTGAGATCCTCAATGACGAGACGATCGAGAAGCTGGCAGATACAGATGTCAAGACTATCCTCCTTCAGAAGGATGAGGCAAATGCAAACGAGTATGCCATCATCTACAATACTCTTCAGAAGGATCCGACAAATACGGAGATGGAGGCTGTCAACTACATCTACAAACAGCTCCGCAACTCAGAACCACCTGATGAAGCGACTGCAAGAGATGTCATCGACAAGCTCTTCTTCTCAGAAAAGAGATATGATCTCGGCGATGTGGGACGTTACAGGCTCAACAAGAAGCTCAACCTCACAATCGACGAGAACACACGCGTGCTTACCAACACTGATATAATCGAGATCATCAAGTATCTCATCCAGCTCATCAATTCGAAGGCTATCGTAGACGATATCGACCACTTGAGCAACAGACGTATCAGAACAGTTGGCGAGCAGCTCGCAAACCAGTTCAGCGTGGGTCTTTCACGTATGGCCCGTACCATCCGTGAGAGAATGAATGTACGTGACAGTGAGCAGTTTGCACCGACAGACCTGATCAATGCGAAGACACTTTCTTCTGTGATCAACTCATTCTTCGGTACCAGCCAGCTGTCCCAGTTCATGGACCAGACCAACCCGCTGTCCGAAATGACACACAAGCGTCGTCTTTCAGCCCTCGGTCCAGGAGGTCTTTCAAGAGACCGTGCCGGCTTCGAGGTGCGAGACGTACACTATACACACTATGGCCGTCTCTGTCCTATCGAGACTCCGGAGGGACCGAACATCGGTCTTATCTCATCACTCTGTGTATATGCAAGAATCAACGATCTCGGATTCATCGAGACACCATACCGCAAGGTTGAGAGTGGAAAGGTGGATCTCAGCTCAGAGGGTTGGATCTACATGAGTGCAGAGGAGGAGGAGAACCAGATGGTTTCTCTTGCCAAGGTAAGGATGGACAATGACGGAAACATTCTTGAGGACAGAATCCAGTGCCGTCTCGGTGCTGACTTCCCTGTAGTGACAAAGGAGGAAGTGAACTTCATGGACGTTGCTCCTAACCAGATCGCTTCAGTCGCTGCATCGCTTATTCCGTTCCTCGAGCATGACGACGCCCACCGTGCCCTCATGGGTGCCAACATGATGCGTCAGGCAGTTCCGCTTCTCAACCCTGAGTCTCCTATCGTGGGAACAGGTCTCGAGGAAAGGGTATGTTCTGACTCAAGGACTCAGGTTACAGCCGAGAGGAGAGGTGAGGTCGTATATGTTGATGCCAAGGAGATTCATGTGAAGTATGACAGGACTGACGACGAGAAGTTCGTAAGCTTCACTCCTGACATCACAGTCTACAAGCTTCCTATCTACAGAAGGACAAACCAGAGCACAACCATCCTCCTCAAGCCTATCGTCCGCAAGGGTGATATCGTTGAGGCAGGTCAGATAATGACAGAGGGATATGCTACCCAGAAGGGTGAGCTTGCCCTCGGAAGAAACCTCAAGGTGGCGTTCATGCCTTGGAAGGGTTATAACTACGAGGATGCTATCGTGATTTCTGAGCGTATGATCCGCTGGGATATCCTTACCTCGATCCATGTCGATGAGTACATCACCGAGGTACGTGACACCAAGCGTGGTATGGAGGAGCTTACATCAGATATTCCTAATGTCAGCGAGGATGCTACAAGGGATCTCGACGAGAACGGTATCATCCGTATCGGTGCGCACATCGAGCCGGGTGACATCATGATCGGTAAGATCACTCCTAAGGGAGAGAGCGATCCTTCACCTGAGGAGAAGCTCCTCAGAGCCATCTTCGGTGACAAGGCCGGTGACGTAAAGGATGCCTCACTTAAGGCTACACCTTCACTCAGCGGTACAGTAATCAATACAGCTCTCTACTCGAAGGTTGCCAAGGAAAGCAACCGCAAGGGTGCGAAGAGCGACCAGAAGGCAAAGATCGAGAAGGCGGAGGAGGAATTCTTCGCAAAGGCCGAGGCTCTCAGGTCGAAGTTCATCGAGAAGCTCGCAGTCCTGGTTCAGGGCAAGAAGAGCGCCGGCATCAGCGATCTTTATGGCGTAGAGATCATTGCGAAGGGCAAGGACATCACTGTCGCTGACCTCAAGGCAATGGACTATGAGAACATAAACTCAAGCAAGTGGACAAACGACAAGAATGCGAACGTCCTTATCCGCGAACTCATCAACAACTACTGCATCGCATACAAGGAAGAGGCAGCACGCAACAAGAGGGTTCTCGACAAGATCAAGGTAGGTGACGAGCTTCCTAACGGAGTCATGCAGCTTGCAAAGGTATATGTAGCTAAGAAGCGTAAGATCAGAGTGGGTGACAAGATGGCGGGCCGCCACGGTAACAAGGGTATCGTAGCGAAGGTAGTAAGGGATGAGGATATGCCTTTCCTTGCAGACGGAACGCCGGTTGACATCGTGCTCAACCCTCTCGGTGTGCCTTCACGAATGAACCTTGGCCAGATCTATGAAACCGTGCTCGGTTGGGCCGGTGAGGAGCTTGGCGTCAAGTTCAGCACCCCTATCTTTGACGGTGCAAGCCTTGACAACATCTGTGAGTTCACAGACAAGGCAGGCCTTCCAAGATACGGAAAGACTTATCTCCGTGACGGAGGTACCGGCGACTGGTTTGACCAGCCTGCAACAGTCGGTGTCATCTATATGATCAAGCTGGGACACATGGTGGACGACAAGATGCATGCACGTTCTATCGGTCCTTACTCTCTCATCACTCAGCAGCCTCTCGGAGGTAAGGCGCAGTTCGGAGGACAGCGTTTCGGAGAGATGGAGGTATGGGCACTCGAGGCATTCGGTGCATCTAACGTACTCCAGGAGATCCTTACTGTCAAATCAGATGACGTCACAGGAAGATCCAAAGCATACGAGGCAATCGTCAAGGGCGACCTCATGCCTACACCGGGCATCCCTGAGTCCCTCAATGTATTGCTTCACGAGCTTAGAGGTCTCGGACTTAAAGTGACTTTGGACTAATAACTGACTATTGAAATTTTAGAAATATGCCGACTTTTAATAAAGAAAACAAGGTTAAAAGCAATTTCGAAAGAATCAGCATCGCTCTTGCTTCTCCGGAGGACATCAAGGAAAGGTCTTCCGGAGAGGTCTTGAAGCCGGAAACCGTCAACTACAGGACATACAAGCCTGAAAGGGACGGACTTTTCTGCGAGAAGATCTTCGGTCCTACAAAGGACTATGAGTGCCACTGCGGAAAGTACAAGAGAATCCGTTACCGTGGTATCGTCTGCGACCGTTGCGGTGTGGAGGTGACCGAGAAGAAGGTGCGTAGGGAGAGGATGGGCCATATCGAGCTCACCGTACCTGTCGCACATATCTGGTACTTCAAGTCAGCTCCTAACAAGATTGCGGCTCTTCTCGGAATCGCTGCCAAGAAGCTCGAATCTGTCATCTATTACGAGAAGTATATCGTGATCAGGCCGGGTGCTTCAGGACTTCAGAAGCTTGACCTCCTTTCAGAGGACGAGTATCTGGATATACTTGACACAATGCCTGACAACTATAGCCTTCCGGCAGACGATGAGAACAAGTTTGTGGCAGGAATGGGTGCAGAGGCCATCTATGAACTCCTCAAGGAAATCGACATCGATGCTCTTGCAAAGGAGCTTCGTCAGAAGATGAACAGGGAGACTTCACAGCAGAGAAAGGCAGAGGCTCTCAAGAGACTCAGCATCGTGAAGTGGTTCCAGGAGTCAAAGGGCATCAACCGTCCTGAGTGGATGATCCTCAAGGTCATCCCTGTGATTCCGCCTGATCTTCGTCCTCTCGTTCCGCTCGATGGAGGCCGTTTCGCTACATCAGACCTCAATGACCTCTACAGAAGGGTTATCATCCGTAACAACCGTCTCAAGAGACTCATCGAGATCAAGGCGCCTGAGGTCATCCTCAGAAACGAGAAGCGTATGCTTCAGGAGGCTGTTGACTCTCTCTTCGACAACTCGAAGAAGTCAAATGCAGTAAAGAGCGAGGCGAACCGTACACTCAAGTCTCTTTCTGACTCTCTCAAGGGTAAGCAGGGACGTTTCCGTCAGAACCTCCTCGGTAAGCGTGTCGACTATTCTGCACGTTCCGTTATCGTCGTAGGTCCTGAGCTCAAGATGCATGAGTGCGGTCTTCCTAAGTTCATGGCTGCCGAGCTTTACAAACCGTTCATCATCAGAAAGCTGATCGAGCGCGGCATCGTAAAGACAGTGAAGTCTGCGAAGAAGATCGTTGACAGAAAGGATGCTGTAATCTGGGACATTCTCGAGAATGTGATGAAGGGTCATCCGGTTCTTCTCAACCGTGCCCCTACACTTCACCGTCTCGGTATCCAGGCTTTCCAGCCAAAGATGATCGAGGGTAAGGCAATCCAGCTCCATCCGCTCGCATGTACGGCCTTCAATGCCGACTTCGACGGTGACCAGATGGCGGTTCACCTTCCTCTCGGCAACGCGGCTATCCTCGAGGCACAGCTCCTCATGCTCGGTTCGCACAACATCCTCAATCCTGCAAACGGTACTCCTATCACCGTGCCTTCGCAGGACATGGTGCTCGGTCTCTACTACATCACCAAGGCAAGACCTGGCGTGAAGGGTGAGAACATGAGCTTCTACGGACCGGAGGAAGTGATAATCGCTCTCAACGAGAAGGCTATCGACATCCATGCAAGCATCAATGTAAGGCTTCCTAAGGACAAGATGAATCCTGAGGCAGGCACAGAGCTCGTGAAGACTACTCCTGGTAGAATCATCGTCAACCAGCTCGCACCTGTCGAGGTTCCATATATCAACGAGGTACTCGGTAAGAAGTCCCTCAGAAAGATCATCTCCAATGTCATCAAGTACACAGGAGTTGCGCGTACAGCCCAGTTCCTCGATGACATCAAGAACCTTGGTTACACAATGGCGTTCAAGGGTGGTCTTTCGTTCAACCTCGGTGACGTGATCATTCCTGAGGAGAAGAGAAAGCTGATCGAGGACGGTTACAACACCGTTGAGTCGATCAAGGCGAACTACTCTATGGGTTTCATCACAAACAACGAGCGTTACAACAAGGTGATCGACCTCTGGTCTTCTATCGACAACCAGATTACAGGTATCGTCGAGAAGCAGATCTCGAGCGACCAGCAGGGCTTCAACCCTGTGTACATGATGCTCGACTCAGGAGCCCGTGGTTCGACACAGCAGATCAAGCAGCTCTGCGGTATGCGTGGATTGATGGCAAAGCCTCAGAAGTCCGGTGGACAGGGTGCGGAGATCATCGAGAATCCGATCATCTCGAACCTCAAGGAGGGTATGTCGGTGCTCGAGTACTTCATCTCTACCCACGGTGCGCGTAAGGGTCTTGCCGATACAGCCCTCAAGACAGCCGATGCAGGTTATCTTACCCGTCGTCTTGTTGACGTTTCACATGACGTCATCATCAACGAGGAGGACTGCGGTACGCTTCGCGGACTTATCGCTACTGCAATCAAGAGCAAGGATGAGATCGTAGAGTCTCTCGGTGAGCGTATTCTCGGACGTACATCCGTTCATGATGTGTTCAACCCTCTTACAGGCGAACTCATCATTCCTGCGGGTGAGGAGATCACAGAGGATGTCGCAAACCTCATCGAGTCCCTTCCTATCGAGCAGGTCGAGATCCGTTCGGTACTTACCTGTGAGTCACGCAAGGGTGTCTGCGCGAAGTGCTACGGACGTAACCTCGCGTCAGGCCGTATGGTCGAGAAGGGTGAGGTTGTCGGCGTAATCGCTGCACAGTCGATCGGTGAGCCTGGTACCCAGCTTACACTCCGTACCTTCCACGTCGGTGGTACAGCTTCAAGTACAGCGGCAGACAGCTCGATCACATCAAAATATAACGGTAAGCTCGAATTCGAGGAGCTCAGGACCATCGAAAGGGTTTCAGATGAAGGTGTTGTCAGCGATGTTGTTGTCAGCCGTACCACTGAGGTCCGTATCGTGGATGAGAACACAGGTATCACATTCTCGCAGTACGATGTTCCTTACGGATCGATTCTTTACAAGAAGGACGGTGCTTCAGTCAAGAAGGGTGACCTCATCTGCGAGTGGGATGCATATAACGCCATCACAATCATCGAGACAGCCGGTAAGGTACGTTTCGACAGCATGATCGACGGTGTGACATTCCGCGAGGAGATGGCTGACGAGTACTCTCTCAACAGAGACAAGGTGATCATCGAGGCACGTGACAAGTCGAAGAACCCTACTATCGTCATCGTTGACGAGAACGGTGAGAGCCTCAAGCATTACAACCTCCCTGTAGGTGCCCATGTAATGGTAGAGGACGGCGACGATGTCAAGGTCGGCGACATCATCATCAAGATTCCTCGTGCCATCGGTAAGTCATCCGATATCACCGGAGGTCTCCCACGAGTTACAGAGCTCTTCGAGGCACGTAACCCATCTAACCCTGCAGTTGTATCTGAGATCAACGGTGAGGTCATCATGGGTAAGATCAAGAGAGGTAACCGTGAGATCATCATCAAGAACAAGTCAGGCATCGAGAAGCACTATCTCGTACCGCTTACCAAGCAGATCCTCGTTCAGGAGAACGACTACGTGAAGGCAGGTACAAGACTTTCGGACGGAGCAGTTTCTCCTACTGACATTCTCAGTATCCTTGGCCCTATCAAGGTTCAGGAGTACATCGTGAATGAAATTCAGGAGGTATACCGTCTGCAGGGTGTGAAGATCAATGACAAGCACTTCGAGATCATCGTACGTCAGATGATGAGAAAGGTTCAGATCAATGATCCGGGCGATACAGGCTTCCTTCCTGAGGAGCTTGTCGACAAGTGGCTGTTCATGGATACCAACGATGCAATCTACGGCAAGTTCTATGTGATGGATCCGGGTGATTCCGACTCATACGAGGAGGGTGACATCATCACTGCAAGAGAGATGAGGGCAGAGAACTCTTCACTTGACAGGCAGGGTCTTAAGATGATGGTTCTCCGTGAGGCAAGACCTGCTACAGGAAGCCAGGTTCTCCAGGGTATCACAAGAGCTGCGTTGAAGACCAACAGCTTCATCTCGGCTGCATCATTCCAGGAGACTACCAAGGTGCTCAGCGAGGCCGCTATCCGTGGTCGTGTCGACACTCTCGAGGGTCTTAAGGAGAATGTCATCTGCGGACATCCTATCCCGGCCGGTACCGGTCAGAAGGAATTCCAGGAGATTCTCGTTGCTCCGGCAGCAGATGTTCAGAAGAATCTCGCAGATCTCTAACAGATCGATGAACATATAGACAGAAGGCTCGCCACTCATTGGCGAGCCTTTTTTTGTTCCTCTAACTCCATGACCCTGAGCCTGATACATAAAATCGGGTGCACCCAAAGGTACACCCGAAAATATATAAGTTGTTGATGTTTAATGCGTTAGTGATCCGAGGACTTAAGCCATTTTTCTAAGGAAGCATTCGATGGTGTTTTCCATGAGGCAGGTTATGGTCATAGGACCGACGCCACCTGGTACAGGAGTGATGACAGAGGCTTTCGGCTCGATAGCGGCGTAGTCGACATCTCCGCAAAGCTTGCCTGTTTCCGGGTCACGGTTCACACCTACGTCTATCACTACAGCTCCTTCAGAGACCATGTCAGCTGTGACGAACTTCGGACGGCCGATTGCAACTACAAGGATTTCCGCATTGCGTGTCACGGACGGAAGGTCGACAGTACGGCTATGAGCGATCGTTACAGTCGCATTCTCATCGAGAAGGAGCTTGGAGACAGGAAGGCCTACAATGTTGCTGCGGCCTATCACCACAGCTCTTTTGCCCTTTATCTCCACTCCTGCTACCTTGAGCATCTTGATGATTCCCTTAGGTGTACATGGAAGTATGCAGTCCTGTTTCTGCCATAAGGCCGCTACGTTGAGCGGGTGGAAACCGTCCACATCCTTTTCCTTTGCAATCGTTGCTATGACCTTGTCTTCGCTGATATGCTTTGGAAGCGGAAGCTGTACGAGGATTCCGTCAACGGAATCATCCGCATTGAGCTCTTCGATGAGTCCGAGAAGTTCGGCTTCCGAAATTGTATCAGGCTTGCGTATCGTAGTATTCTTTATTCCTACGACCTCTGAAGCCTTGGCTTTTCCTGTCACATATGAGACGCTTCCGGGATCTTCTCCGACCAGAATCACTACAAGATGCGGAACTCGTCCATATTTCTCAGGAAATGTGGCAACCTGCTGCCTCATCTCCTCTTTAAGCTGAGCTGAAAGTTCTTTTCCTGAAATTATCATATCTTTACCAATTGTCTGATCTGAAAGGACTTGCAGGTATTCCGAAGCAGTTGAACAGTGTCGCTTCAGACCAGTTCTTCATACCGTAACGTACTGCAACAGGCTCGGTGACTTCCGGACATGAAACCACAATCCTGTATCTGTCACCGTCGAGTCTTGCCTTAGCCGGATGGAAGACCTTGTCTTCTCCTGCGAGTTCGAAACCTTCAAGGTCGCTGTCGATCGGACTGAGACCGATCTCTCCTGCAGTGAAGGTTACATATGCCTTTCCGTCCTTGAATTCGAACGAGCGGGCGATAGGTGTTTCTGCGTCTATGCCTTTGATTCCGTAGTCTCTTGTCAGCGCGAGATATGCCAGTCTGTTTCCTGCTGCCTTCTTGTTTGAAGGGTGTATGCAGGAGTATTCACCTGTGTCATGTGTGGCAGCCATTCCGCTGTTCGGGATTTCGTCCAGGGTCTGGGCCTGTGCCCACATCATGTATCCCGCATCAGGAGCGTCAGGGTTGCCATACTTGTAAGGAGCTATCTGGGTAAAGTAGAAAGGCATGTTTTCATCGCCCCAGTCATCACGTAGCTGCTCGACGAATCTTGCCTGCAGTTTCTTGTAACGCTCATACTGCCATATATCCGAGCATCCCTGATACCAGATGAAGCCCTTTGCCGTATAAGGCGCTACCGAATGAAGCATGCCGTTGTACAGCAATGATGAGTACTGGTTATGAGGAGTCTCGGGCAGTACGCCTGTCTTGTAGGCGCTCATGTCGAAGATGCCTTCGAATTCCTTCTCAAGGATCTCCTTGTCGATCCATGCGTGGATGCTTGAACCACCCCATGAAACATTTATGATGCCGACCGGTATGTCCAGTGTTTCATGAAGTCTTTTGGCAAACATATATGCAGTCGCACTGGCCTCAGCCACTCCTTCCGGAGTATGTTCGTACCATGTAGCCCCGCATGTGTCCTCTTCCTTCAATGAAACTGCCTTGTGGACGTTGCATGAACGGATAGGGGTAGATGGCTTGGCACTCAATATGAGTTCAGCCGAGCCTGCTGTGGGCTGCATGTGGTAACCTTTCATCGGCATCTCCATGTTCGACTGTCCTGAGCATATCCAGACCTCGCCGATGAGAATGTTCTTCAATGTGAGCTTCTCACCGTCATTGAATGTCATTTCATAGGGGCCGCCAGCTGCCGGAGTGGCAACCCTTGCCGACCATCTTCCTTCAGAATCTGCGTGGACGACAGTCTTTGTCTTTGACCATGTCGTTGTGATGGTTACCTTGGCATCCGGCTCTGCCTTTCCCCAGATGGCTGCATCAGTATTCTGCTGGAGAACCATGTTGTCAGCGAATAAAGGTGCAGGCTCCACCTTGGCGTCCAGCATCGATGCCGTACCGACCAATATCATGAACAGGCTGAACAATTTCTTCATATTCCCTGAAAATTAAGTTAAAGCACTCTCCAGCCTATGTCGCGGCGGTAGAACAGGTTCTCGCATTCGATTGACTCGACGGCAGCAAGAGCCTTGTCATGAGCCTCCTGAAGATCCGAACCGAAACCTACCACCATCAGTACGCGTCCGCCGGAAGTGTAATACTGTCCGTCCTTTACCGATGTACCCATGTGGAACACGCGGATGTCCTGAGGAAGCTTGTCGAGTCCCTTGATTTCGAATCCCTTGTCATAGCTTCCCGGATAGCCCTTCGAAGCCATTACAAAGCCCATGGTGACCTCTTTCTTCCACTTGATCTCAGGCATAGGTGTATGGTCTGCAACGGCAGAGAAGATGTCGTAGATGTCGGATTCAAGGCGAGGGAGCACGACTTCTGTCTCCGGATCGCCGAAGCGGCAGTTGAACTCAATCACCTTCACACCTGCTGGAGTCTTCATGAGACCTCCATAAAGGACTCCGGTGAAAGGACAGCCCTCCGCAACCATTCCTGCAGCTGTCGGCTTCATCACTTTTTCAAGTGAATATTCAAGGTCTTCGTCTGAGATGATCGGTACAGGCGAATATGCTCCCATACCTCCCGTATTAGGGCCTTTGTCTCCTTCATAGGCACGCTTGTGATCCTGTGACAGTGTCATCGGATACACATCAAGTCCGTCCACAAAGCACATGAAAGAAAATTCAGGACCGGTAAGGAACTCTTCCACAACGACCTTTCCTTTTCCGAACTTGTCGTCGAGAAGCATATCCTTGAGGGTCTCTTCTGCCTCCTCAAGAGTCTCAGGAATGACTACGCCTTTGCCTGCAGCAAGTCCGTCATACTTGAGAACTACTGGAAGAGAGCCTTTCTTTACATATTCCAGAGCTGCATCATAGTCTTCGAAAGTCTCGAATGCTGCGGTAGGAATGTCATATTTTGCCATCAGCTGCTTTGCGAAATCCTTGCTGGCTTCAATTGTGGCAGCTGCCTTTGACGGACCGAAGATTCGGAGTCCGGCTTCCTTGAACGCATCAACGACTCCGGCTGCGAGAGCAACCTCAGGACCGACTACAGCGAGATCAATCTCATTCTCAAGAGCAAATTTCCTGAGACCTTCAACATCAGTGTCCTTGATGGCAATACATTCAGCCTGAGCTGAAATGCCGGCATTGCCGGGAGCGCAATAAATTTTTCCTACCTGTGGCGAGCGGCTGAGGGCATCGACAATGGCATGCTCACGTCCGCCACCTCCAATTACGAGTACTTTTTTCATATATCAATAATTAATAGTTATCAAACCTTAAGGAACATCCTGTGCTTATGCATATATCTCATGATCAGAATGAGTATAAGCGAATTGGCCAAGTCAATGATGAAAGGGTACATCACGCCGGTGAGATGCTCGAGACCATGCAGCAATGATGTGGAAATCGAATTGAAATTCAACACATGACTTATGACATATACAGCTATCGAGTTCATTCCGAACCACTTGGCCCAGTTCCACTCTCCTCCCCATTTCCTGACGTCGACAATATAGTAGACAGCAGCTATAAGGAGGAAGCTCAGACCGCCTGCGTACAGAGTCATGGAGCTTGACCAAATCTTCTTGATGATAGGAAAGAATGGGGACATGGCAAGTCCTGCTGCCATGAGGGCAGCTCCTGTTCCGGCAAGGATGAGTGCCTTGCGCCCTGTAGCTTCATCAGAACCTTTACGTATGATTTCTCCGGCAAAGCATCCGAGCATTACAGTCACTATGAAGTTGAGACTGCTGAGAATCCAGGTGTACTGATACCAGGGGTTGAATGACCAGCTGCCGTCAGCCTTCCACACGACACCGTCCCTGTGGCATCCGAGAACAGCCTTGTCAACTTCCATGGCAATGTTGGTCTCAGGATCGAGGTTCATTCCTGTGAAGGCAAAAGCCGCAATGTAACCCAAGAACAGCAGAAGTGTCACTGCAATCTGTCCTTTTGGACGAAGATATGCGAACATCAGAGCCGCTCCGACATATCCGACAGCGATTGCCTGCAATGTGTTGGCAAACGGGTGGAAATGACGAAAGTCAAGATTGAGAATATTGCCTTGAACTATCCAGCCGAACAGAAACAGCAGGGCGAATCGCTTGGCAAGCCTGATGTAGAAATCCTTTCCGGGCTTCTGACCGGAATTGAATCTGGCAAGGGAGAAAGGTATGGTTATTCCTGACATGAACATGAACAACGGCATTATCAGGTCCCATGCAACGAAACCTTCCCACTGGACATGACTGAACTGGCGCTCGAAAAAGCCCCATTCGATACCGCAGCAATCAAGGAATGTTCCTAGAAGAGGACCGACTATGATAAGAAACCATAAGTCAAGTCCCCTTAATACATCCAATGAAGCCAGCCTTTTCTTTGTAGTGTCAGCTTCTTTCATTGTTATTCTAATGCTTGAAGTGGCGCATTCCGGTGCAGAGCATTGTGATGCCGCACTTGTTGGCCTTCTTCACTGAATCCTCGTCACGGACGCTTCCGCCTGGCTGGACGATAGCCTTCACACCGTATTCCGCTGCAAGTGTCACTGTGTCGTCGAACGGGAAGAATCCGTCAGAACCGAGGACGAGGCCTTCTGCCTTGATGTCCTTTCCTGTCTCGGCAAGTGCTGCAGAAGCCTGCTCAAGGGCGATCTTTGCAGAACCTACGCGGTTCATCTGACCGGCTCCGACTCCGAGAGTAGCACCGTCCTTCACTACGACGATTGCATTTGACTTGACGTGCTTGACGATTCTCCAGGCGAAGTCAAGGTCTGTGAGCTGTGCCGAATCAGGCTGGGCCTCTGTAACGCACATGTCTGCCGTAACTGTCTTGGTTTCGATGTCCTGCTCCTGGACGAGGATGCCGCCGTTCATGCTTACGTACATGTTGTGGCCGCCCTCTTCCTTGCTCATGTCCACCTTGAGAAGACGGAGATTCTTCTTTGTGCAGAGAACCTCAAGAGCCTCGTCTGTGAAGCTTGGAGCCATGATGATTTCAAGGAAGATCGGCTTCATGAGCTCGGCAACCTCCTTGTTGACCTCGCGGTTTACGGCCACGATACCTCCGAAGATGCTGACCTTGTCAGCCTCATAAGCCTTTTTCCATGCATCCACGACGTCAGTTCCGATTGCGGCACCGCAAGGATTCATGTGCTTGAGGCCTACGCAGAACGGAGCCTCGAATTCACGTGCGATGTTGAGGGCTGCATTCGCATCCTGTATGTTGTTGTATGACAGTTCCTTTCCGTTAAGCTGCTCTGCAGTGGCGAGGGAGAACGGTACCTTGTCGAGGGTAGCATAGAACTTAGCGTTCTGGTGAGGGTTCTCTCCGTAACGGAGGCTCTGCTTGAGGTCATACTCAAGGAAGAGCTTCTCGTTGAGGCCTGCCGCCTTGCGCATGTATGTGGCGATCATCATATCATACTCGGCAGTATGTGTATATGCCTCTGCGGAAAGCTGGAGACGGGTCTCCTTTGTTGTGTTGCCGTGCTCTCTGATCTCCGAGATTATCTTTGCGTAGTTCTCAGGGTTGCAGACTACTGTCACGGCGCTCCAGTTCTTGGCAGCGCTGCGGAGCATTGAAGGACCTCCGATGTCGATGTTCTCGATCGCATCCTCCATGGTCACATCAGGTTTCGCGATAGTCTGCTTGAAAGGATAGAGGTTTACGCAGACCATGTCGATGAACTCGATGCCGTTCTCCTTGAGCTGTGCGATATGGCTGTCAAGGTCGCGGCGTCCGAGAAGACCTCCGTGTACCTTTGGATGAAGGGTCTTTACACGGCCGTCGCAGATTTCAGGGAAACCTGTGACTTCGCTGATGTTGATTACCTTCAGGCCGGAATCCTGAAGAAGTTTCATTGTGCCGCCGGTGGCGATGATCTCCCAACCGAGCTCCACAAGCTGACTGGCGAATTCTACCACGCCTGTCTTATCAGATACTGAAAATAATGCTCTCATATTCTTTAATATTTAAATTCTCCGAATTCAGAACGGATGATGAGTTCCTTATGGTCACATTCTTCTACGCGGCCTACGACCTGAGCGTCGATACCGAAGCTCTTGGAGATCGCGATGACCTCCTCGGCATGCTCGGGTGCGAGATAGACCTCAAGTCGGTGTCCCATGTTGAAGACCTTGTACATTTCTGCCCAGTCTGTGCCGCTCTGCTGGTGGATGGTCCTGAAAAGAGGCGGAACAGGGAAGAGGTTGTCCTTGATCACGCGGATGTTGTCTCCCACGAAATGCAGGATCTTTGTCTGCGCTCCGCCTGAGCAGTGCACCATTCCATGAATCTGAGGCCTGAGTGCATCAAGGAGTTTCTTCACCACCGGTGCATATGTCCTTGTAGGGGAAAGCACAAGCTTTCCTGCATCGATAGGGGAGCCTTCCACGCTGTCTGTCAGCTTGAGACCGCCGCTGTAGACCAGTTCTTCAGGAACGGCCTTGTCGTAGCTCTCCGGATATTTCTCTGCGAGATATTTCGAGAACACGTCATGACGTGCGCTGGTAAGTCCGTTGCTTCCCATTCCTCCGTTGTATTCCTTCTCGTATGTAGCCTGTCCGAATGATGCGAGGCCGACAATGACGTCGCCGGGACGTATGTTGGCATTGTCTATCACATCGCTGCGCTTCATGCGGCATGTGACGGTCGAGTCCACGATGATCGTGCGTACGAGGTCTCCGACATCGGCAGTCTCTCCTCCGGTGGCATATACGCCTACTCCCATCTCACGGAGCTCGGCGAGAAGCTCGTCCGTACCGTTGATTATGGCGCTGATGACTTCGCCCGGCACGAGCATCTTGTTTCGTCCGATTGTAGAGGATACGAG
The DNA here is from genome assembly GCA_017626355.1 of Bacteroidales bacterium. Taxonomy (GTDB): domain Bacteria; phylum Bacteroidota; class Bacteroidia; order Bacteroidales; family UBA932; genus Cryptobacteroides. Next base: position 15,454 of record JAGAIY010000016.1, read on the forward strand.
TATGTTGTCGACGGCTCCTACGCAGAGTAGGTCGTCGATGTTCATTATAAGAGCATCCTGGGCAATGCCTTTCCAGACGCTGAGGTCTCCCGTCTCCTTCCAGTAAAGGTAGGCGAGTGAAGATTTCGTTCCTGCACCGTCAGCATGCATGATGTTGCAGTAGTCAGGATCTCCTCCCAGAATGTCCGGGATGATCTTGCAGAATGCCTTCGGGAATATGCCCTTGTCAATGTTCTTTATGGCGTTGTGCACATCCTCCTTGGATGCCGAGACGCCTCGCTGCATATATCTTTGATTGCTCATGTCTGTCCTTGGTTATCTCATGATTGTGGCGTCGCGGTCCGGACCTACTGAAATGATCTTGATAGGAACTCCGAGATAGTTCTCCATGAATGCGATATATTCGCGGAATTCCGCAGGAAGCTCCTCCTCGCTTCTGCAGTGGGTGAGGTCGCTCTTCCATCCCTTGAACTCAGTATATACAGGCTCGATTACTGCCTGAGTGTCGAACGGCCATTCTTCCGAAGGCTGTCCGTCAACGACGTATGATGTGCAGACCTTGATTGTCTCGAAAGTGTCGAGGCAGTCGGACTTCATCATGATCAGGTCGGTGACACCGCTGATCATTACGGCATATTTGAGGGCTACGAGGTCGAGCCAGCCGCAACGGCGCGGACGTCCTGTAACTGCACCGAACTCATGTCCGATCCTGCGGAGTTCCTCACCTGTCTCGTCGAAGAGCTCGGTAGGGAACGGGCCGCTTCCCACTCTTGTGCAATATGCCTTGAAGATACCGTAGACATGGCCTATCAGATGCGGATTCACACCAAGTCCGATGCAGGCACCTGCGCATGCTGTTGATGAAGATGTCACGAACGGATATGAACCGTAGTCGATGTCAAGCATCGATCCCTGAGCTCCTTCCGCAAGAACATCGTGCTGCTTGAGAAGATCGTTCACATAATATTCGCAGCTCACGATCTTGAACTGCTTGAGATATTCGACCGCTTCCATGAAAGCTGCCTCTTCTGCATCAGGGTCGCATTCGAAGCCCATCTGCTGGAGCTGCTTCACATGCTTTGCCTTGAGCTTTGCATATCTTTCAGCAAAGTCGGCGGCGAGAATGTCGCCTACGCGGAGACCGTTTCTGCTCACCTTGTCGGTGTAAGTAGGGCCGATGCCCTTGAGTGTCGAACCGATCTTGCCCTTGCCCATGGCAGCTTCGTTAGCTGCATCGAGAAGACGGTGGGTCGGAAGAATAAGGTGTGCCTTCTTTGCGATCACGATACGCTCTGTCACAGGAATTCCTGTATTGGCGATGTTCTCGCATTCTCCCTTGAATGTGATGGGATCGAGCACGACGCCGTTACCTACGATATTGGTGGCGTCCGGTCTGAATATTCCCGAAGGAACCGATCTGAGCACGAAGCTCTTTCCTTCGAAATGAAGTGAATGACCTGCGTTAGGGCCGCCCTGGAAGCGTGCCACAACAGGATATCTGCCTGCAAGAACATCTACGATCTTGCCTTTTCCCTCATCGCCCCACTGGAGGCCGAGTACAACATCAAGTTTCATGTCTGTATGTAAATGTTTAAATCAATTCAGAAAATTAGAACGGGAGGTCGTCGTCAGAGAATGCCTCTTCGACCTGAGGTGCCGCCGGTTTAGGCTGCTGGAACTGCGGGGCCGGCTGCTGATACTGCTGTGCAGGCTGGCTGTAGCTCTGCTGAGGCTGCTGGTACCCGCCTTGCTGGTATCCGCCCTGCTGGCCGCCCTGAGATGCCGGATTGTCTGACTTCTTTCCGAGAAGCTGCAGAGTGTCGGCTATGATTTCGGTAGTATATCTCTTGTTGCCGCTCTGGTCGTCCCATGATCTTGTACGGATGCGGCCTTCGATATAGAGCTGTGTACCTTTTCTTACGAACTTTTCGACAACATCGGCTGTATTCCTCCAGGCTACGATGTTATGCCATTCTGTGTTTTCACGAGTTTCACCGTTACGGTCCCTGTACCTCTCGGTTGTGGCCAATGTGAATGTCGCCACCTTTGCTCCGTTGTTTCCTTCAAGGTAACGTACTTCAGGGTCTCTTCCAACGTTACCGATCAGCATTGCTTTGTTTAATGACATTTTATTCAGAGTTTAATACGTTCTTTTTCAGGGCATGGCCCAAAAACTCTGCAAGATAGTGATAATTTCTTATAAAACGACAGACATGGAAGCGAAATCGGGCTTTTCCGAGGTAAAAATTTCATACCCGGTCAGAGCCTGATAAAGCAGCCATACCTTGCCCTCCGTATAGGAGAAGTCCGGGTTCGCTTCTTTTGCCTTGAGAAGGAGTCCGCTGCCGAAGGACGGATCCTTGTAATTGGCTTCAAGAACATGTTTGACCGATCTGCCCGGCATTCCTCTGAAGTCGTCTTCTGTAAGCTCGTAAAGGGCTGGTATCGAGGTCGGTATATTGTATATTACTATGTCGCATCTGCGGAAATATCCGCGGAAGCTGCTCAGAGGCTGCACTTCTGCGGCGGGCGCATTTTCCATGCCGGCGATGCTCTCTGCCATTGCTTCGGCCTTGGCTGTGTTCCTGTTCATGAGCACTACCTTCATGCCGAGAGAAGCGGCTGCAATGGCTGCTGCCTTTCCGGCTCCGCCGCATCCGGCGATCAGGACAGATTTGTCTTTGCCTGATCCTGCTCCGATTGTCTCCTCCAGCCATTTCCTTACGCCGAGATAATCCGAATTATATGCTTTTACTCCATCCGGAGTCTTGACAAGAAGATTCGTCGCTCTGATCAGCCTGCATTCCTCCGAAACAAGGTCGGCTTTTGCGAAGGCCTGTTCCTTGAAGGGGGCTGTCACGTTGATGCCGTCATATACGTGCAGGAAGCGGCTGTATGCCTCTTCGAAATCAGCAGTCTCTATGAGTTCATATGGGAATCTGCCGTGATATCCAGCCTTGAACAGGGCAGGTGAGAGGGAATGGGCGATGGGATATCCTATGAGTCCGAACCTTTCCTTTTTCATAAAAGCCTGATTTTTATTTGTTAGTGCTGTTTCTCTGGCGTATGGCCTCGTACATCAGTATGGCTGCCGAAACAGATACGTTGAGCGAATCCAGTTTACCGAGCATAGGAATCTTTATATGGGCATCCGCAGCTTTTCTCCATACCTCGGTCAGTCCTGTGGCTTCCGTGCCCATGACTATGGCCGTACCATTCTTCATATCCGTGTCATAGTACCATTCTGAGTCCTGAAGCTGTGCTGTATAGATCTTTATTCCCTTGTCCTTCAGCCATCTGATGGTATCTTCCGAAGATGCCGTAGCAACCGGAACAGTGAATATCGCCCCGATGCTCGAGCGTATGAGATTCGGGTTGTATAGGTCTGTAAGGGGATCGCAGACAATGACGGCATCCACTCCGGAGGCGTCTGCGCTTCTGAGCACCGCTCCCAGATTGCCTGGCTTTTCCACGGACTCGAGCACTACGACCAAGGGGTTCTCCTGAAGTGTCAGGGAGTCGAGCCCGCTTTCCTTGCATCGCAGCTCGGCAATGACTCCTTCTGTCCCTCCACGGTATGCTGCCTTGTCATAGAGCTGCTGCGGAATCTCCACCCAGCCGCACTGCCTGCTTCCCACTGCCTTCTCAATCTCTTTGAGGTCGCTGTGCGGAAGGATGTCCGGGCAGAAGAATATCGTGAAAGGTTCATATCCTGCTCCGATGCAGTGCAGAAGCTCCCGTCTGCCTTCGACTACGAACAGCCCCTTCTTTCTTCTTTCCTTCGACTTTTCCTGAAGTGCAAGCAGATCCTTGATCTTCGGATTCTGCGCTGATGTTATGATCTCTGTCTTCACTGTCTGAAAATTATCTTTTTATTCGTACCAGCTTTTGTATGTGAGGTAGTGCTCCGCGTTTGCATGTGCCTTTTCCCTTATGGCTTCGGATCCTTCCTTTATCTTCCTTGCAGGTATGCCTGCCCATATGCCGGGTTCAAGGATCTGGTTGGCGGGGACAACCGCTCCTGCGGCTATGATCGTCCCGTCAGGAACGACGGTGTTGTCCATCACTATGGCCCCCATCCCTATGATCACATCATTCCCGATGATGCATCCGTGTACATTCGCACCGTGGCCTATGGATACGTCGTTTCCGACAATGCACTGCGATACATTGTTGGTGGCGTGAAGGACGGCGTTATCCTGGACATTCACGCGGTCGCCGAGCCTGATCGCCCCGACGTCACCGCGCAGTACGGCTCCGTACCATATGCTGCAGTCTTCTCCGGTCTCCACTGTTCCTATCAGTGTCGCCGTCTCGGCCAGAAACGTGCGTTTCCCTATTATGGGCCTGTCGCCCTTGAGTTCCTTGATCAATGCCATGAATAAAGGCCTGACGGAACTGCCGCCAGACCTTGCAAAGATAGTGTTTTCTTTTCAGAACTTGTCAGAAATGTATGCCCACTGTTATGTGCGGCATGAATTTGACGTCAGGCATGATGATGCACTGGGTCTTGCGTTTCTGTCCGAAGTGGGTGTTGAGGCCGGCAGAGACTGCAAGACGTCCGTATGCGACTCCGACGGAAGGTTCGATGAATGAACCGAGTGCTTCAAGATGAAGGTCGTATGTGACTCCGGTCTTCACTTCCAGGAAAGGTGTGAACCTTTTGTTGCGGAAGGCGTATCTGGCATCGAAATGTGCTCCGAGCAGAAAGCCTCCTTCATATTGCTCGCTTGAAGATGATGCTGTCGTCACTACCGTGCCGTCCGGATTCAAGGCCGGGTCCCTTTTCTCAGGTGAGGCATACATGCGGGGATAAAGACCGGACTGGAATGAGGCTCCTCCACCTATGAACCAGCCGTTTCCGAAGCTGTAACCATGTGTGGTGGAAAGGGTCCCGTAAGGATATTCCTTCGCCATTATTCCGAGTTCAGCATTTCCGCTGTAGCCTTTCCTGAAGACAGGGGAGTCCTGGGCCTTTGATCTTTCCGCTCCTGCGAGGGCAAGGAGGGAGATCGTGATGATTGTCAGAATTCTTTTCATGTCGAATGTCGTTAAGTTGTGATTTTTTCAAGTTTTCTGACAATATAACGGAGAGGCAGGCGGAATACTTCCGATGAAGTCCGTTTATTTTACGGCGATGGGGTGTCGTGTGGCTTTCATGTCGAACATGAGCACTTTCTTGGGAATGGCATTGTGGATTGTCTTCATCTCCGCATTCGACAGCTTGGTGTATGGCCTTCCGAACATGTCGGCAGCCAGTTCGTCCCAGAGTTCGTAGTATGCCCTGTCCACGAAGCTGCGTGCCTCATAGTATCCTTTGTAGCTTGTTCCTCTGTCGTATTGAAAAAGCACCATTCCTTGGTCAGGCTGAGGGACTTCAGCAATGTAGCTCTTGAGTCTTCCCATGGTCTCGTCGTTGAGATACCCGGGTCTGCTGCCGATGAGATACCTGTCCTGTGCGTTTATCTTCATATGGATGATATTGCTCAGCTCCGTTCCGAAACTTATTTCCTTCATGCCATATCGTGAATTATAAACATGGGTGGTGTCGGCATCAGCAAGAGACTGCATGGCTCCGGCTTCCGAGGCAAACATCAGCTTTACGGTATCGATCTTTCTGAGCTGTTCCTTGATGTCGATGATGATTCCCATAGGAGTCTGGGGGTCGGCACTCAGCTGTACTACCTTTATATTGCTGTCCGTTGCCATCTTCCGGGCTATGGTCTCTGCTATCTTGTCCTTGCTGCAGATCTCGCCGTCGACAGTCACGTGATAGGTGTCAGAAATGCGGTTTTCATCCTCTCCTGCCTTCACGATGTCTACGAAAACGGCCTTGGCTGTGCTTGCGGGGCTGTTCAGATAAGGCATAGGGTCGACAGGTTCTCCGTCCTTATGCACCTCGAAATGAAGATGGACTCCGGTAGAGCGTGCTGTCATTCCGGCCTTTCCTATCAGCTGTCCGACTTTGACGATGTGGTTCGTGAACGTTATCTGAGGCAGCTGTCTGTACACGGTCTCAAGACCGTCCTCATGTCTCAGGGTCAGAGTCAGACCCTGGCCGTCAGGCTTGCATCTGACTTCGCAGGTCTTGCCCTTGAATGTCATATGCGCGTCTCCAAGCTGCATTTCACCCCAGGAGTCAGTCGTTATGCTTGCATTTTCCGGCTGAACGAAGGTAAGATTTCCTGTAGCTTCGTCATAAGTGATGATTTCCTCATCACCGCACTTGATTGAAACGAGGGTTCCGTCTTCGGCAGCCCATATCGGGTCACCCTCGTTGAGGACGAAGTCGACACCGACGTGTTTTCTGGAAAACCGGCTATGCGCTCTTCCTGAACCATGCGTATCCATGAAACCGATAGGATCGCACGGCATTGAAAGATGTATTGCTGTCGTGTCCGTCAAGCTCGTTCCTGCCTGATTGTCAGCATATTCCTTCTGGGAGGATTTTGCTCCGCAGCCGAAGGCAAGAAATACGGCCGCGATTACGGGGAGTGTGGCAGCCAGCCTGATCCAGGCCCCTTTGCCACGATGTGATTGAGTCATCATAATGAAACGTTGTTTTGTCAATGAATGATTCAACCCACAGGATATATCCGGATTATAGCCAAAGAGTTGCTTGAATATTGTCAGTCTGTATGAATTGAGTTCATGTCCCTGGTCGAGTACGTCCTTGTCGGCTTCCCATTCCTGAACCTCCGTCAGATCCTTCTCTGCCATCCTGAAGAAAGGATTGAACCAGAAGAATGACCTTATGACCGAGAGTGTCAGACGTTCGAACGAGTGTCCGTGCCTTACATGGCTGGCCTCATGTGCGAGTATCTGTGTCCTTTCGACAGGTTCATAGTTGAAGCCCATGAAGATGGTTCTGAGAAATGAGAACGGGGTCTTTATGTCCTCATGTTCGGCCAGAGTGTAAACCTTTGTATATGTCAGTGTGGCCCTCTTTCTTATGTTCCTGATTCTTATGAAGTTGTAGACAAGAAGCGCGATGGATGCCAGTACAGCCGCCAGATATATGATGCCGATGATATGACCGGCTCTGATTCTGCGTAGGGGCCTTTCGCTCATGTTCATGGCGGCGGTGCCTGCCGTCTCTATGACCCCGTCTGCAGCAGCATCCTGCCCGGCGTTTACACCGGCTTCTTCCGCCCCGGCTTCTACAGCCGTAAGGACTTCCGTATCCGTCTCATACCCGTCCGACATCCATGCAGGGATATCTGCCTCCGACTCAAACCTGTAAAGCGGGATGTTCAGCGCCGGTATGGCGACCGAGAGCATCATGCTTGTCATGATGAACAGGCGGCAGAGTCTGAAGCTTGTCTTCCGTGCTATCATCCACCTGTAGCAGACCAGAAAGAGGCCGCTGCAGATGATGACTTCGAACATGTACTTTATCGCTGACATATGAGTGCTGTGTAAATTCTTGACTGATAATCGTTTGTCTTATTGTTCCGCCTCCCCGGTACTGTTGAGAATCCTCAGAATCTCGTCTGTCTCTTCGAGGGATATCGACTTCTGTGCGGAGAAGAAGTTGACCATCCTGCTGATCGAGCCGTCGAAGAAGTTGTCGAGCACGGTGCGCATGTATGTGCTTGTGTAGTCTTCCTTGGCTACGGCAGCGAAGTATTCATGTGTCCTGCCATAGGCCTTGTGCGAAACGAAACCCTTGTTTTCAAGGATGCGTACTATGGTGGATACTGTGTTGTATGCCGGTTTTGGCTCAGGCAGTTCGGCGAGGATATCGTGGATGAGCACTTTCTCCTTCTGCCATATCACCTGCATGATTTCCAACTCAGCCTTTGTGAGCTCCTGAGGTCTGTTTTTAAGGTTTTCTCCCATGATGAATATTAATAAGCATCGGAAAATCCGGTCTTCCGGACTTCCCGATGCAAATGTATAACTAATATTTTAATTTTACAACTAAAGATTTAGTTAATTAAATGTTCTTCGGTCTCATCTGAGGGAAGAAGAGCACATCCTGGATGGTAGGGGAGTTGGTCATGAACATTGTCAGACGGTCGATTCCCATGCCGAGACCAGATGTCGGAGGCATACCGTACTCGAGGGCGCGTACGAAGTCCATGTCGATGAACATGGCCTCGTCATCTCCCTTGTCCTTCAGCTTGAGCTGATCCTGGAAACGCTCGTACTGGTCGATAGGGTCGTTCAGCTCGCTGTATGCGTTTGCGAGTTCCTTACCGCATACGAAGAGCTCGAAGCGCTCTGTGAGTTCAGGATTGCTGCGGTGACGCTTTGTGAGCGGCGACATTTCCACAGGATAGTCTGTGATGAATGTAGGCTGAACGAGATGCTTCTCGCAGTACTCTCCGAAGATGGCGTCGATGAGCTTGCCCTTTCCGAATGAAGGGTCGGTCTCCACATGGAGCTTCTTGCAGGTCTCGCGGAGTTCGTCCTCAGACATGCCGGCTACGTCAACTCCTGCATATTCCTTGATCGCCTCGAGGATAGGGAGACGGCGGAAAGGCGGCTTGAAGTCAACCTGGTTCTCTCCGATAGTCACCTCTGTCTTGCCGTGGAGCTTGAGAGCGATCTTCTCGAGAAGCTTCTCCACGAACTCCATCATCCAGATATAGTCCTTGTAGGCCACATAGATCTCCATGCAGGTGAACTCAGGGTTGTGGGTCTTGTCCATACCCTCGTTGCGGAAATCCTTTGCGAACTCATATACTCCGTGGTATCCGCCGACGATGAGTCTCTTGAGGTAGAGCTCGTTAGCGATACGGAGGTAGAGCGGAATGTCGAGCGCATTGTGGTGGGTGATGAACGGACGTGCTGTTGCGCCGCCTGGGATGCTCTGGAGGATAGGTGTCTCCACTTCAAGGCAGCCTGCCTCGTTGAAGTATTCGCGCATTGTAGCCACGATCTGGCTTCTCTTGATGAATGTGTCGCGTACCTGAGGGTTCACGATCAGATCCACATATCTCTGTCTGTACTTGAGCTCCGGATCCGAGAATGCGTCAAACACCTCGCCGTCCTTCTCCTTCACGATAGGAAGCACGCGGAGTGACTTGCTCAGGAGAGTGAGTTCCTTTGCATGGACAGAGAGCTGTCCGGTCTTTGTTATGAAGGCGAAACCCTTGATACCGATGATGTCACCGATGTCGAGCAGTTTCTTCCATACTGTGTTGTACATTGTCTTGTCCTCGCCTGGGCAGATCTCGTCACGATTCACATAAATCTGGATTCGTCCGGTTTCGTCCTGCAGCTCTCCGAATGAAGCTGCTCCCATGATTCGCCTTGACATGATTCGTCCTGCGATGACCACTTCCTGGAAATTGCCTTTCTCTTCGTCATACTCCGCCTTTATCTGCGCTGCAGATGTATTGATAGGGTAGAGGGCTGCCGGATAAGGCTCGATTCCAAGTTCTCTGAGCTTTGCAAGCGATTCTCTTCTGAACTGCTCCTGCTCGTTGAGGTCCATAATGCTCATAATCTGTATATGTTTTTATTTGTTGATAATCCTTTTTTGCACAAACATGCAAATTTAGCATAAAATATCGTAAGTAAGGCGGTCTGTCTTAAAATATTGTGATATTGTCGTTTTACTCTTCGTAATTTGAAACAAAATGAGTATCTTTGTACGTTATGCTTATCGAAAAGAAATGGATACTCAAGGAGGGCACTGACCAGGATGTGGTCAGGCAGCTTTCATCTGAGCTGGGAGTCGATCCGGTACTTGCCGAACTTCTGGTTCAGAGGGGAGTCCGTACCTTCGATCAGGCCAGGGCATTCTTCCGCCCAAATCTGAACGACCTGCACGATCCGTTCCTCATGCAGGATATGGACAAGGCCGTGGAGAGACTGCATGATGCAGTGACAGCCCGCGAGAAGATCCTTGTCTACGGTGACTACGATGTCGACGGTACGACAGCGGTATCTCTTGTATATTCTTTTCTCAAGCGCCTTACTTCGCAGGTTGACTTCTATATCCCAGAAAGGTATGATGAAGGTTACGGCGTGTCTTATAAAGGAATCGATTGGGCCAGCGAGAACGGTTTCGGTTTGATCATAACCCTCGATTGCGGCATCAAGGCCAACGAAAAGGTAGATTATGCCGGCTCGAAGGGCATCGACATGATAATCTGCGATCACCATCTTCCTGAGAATGAGTTGCCTAAGGCAGTCGCTGTCCTTGATCCAAAGAGGGAGGATTGCAATTATCCTTTCGATGACCTTTCCGGTTGCGGTGTAGGCTTCAAGCTTGTGCAGGCATATTCTCAGAAATACGATATACCTTTCGAGAGCCTGATACCTCTTCTTGACCTGCTTGTGGTCAGCATAGCCTCCGATCTGGTATCGGTCACTGATGAGAACCGCATCCTTGCCCATTACGGACTCAAGCAGCTGAACGGCAATCCTCGTGAAGGCCTTCTTGCCATGATACATCTGTCAGGACTGGAGCCGACTCATCTGACCATCGACGACATCGTCTTCAAAATCGGTCCGCGTATCAATGCCGCCGGACGTATGGAGTCGGGACGCATGGCCGTAGAGCTTCTGACCGCAGGAGATGCCTCGACAGCGATCAGGATCGGAACTGAGATAAACGAGCATAACAATGAGAGAAAGAACATAGACAGACGCATCACTCAGGAGGCTCTTGAGATGGTCCGTTCGGGCAACTGTCTTTCGTCAGGCAATGCTACGATAGTATATAACCCTCAGTGGCATAAGGGTGTTGTCGGTATAGTCGCTTCCCGTCTCGTGGAGGCTTTCTACAAGCCGACCATAGTGTTCACGAAATCGCAGGAGGGACTTGTGACCGGTTCTGCCCGAAGCGTACACGGCTTTGACCTCTATGATGCGATAGAAAGCTGTTCTGATCTTCTTGAAAACTTCGGAGGTCATCTTTATGCAGCAGGCCTCACCCTCAAGGAGGAGAATCTCATGGTTTTCTGCGAAAGGATAGAGAAGTCCATTTCCAAGGCTATCATACCAGAGATGCAGACGCCGGTGGTGGATGTGGATGCCCATCTTAACTTCTCCCAGATCACTCCTAAGTTCCTCAGGATCCTGAAGCAGTTCCAGCCTTTCGGTCCGGGCAACAGCGCTCCTGTATTCCTTACCGAGAATGTCTATGACAACGGTATGGGACGCAAGGTAGGTGCGGAGGGGGGACATCTCAAGCTTGAGCTCATCCAGGAATCGCATCCGTACCATCATATTTCAGCCATAGGTTTCAACATGGCCTACTTCTTCGACCATATCAAGGCCGGAAATCCTATAGATGTATGCTATTCGATAGTGGAGAACTATTACAGGGGTGCAGCGAACACTCAGCTGCGCATAAAGGATATGCACGAACGTGACGAGATGATCTGACGTATCGAAGAAAGGATTTCTTCAGCAATCATATCAATTGACTTGCCGTCTGTATCGATGATGATATGGGCGGTCTTTTCATATGTGGCGGAGCGAAGTGACATCAGTTCGCTGATTCTACGGCGGAGGGCCTCGGATGGAGAGATATTGTCATTGTTAGCGGAGGCAAGCATAGGCCGTCCCTCCGCCTCACCTTCAAGATGGCTGACCAAAGTAGCGACCGTTGCCCTCAGATATATGCAGAGGGTCTGGGTATGAACGATTTCCGCACATTCAGGAGTCATGACTGTACCGCCTCCAAGCGAGAGCACTTCCGATATCCTGCAGTCGCTGTCTCTTTGAGGAGACATAGCCTCATCCCCTGTCAGGCGGAGAGACAGATGCTTGAGCTCAAGCCTGCGGAATCCGGCTTCTCCGTCCGAAGCGAAAATCTCGGGAACAGATTTCCCCTGAGCCTCTTCGATAATCGAATCCAGATCTGCATACGGACAGGAAAGCAGTGTAGAAAGCTTTCTTCCGACACTGCTCTTTCCGCATCCCATGAATCCTGTCAGTGAAATGATCATCAGAATAAAGTCAGCTGGTCTTCATCGTCAATATTCAGATCCAGCGGCTCATCCACTTCCTCTGTTTCACTTCCCGAAGGCACTATGTCATCTTCCGGCTTGAGCAGAGGTTCTATGAACCTTACCTCCTTCACATCGTACTGGCTCGTCTTCTTACCCTTTGCCTGAAGACCCTTCTTAGCTATGAATTCCTCGGCATCGATCTTTTCCGCCTCCCTGTGCTCATGTCTTCCTCCGAAGATCACCTCCACCTGAGGGTGCCTGTCATCGCTGAGGGCTACAAGATATGAGCCTTTGCTGTCGGAAATGAAGCATACCGGAGTGTTGTCGCTGACATCGAACGAGAATCTCTTGATGTAGAAGGCCTCCACGCTCTTGTCATAATAGAGGGCGGTATATGTCTTGCCGATGTCAAGCTTCTCTATCTTCAGAAGGTCTCCCTGATATCTGTTGCTGAGGTCGAAGGTAGTCGTATAGTAGGTTCCGTCCTTGAAGATCGCAAGGATATGGTCTCCTGTATTGAACTGACCCAGATGCAGGCCTCTGCCGTCTTCATTGAGTCTCTGGATGTCCTCATCGAACCAGATGTCCTTACCTCCGATTGTCGAGACTCCCTTGGACTTGAGGACTATCTTCTGTATTGGATTCTTTGACACAAGGTTACCCCTCGATGCCTTACCCTTGATCAGAAGGTTGGAGAAGTCATACTCGTCGATGAGCTTCTTGAGCTTTGCCCTCTGCCTGAAATAGATCTTGACGGTCTCGGCCTCTCCGTTGTGGTTCACTGTGAACCAGAGGATCTGTGAGCCCGGAGTGCCCTGGGTTATGTCATATTCCTTGTCGCGTGTGACGCTTGTCACTGCGAATCTCTTGGCATAGCTGAGGGATGTCTTGCCTTCCCTGTATATTACATTGTAGATGGTTCGCTGGTCATTCCTGTCGAAAAGTCCGACATAAAGTATGTCCTTTCCGAAGAAGGCCTTTTCGCTGACCTTCGTGATGACGTACTTTCCGTCCTTGTGTATCACTATGATTTCCGAGAGGTCGGAGCATTCGCATATCAGTTCGGCATTGTCCTCCTTCTTCAGGTTTATGCCCACGAAGCCTTCAGCCATGTTGGCATAGAGCTTCGCATTGTTGTTCACGACCTTCGTAACCTCGATCGACTCAAAGCCTGTAAGCTCTGTCTGACGAGGATAGGCCTTGCCGTATTTCTTCTTAAGGTTCTTGAAGTAATTGATTGTGAACTCAGTAAGATGGTCAAGATGGTTCTGTACCTCTTCCATCTCCGCCTCTATTCCCTTCAGCTTCTCATCAACCGCCTTAGTGTCGAACTTGGATATCTTCCTCACAGGCTTCTCGACGAGCCTGTTGATGTCCTCCATAGTTATCGGCCTCTTCAGCATGCCCTGGAACTCAAGCATTCTTGCGAACACCTCGTCCAGCTGCTGTTCCCAGCTCTTCGCGTCACCCTCGAGGATTTTGTACACCCTCTGTTCGAAGAATATCTTCTCGAGCGAACTGTAGTGCCAGTCGTTGCTCAGTTCGTCCAGTCTGATCTGAAGTTCCTGTCCGAGCAGGTCGCGTGTGTGGTTCGTGCTGTAGATCAGAACATCGTTGACGCTGAGGAACTGCGGCTTGTGCTCCACGATGACGCAGGTGTTCGGTGATATGGAAACCTCGCAGTCCGTGAAGGCATAAAGTGCATCGATGGTCTTGTCCGGTGACACATCGTTAGGGAGATGTATGAGGATGTTGGCCTTGTCGGTCGTAAGGTCATCGATCTTCTTTATCTTGATCTTTCCTTTTTCCTTGGCCTTGAGGATTGACTCGATAATGATATGCGTGGTCTTGCTGTAAGGAACTTCTGTGATGGCGAGTGTGTTCTTGTCGATCTTCTCGATTCTGGCACGCACCTTCACTACTCCTCCACGCTGTCCCTTCATATACTTGGAACAGTCTGCAAAGCCTCCGGTAGGGAAGTCCGGATATATCTCGAAATCCTCTCCGCGGAGAATCGCTACCGAAGCATCTATGAGTTCATTGAAGTTGTGAGGAAGAATCTTGGATGCAAGGCCGACGGCGATGCCTTCTGCTCCCTGCGCAAGCAAGAGAGGGAATTTTACAGGAAGCTCGATAGGTTCCTGGTTCCTGCCGTCGTATGAAGTCATCCAGTTGGTGGTCTTCGGGTTGAACACAACCTCCTTGGCAAACTTGCTGAGTCTTGCTTCAATGTATCGCTGAGCTGCATTCGCATCACCTGTGATGATGTTACCCCAGTTACCCTGACAGTCGATCAGGAGATTCTTCTGACCGAGCTGCACCATGGCACCGACAATGGAAGCATCACCATGAGGATGGTACTCCATGGCTGCACCGACAAGGGTCGCTACCTTTGTATAGGCCCCCGTGTCTTTCTTGTACATGGCATGAAGCACACGTCTCTGAACAGGCTTAAGACCGTCAACTATGTGAGGGACAGCTCTGTACAGGATTACGTATGATGAATAGTCAAGAAACCAGTCCTTGAACATTCCGGACAGCTTGTACTTGCGGCTGTGTTCTCCCAGCAGCTTGTCGAATTTGCCCGGAGCCGTCTTGACTACCTCTTCGCTTTCGGCTCCCTGATCTTCCTGATTGATGTCTTCCTGAGGAAGGTCCATATCTTCAATACTCATTTGTTTACCTCACTTTTTCTAATATTCGTAACCGAATTTCCTGAGTTCCTTCTTGCTTTCCCTCCAGTCCGGATCCACCTTGACGAACAGACGCAGGAAGACTTTCTTCTGGAAGAAATCCTCCATGTCTATGCGTGCCTGTGTTCCTGTCTTCTTGAGTGACTGGCCGCCTTTTCCTATGATTATGCCCTTCTGGGTGTCACGCATCACATAGATGACGGCACTGATATCATACCTTTCCTCACCTTCCTTGAACTCCTCCACGACTACCTCGCAGCTGTAAGGAATCTCCTCCTTGTAGTTGAGGAAAATCTTCTCCCTTATGATTTCGGAAGCGAAGAAACGCAGGTTCTTGTCAGTGAACACATCCTTGTCATACCATGGCGGAGACATAGGCAGGTTGCCCACGATCGCATCGAAGATGTTTTCAAGATTGAATCTCTCCTGTGCCGAGGCCGGGAAGATGATGGCATTCGGAAGCTGTTCCTTCCACCATGCCATAAGCTCCAGGACCTGTTCCTGACTGCTTATGTCTATCTTGTTGATCACCAGCACGACAGGGCATTCGATCTTTTTCAACTTGGCGATATACTCCTCGTTCTTGTCACCTTTCTCGACAGTATCGGTCACATAAAGGATTATATCGGCATCTCCGATGGCTGTATCGACGAAGTTCATCATGCTCTGCTGCAGCCTGTAATTGGGTTTGAGGATGCCGGGGGTGTCGGAGTAGACTATCTGGTAATCTTCTCCGTTCACTATTCCCATGATCCTGTGCCTTGTCGTCTGGGCTTTTGCCGTTACAATGGACAGCTTTTCGCCTACAAGGGCATTCATAAGCGTGGATTTGCCGACATTCGGATTACCGATTATGTTGACAAATCCCGCACGATGTCTGTTATGTTCACTCATATATATTAAAGGTATGCTCCCATTTTGAGAAGATTCACTTCACCTTCTGTGAGGTATCTCCAATCTCCTCTCTTGATTCCCTTTTTGGTGAGTCCTGCGAAGTACACCCTGTCGAGAGCCTTCACCTCATATCCGAGGGATTCGAAAATCCTTCTGACGATACGGTTCTTGCCGGAGTGGATCTCGATGCCGATCTTGCGGTGGTCGTCCTCCTCGATGTACTCGAGCTCGTCAGCCGCGATCACTCCGTCAGAAAGTTCTATTCCGCTGAGAATCTTGTCGAAGTCCTCCTGCTTGAGCTTGCTGTCGAGGGAAACCTGATATATCTTCTTCTTGTCGTAAGAAGGATGTGTAAGCTTTTCTGCGATCTCACCGTCGTTAGTGAACATGAGGACTCCTGTTGTGTTCTTGTCAAGACGTCCTACAGGGAATACCCTTGAAGGGCAGCTCTTGAGAAGATCCATGACAGTCTTGTCTGCATGAGGATCGCTTGCTGTAGTCACATATCCCTTAGGCTTGTTCATCACTATATAGATCTTCGCCTCGCCCTTGAGTCTCTCGCCGTTGAATCTCACATCGTCTGTATAGATGTTGACCTTTGTTCCAAGTTCGGTCACAACCTCACCGTTTACTGTAACCACACCTGCAAGAATGAAGTTGTCGGCCTCTCTTCTCGAGCATACGCCTGAATTGGCTATGTACTTGTTGAGTCTTACCTCATCCTTTACAGGAATGTTGATCATGTCATTGTCGGAGAAGTTCTCATTCACGGCCTGAGCCTTCCTGCTGATCATCTTGTCGATTCCGCTCTCCTCTTCGTCACGGAAATAGTTGAAGTCCTTCTTGTAGAAGCTCTTTTTGCCTCCGAATCCGCCTTTGCCTGCAAACGGCTTCCTTTCGCCATTGCCGTATGACGGTCTTCTTTCGTTGTTTCCGAATGGCTTGCGGTCTCCGAACGACCTTCTCTCTCCACTACCATATGACGGTCTTCTTTCTCCGTTGTCGAACGACCTGCGTTCTCCGAAAGACCTTCTTTCACCTGTTCCGAACGACCTGCGTTCTCCGCTGCCGAACGATCTTCTTTCATTGTTTCCGAACGTTCTTCTCTCGCCATTGTCAGACGACCTTCTCTCACCGTTGCCGAATGAGCGTCTTTCGCCGTTACCGAAAGATCTTCTTTCGCTGTTTCCATATGATCTGCGCTCGCCTCCGAAGCTTCTGCCCTCACCATATGGCTTTCTGTCGTTTCCTGATGAATACGATGACCTTCTGTCACCTGATACTCTTCTGTCTGAGCTGTTCCTGTTGCCGTACTCCCTACGGCCTTCAGTCCTGCGGCCATTGCCGCCTCTTCTGTTGTCTTCCATTTTATTGCGCCTTCCCGGCATTTAAAAGATTAATAATTATGGCGTCACGCCAATATCCTCGTTTAATTGAGGTTGAAT
This sequence comes from Bacteroidales bacterium, assembly GCA_017626355.1. Taxonomy (GTDB): domain Bacteria; phylum Bacteroidota; class Bacteroidia; order Bacteroidales; family UBA932; genus Cryptobacteroides. The sequence goes on from JAGAIY010000016.1 coordinate 32,401, forward strand.
ACGTATGTAATTGTTCCTTTCTGCAGCGCCGGAGCATCAGCACTCATATTGAAGTGTGCTCCAAGTGCCGCCTTTCTTGCAGCCTGCCACAATGTCTTGTCTGTGACTGTGGTTCCGGCCGCACCGGCAACAGCTTTCTGGACGTTGCCGTAATTGTCCACCCATATTTCCACGACCACTGTTCCGGCTTTCTGAACTCCGTATGAAGGTCGCGGAAGTGTTCCGTTCACGCTTCTTCCCGGAACCTTTGCATTAGGCTCTCCGGCAGTCTCTCCTGTCCTGGTGTTGCCCTGGGCATGTCCTGCCTTGAGGGCGTCTGTAACCTTGTCAGCAGTCTGAGGAGCCAGAGTGTCCTTCTGGGTCTTGTTGTCTGCGGCATGGAAAAGTGCCCTGCGGTCTATCTCCTTTTCCCTTTCCGGAGTCTTTACATCGACATCGCCGAAATCGTCTACGACAGATTCCGGAGCTTCGTTGCTTTTCGTGCCTTCAAGCTGAGCCTCTGACCTCTGTACCAGGTTGATGTTCTTGCTCGGATCCGGCTTCACAGCCTGAGGTCTGCTTCCGTTCCATGTCTGGCGCGGACGCTTGATCTCCGGCTCGTCGAATTCGATAAGGATCTGTTCCTGTTCCGGCGGAGGAGGGTCGAGATATGTGAATCCGGTCAGAAAGAAGCATACAAAAAGTGCTGCGTGTATCACGATCGTGAACACGATGCCACCTCTTCTTGACAGTCTTTCCTGCCTTTCCCTTTCTCTTATGTACTGCTTTTCTGCCATTTTATCCTGCTTTCGGCTTCACCTTTCTATTCCGGTGAAGTAGCCATTATCACTTTGTAGTGGTTTCTCTTGGCTATGTTCATTACCTGAACCACTTCCCTGATCGGAACCGTCTCGTCTGCATAGATTGAGAATGTAGGGTCCTCTTCAGCCTGAAGAAGCTCTACAAGTTCGTCTTCGATGAGGTCGAACCTTACAGGCTTTTCATCACCGTTTATGTGATATGAGAATGAATCTGTATCCTGCCAGTGCTTGATCGATACGCTCACCGTAGCCTTTGCCGAAACCTGACCTGTGCTCTTAGGGAGCAGGAGCTTCAGTGCATTGGGGTTGATGAGTGTCGATGTCACCAGGAAGAAGATCAGAAGCAGGAAAACGATGTCGGTCATAGATGACATCGAAAATCCTGAATCGACCTTGGTTGTCCTTTTGATTGCCATGTCCTCTTATTTTGTAGCCGGTTCCTGGAGCATGTCGATGAACTCGATAGTCGTGCGCTCCATCTTGAACACGAGGTTAGATATCTGTGATGTGAGGAAGTTGTATCCGAAGTAGGCGATGATACCTACGAAGAGACCGCCCACTGTTGTGACCATTGCCTCATAGATACCTCCTGAGAGGAGGGTGATGTCGATGTTGTTGCCTGCTGTCGACATTCTGAAGAATGCCTCGATCATACCTGTAACCGTACCGAGGAAACCGATCATAGGTGCACCTCCGGCGATGGTCGCGAGCATAGGGAGACCCTTCTCAAGTCTTGCGACCTCGACGTTACCCATGTTCTCGACAGCGGTCTGGATGTCCTGAAGAGGTCTTCCGATCCTCTCGATGCCCTTCTCTACGAGCCTTGCCACAGGTGAGTCATACTTCTGGCAGAGGGCGATGGCTGATTTTATCTTTCCTTCGTGGATCATGTCATGAATGTCCTTCATGAAGTGCTTGTCGATGCTGCTTGCCTTGCGGATCATCCACCACTTGCTTCCGAAGATGTAGATGGCGATGACTGAAAGGAGAAGAAGGACGATCATGAGCCAGCCTCCCTTTGTGGCCATGTCGATCAGGGAAAGTTTCATTTCCTGCTGTACCGGAGCTACCGCCTCGGTCAGTGCCGTAGTGTCTACGACGGTCTGTAAAAGATTGAAGATCATAGTTATTTTTTCTTTTTATATTTTTTCGCGCATAATCCTGCAAAAGTACATAAAAAATAGGAATAAATGAAATTTATTTGTACTCTGCACCGCAGAAGAACAGAGCGTTGCCCGGTACGGATGAACCTGCGTCCGAACGGCTTCCCTTCTCTATAAGTCCGCTGATCCATGACGGATCCTTCTTGCCTCTTCCTACCTCGATCAGAGAGCCTACGATGGCTCTTACCATGTTCCTGAGGAAACGGTCTGCCTTGATGGTGAACACTATGTAGTCGCCTTCCCTGTACGGAGCTCCGCACAGAGCTGCATGCTGCGGGCGGTAAGTGTCCCATCTGGCTTCTGTAATGGTGCATATCGAAGTCGCATTATTGCCTCCGACCTTTTCGAAACAGCTGAAGTCGTGCTTTCCGAGAAGGTGTTCCGCCGCCTTGTTCATCAAGGCCGTATCCAGGGGGTATCTCATTCTGTATGAGAATTTTTCACTGAACGGGTCCTTTGTGAAATGGATGAAATAGCGGTACTCTCTTGAGATTGCGTCGAATCGGGCGTGGAAATCGTCGCCGCAGACTGATATTTCGTGTACCGCGATCTCCTTAGGGGTAATGGCATTTAATTTGTAGGTAAGTTGCGCCGCTTCGGTCCTGACTTCGTCAGGTATGTCGAAGTGGGCTATATAATTGATGGCGTTTACTGCTGTGTCGGTTCTTCCGGCTCCGGTTACGGTGACATCCAGACCGAGAAAAGTCTTCAGGGCCTTTTCAAGTTCGCCTTGGACAGTTCTGGCGTTGTTCTGTATCTGCCAGCCGCAGAAGGCGCTGCCGTCATATGAAAGCCTTATTTTGTATCGCATATTATGAAAAAAGAGTAACTTTGTAGGTTTAAAATGCAAAAATATCAAAAATCATATTTATGGAGAGCATAAACATAAAAGAATTGAACGACCGCATCCAGAGGGAGAGTTCGTTTGTTGACATCCTGACGATGGAGATGAACAAGGTCATAGTCGGCCAGAAGCATCTTGTGGAGAACCTTCTTATAGGTCTTCTTGCAAACGGTCATATTCTGCTTGAAGGTGTGCCGGGACTTGCAAAGACCTTGGCCATCAATACTCTGTCTCAGGCTGTCGATTCAAAGTTCAGCCGAATCCAGTTCACGCCGGACCTTCTTCCTGCGGACGTGCTCGGAACCCTGATATATTCACAGAAGACCGAACAGTTCCAGATAAAGAAAGGTCCGGTCTTCGCTAATTTCGTGCTTGCGGACGAGATCAACCGTTCGCCTGCCAAGGTTCAGTCCGCCCTTCTCGAGGCCATGCAGGAGCGTCAGGTCACAATCGGCGAGGAGACATTCAAGCTTCCTGAGCCTTTCCTTGTGATGGCTACCCAGAACCCGATCGAGCAGGAGGGTACATATCCGCTTCCGGAAGCCCAGCTCGACCGTTTCATGCTCAAGGTTGTCGTGACCTATCCGAAGAAGGAGGAGGAGAGGATGATCATCCGCATGAACAACAGCGGCACCTTCCCTAAGGCTCAGCCTGTTCTCAAGCCTGAGGATATCGTAAGGGCCCGCGAGGTGGTGAAGGATGTTTACATGGACGAGAAGATCGAAAGGTACATCGTAGATATCGTATATGCTACAAGAACTCCGAAGGATTATGGCCTGGAGAGGCTTGCAGGCATGATTTCTTATGGCGCGTCGCCTCGTGCGAGCATTTCCCTCGCCATGGCTTCCAAGGCCTATGCCTTCATCAAGAGGAGGGGATACGTCATTCCTGAGGATGTGCGTGCAGTCTGCTACGAGGTGCTCCGTCACCGTATCGGCCTTACATATGAAGCTGAAGCCGAGAACATGACGACAGATCAGATCATATCGGAGATAATCAATGCGGTAGAGGTTCCATAGGATGGAAGGAATGAGTGCAAATGACCTGTTGAAGAAGGTCAGGAAGATAGAGATAAAGACCAGGGCTCTCTCGCATCAGATCTTTGCAGGAGAATACCATTCGGCCTTCAAGGGACGCGGTATGGCATTCAGCGAAGTGCGTGAGTATCAGTATGGTGACGATGTCCGTAACATGGATTGGAATGTTACGGCACGTCTTCGTTCGCCTTATGTGAAGGTCTTTGAGGAAGAGAGGGAGCTGACCGTCGTGCTTCTTGTGGATGTCAGCCGTTCCAGACTCTTCGGTACGGCGGGCCAGAGCAGGAGGGACGTGCTTGCAGAGATAGCTGCGGTACTGTCTTTTTCCGCAATCATCAATAATGACAAGGTCGGTGCCCTGTTCTTCAGTGAGAAGGTAGAGAAGTTCATTCCTCCGAAGAAGGGACGCAGCCATCTTCTGCACATCATCCGTGAAATCATAGAATTCCAGCCGACGGTGGACGGTACGGACATATCCGAGGCTTTGCGTTATCTGACGAATGCAATCAAGAAGAAATGCACGGCCTTCCTGCTTTCGGACATGATAGATGTGAATGCAGACGGTTCACCGAGGTATGAAGATGCTCTGAAGGTAGCCGTGAACAGACATGACCTGTCTGTGATCGAGGTATACGACCCGCGTGAAAGGAGCATCCCGGATATAGGTCTGGTGAACATAAAGGATTCGGAGACAGGACAGACAGCCTGGATAAACACTTCCGACAGGAAGATGAGGGTGGCGTACGAGGAATGGTTCCGGAATATGGAGCAGACCTCTTCGAAACTGTTCATGAAATATAATGTGGACAAGGTCAGCATTGCCGTAGATGATGATTATGTAAAGGGGCTCATGACATTGTTCAAAAACAGATAGTTTATGCGTAAGGCATTGATATATATATTATTGCTGTGTTCTTCGGTTTTTGTTTCTGCTCAGGTCGCTGACACGGCTTTCGTGCAGCAGGGTAAGGTCATACCTGTCAAGGGTGCCTTCCTGACCCAGCTGCAGGAGAGGGATTCTGTGCTTGTGGCCGATCAGCTTCTGTACGGGTTCGAACTGAAGGACGTGGTTGAGGGGACGCAGCTCGTTCTGCCAGAGATTCCACAGGAACAGGACTACAGGATGATGTACCTGTCTCCGTGGAAGCTTGATACCGTGAAGGTTACAAAGCAGAAGAAGGGACTTCCGAACCGCTTTGACATCAAGGGAAGCATAGTCATTTCTTCATTTGAGGAAGGGGTCTATGAACTGCCACAGATTGCAATCGGAAGGCTGTCGGAAGACGGTGTCGCCGATACCCTTGTGTTTGAGCCGATGAGGCTTGAAGTCAAGACCATGCCTGTCGATACTGCGACCTTCGTTCCTCATGACATAAAAGGACAGATCCGTTATCCGCTTACTTTCGCAGAGGTCTTTCCATGGGTTCTGGGTGGAATGGCGGTGGTCCTGCTCATCATTCTTGCCGTCTATCTGATAATCAGACACAGAAGGGCTTCCGATCCTGCGTCGGTAAAGAAGGATCCTGCGCACATCATCGCTCTTCGTGAGCTTGACAAGTACAGAGGAAACAGGCTGTGGGTTCCGGAAAAGCAGAAGCAGTTCTATTCGGGAGTGACTGATGTCCTGAGGGAGTATATGGCTTCACGTTACGGGATATCCGCGATGGAGATGACAACAGTGGAAATATTTGAGGAAATGAAGGCTGTCGATGTTTCAAAGGAACTGCTTGATGAGGTCAGGCAGCTTTTCGACAGGGCCGATTTCGTCAAGTTCGCTAAATATATAGCCTCGGATGAGGATAATGCTTCCGCATTGCCGGTTGCCGTCCGTTTCGTTACGGAGACATACCAGGCTGATGTTGAAGAGGATGCACCTGTCGTGTCGGGTGAAGCCGGGGCGTCTGAAGAAGGAGGGAATGAGTGATGTTTTTCGAGTATCCTAGACTTTTATGGCTGATGGTGGTGCCGGCGCTGCTGGTGCTGCGCTACATATGGGTTGAACTTTCCGGCCGAAGGCCTCATATGAGGGTATCTACCAGCATCCCGTGGATGGCCGGAGGACGTTCCTTCATGGCTTATGTCCGTCATGTTCCGTTCCTGCTCAGGACATTCGCTCTTGCGATGATCATTGTCGCCGTTGCACGTCCACGCTCGTCTCAGGAGATGGAAAGGGTTGATACCGAGGGTATCGATATAATCCTTGCAATGGACGTGTCCACCAGTATGCTTGCACGTGACTTCACTCCGGACCGAATCAACGCATCCAAGGACATAGCCATCGAATTCATATCCCAGCGTCCTACAGACAGGATGGGAATAGTTGTCTTTGCCGGAGAAAGCTTCACCCAGTGTCCTTTGACAACGGACCGTGCCACTCTGATCAACATGATGAAGGAGGTTCAGACGGACCTTATCGAAGACGGAACAGCTATCGGCAACGGTCTTGCGACTGCGGTTGCGAGGATGAAGGATTCTGATGCCAAGAGCCGTGTAGTCATTCTTCTTACTGACGGAGTGAACAACAGGGGAGAGATTTCCCCTCAGATGGCGGCGGAAATAGCCAAGACTTATGGAGTGCGCGTATATACCATCGGTGTGGGAGCGAACGGAACAGCTCCGTATCCGGTGATGACTCCTTGGGGTGTGGAGGTTCAGAATGTGAAGGTTGAGATAGACGAAGCCTTGCTTTCAGATATAGCAGAGGCTACGGGAGGACGTTATTTCCGTGCTACGGACAATACAAAGCTTGCCGAGATCTACAGCGAGATCAACAAGATGGAGAAGGCCCGTACTACTGTCGACAGTTTCCCTGTATACAAGGAGCTTTTCGGAACATATGCCCTTCTCGCTCTGCTTGCCCTGCTGTTGGAACTTTTGTTTAACTGGTTTGTAATAAGGAGGTTGCCATGATAAATTTTGCTCAGGCACAATATCTTTTTCTGATACTGCTCATACCGGTGTTCTTCCTTGTGCAGGCGCTTGTGCTCAAGTTCAGGGCGCGGAGAATCCGCAGATTCGGCGATGAGAAGCTTGTGAGACAGCTGATGCCGTCGTATTCGAAGTCCAGGACATGGGTCAGACTGACTCTCTTCTCCATCGGCTTCTTCTTTTTCGCAATAGGCTTGTCGAGACCTCAGATAGGTGCCAAGCTGAAGGAGCATGAAACCAAGGGTGCGGAGATCATGATAGTTCTCGATGTGTCGAATTCCATGCTTGCGGAAGATTATTCTCCGAACAGGCTTGAAAGGGCCAAGCTCGCCATATCAAGGCTTGTGGACAAGCTTCGCGACGACCGCATAGGCCTGATCGTGTTCGCCGGAAATTCTTTCGTGCAGCTTCCGATAACCACGGATTATGTTTCCGCCAAGATGTTTCTCAATACGATATCCACTGAGTCGGTTCCGATTCAGGGAACTGCGATCGGTGAGGCCATCAACACGGCCTTGAGGAGCTTCAGCGTACAGAGTGAAAAGAGCCGTGCCATAATTGTCATAACGGATGGAGAAAATCATGAGGATGATCCGGTGGCCGCGGCAGCTCAGGCAGCTGAAATGGGTGTGCGTGTCTTCACGATCGGTGTCGGCTCTCCTGAGGGCAAGCCTGTTCCTATGGATGGCGGTCTTCTTAAGGACAGGGACGGCAATATCGTGGTGACGAAGCTTGATGAGAATGTGCTTCAGGAGGTTGCGAAGGCTGGAAACGGCGTGTATGTGCGCGCCGGAAACAGCGAGTTCGGACTCAATCCGATCATAGACGACATACGTAAGATGGAGGACGAGAAATACAGTTCCATCGTCTTTGAGGAATTTGACGAGCAGTTCATGTACTTCATGGGCATCGCCCTGCTGTTTTTCGTGCTTGAAATGCTTGTGGGTGACCGCAGGTCGAAGAAACATTTGTTTATACGATGATTGATATGAAAGTGTTACGATATATTGTTCCTGTTATGCTGCTTATGACGATGGCTTGCATGTCAGCCTATGCTCAGGCGGACAGAAAGGATGTGCGCAGGGGCAACCGGGATTTCCGCAAGGAGAATTACCGCGAGGCCGATATTGATTACAGGAAGGCTCTAGTCAAGGATTCCATGTCTGTGGCGGCGAATTACAATCTTGCATCGACACTTTACAGACAGGGGGATATGGAGCAGGCTGGAAAGGTTCTGGACAGGGTGAAGGATGTGGCTCCGACCACAGCTTCTTCAGCTGATTACTGGTATAATAGGGGTGATGCGGCACTTGGTATGAAGGATTATCAGACTGCTGTCGATGCGTTTGCCAAGTCCTTGATTGTCAGACCGGACGATCTGGATGCGAAGGAGAATTTCATTTATGCCAGAAAGATGCTGGAAAACCAGCAGAATCAGCAGGACCAGAACGATAAGAATCAGGATCAGAACCAGGACCAGAACCAGAACGATCAGAACCAGGATCAGGACAAGAATGATCAGAATAATGATCAGAAGGACCAGAATCAGGATCAGAACGATCAGAATCAGGACCGGAACCAGAACGACCAGCCTCAGCAGGGGCAGCAGCCTAAGATAAGCCCTCAGGCTGCCCAGCAGATGCTTCAGGCTATTCAGGCCAAGGAAAAGGAAACACAGGAAAAGGTAAAGGAAGAAAAAGCCAAGGCTCTTAAGTCAAGGCAGAGAGAGAAGAATTGGTAAAAGGAGAAAGATATATGAGAAAGCTGTTTGCAGCCGTTGCTTTGCTTTTTGCAGCAGCAGCGGCATATGCACAGACTGAGATTCAGGTGCAGACACATAATGTTGTAGCTGTGGACGAGCAGTTCAATGTTACATTCGTTATAGAGGGAGAGAACAATCCTTCCGGTTTTACATGGACGCCGGGGGAAGACTTCAGCGTATTGTGGGGACCGCAGCAGGGACGCTCTACAAGTGTGAGGATGATAAACGGAAAGACCACTAAGTCTGTCCAGACCACATATACATATGTTCTGAAGCCTGTCAAGGCGGGAAACTTCACGATACCGTCAGCTGTAGCAAAGGTGAAGGGAACCGAGATACAGTCAAAGCCTGTGTCTGTAGAGGTCGTGGCTTCAGGATCAGGCGGCAGGTCCCAGTCCTCTTCGCAGGGACAGCAGGGGCAGCAGGCTCAGCGCCAGTCTAACGGTCAGGTAAGTGATGAAGATATTTTTCTGAACCTGTCTCTCAGCAGGACGAATGTCGTGGTGGGAGAACCTGTAGTCGCGGTCATAAAGCTTTATCAGAGAGTCAACATCGCCGGTTTTGAAAGCGCAAGCTTTCCTACATTCAACGGCTTCTGGAGTCAGGAGACCGAAGCGCCGAGCAATATCGAGTTCACTCGTGAAACATATGACGGTCAGATATACAATTCAGCCTTGCTGAGGAAATTTGTCCTGATACCTCAGCAGCAGGGAAGCATAATCATTGACCCGGCAGAGCTTGTATGTCTGGTACAGATGCGTGTGTCATCGCCGGGCACAAGCATATTCGACGGATTCTTCGATGACTACAGGACGGTAAGGAAGAAGGTCTCTTCAAAGCCTGTCAAGGTGAATGTATCGCCCCTTCCTTCAGGTGCTCCTGCGTCGTTCGGAGGCGGAGTCGGCGAGTTCGATATGTCTGTCAGACTGAGCAAGGATGTCCTCAAGACCCATGAGGCTGCATCACTTGTAGTGACCATAAGCGGAAAGGGAAATGTGTCCCTTCTCGAAGCTCCGAAAGTCAGCTTCCCGCCGGATATGGAGGTGTATGATACGAAGATTTCCGACAATGTGGACAAGAGCGGCACTTCAGGAAGCAAGTTCTATGAATTCCCGTTCATTCCACGCAGTCATGGCGACTTCGTCATAGAACCGGTCAGATATTCATATTACGATGTCAATGCAAAGAAGTATGTGACCCTCGAGTCGCAGCCTGTTCATGTCGTTGTGGAAAAGGGTGCTGAAACGGAAAGTACGGGCATCATCGTATCCGGAAGCACGCAGAAGGATGTGAGGAATCTCGGCAGTGATGTGCGTTTCATCAATACGAAGAATCCGATGCTGGCTTCCAAGGGCTCCTTCTTTGTCGGTTCCGGCCTGTTCTGGTTCATCATGGTTCTGCTTTTCATCGTGGCAGGAGCGGCCTTCGTGCTGAATGTCAAGATGGAGCAGCGAAGGGCTGATGTGGTGGGAACAAGGAACAGGAAGGCTACCAAGATGGCCCTGAAACGTCTGCAGCTTGCCGGCACCTTCCTGAAGCAGAATCTTTATACCGCCTTCTATGAGGAACTTCACAAGGCCTTGCTGGGCTTCATTTCGGATAAGCTGAACATTCCTGTGGCTGAACTTTCCAAGGATAGGATTTCCGAGGCTCTGCTGGAAGGAAATGTGGATCAGACCTTGGTTTCTTCCTTTGTGGAGATTCTGGATGCCTGCGAGTTCGCCCGTTATTCTCCTGATTCGGGACATGACGCAATGACGGCTCATTACAATGCGTCGGTAGATGTCATATCTTCAATAGATTCCAATATGAAGTCGAGAAGCAATACGAGAAAGTCCGCTGCCTTGGCTGTCCTGATAATGATCGGACTTCCTTTTGCGGCAGATGCACAGGTCAATGATTATGTGGATTCTTTGTGGAATGCTGCAAATCAGGCATATACGGAGGGCAGATGGACAGATGCGGTAGACGGTTACACAATGATTTCCGATGCCGGAATGGAATCGGCTCCGCTTTACTGCAATACTGCTGATGCCTGGTTCAAGGACGGTAATGTGCCGATGGCCATCCTGTATTATGAAAGGGCTCTGAAGCTTGATCCTTCATATGAGGATGCCCGTTTCAATCTTGAACTTCTTAACAGCGGCATTCAGGACAGGATAGACCCCGTTCCGGAGTTCATCCTCAAGACCTGGACAAGAGGCCTGTGCTATCTTGCGGATTCGGACACCTGGGCCGTAATGTTTCTTGTTTTCCTCGGACTGACCCTTTGTCTTGTCCTTGTCTTTGCACGGGGTAGGGAAGCGGCTTGGAGAAGAACCGGTTTCTTCGGCGGCATAGTCGCTTTGCTTGTTGCGGTCATGTGTCTGAGCTTCTCTATCTGGCAGAAGAACGATTATATGAAGGCTGATGAGGCTGTCGTGATGCGTCCTGTCACTTCTGTCAAGAGTTCACCTTCCGGTGAAGTTTCCAAGGATCTGTTCATACTTCATGAGGGTACGAAGGTAAGGCTTATGGACGAGGTCGGAGCCTGGGTCAACATCGAGCTAGCGGACGGCAGACAGGGCTGGATGCCTGCGGCTGATCTGGAAGTCATATGATTTCTGCATAACCACTATTAGTAACACATAAAACAATTGACGATGAAAAGACTTTTTATGAATGTGCTTTGCCTTGCCGCAATGTGCATGGCTTCGCTGAATCTTGCAGCTGACGTAATGCCTGACTGGCAGGATCCTCAGGTGGTTCAGCGGAACCGTCTTCCTATGTCTGCGACTTTTGATGCTGGAGGATTGAATCTTTCGTTGAACGGGTTATGGAAGTTCAACTGGAACGAGACTGCCGAAGCGCGTCCTGCGGATTTCCACAGCCTTTCATATGATGATTCCGCATGGGATGAAATCCCTGTTCCCGGTCTGTGGGAGCTCAACGGATACGGAGATCCGCTGTATGTCAACATCGGATATGCCTGGAGGGGACATTATGAAAACAATCCTCCATATCCTCCTGCCGAAAAGAATCATGTGGGACAGTACAGGAGGACATTCGTGATAGGCGAAGATTGGAAAGGCAAGGATGTCTTCCTTCACATAGGCTCTGCTACTTCCAATGTAAGGGTATGGGTGAACGGAAAGGAAGTAGGATACAGCGAGGACAGCAAGCTTGAGGCGAGGTTCGATATTACGAAGTATGTGAAGGAGGGCGAGAATCTCATCGCTCTCGAGATCTTCCGCTGGTGTGACGGCACTTATCTCGAAGACCAGGATTTCTTCCGTTTCTCGGGACTGGCCCGTGACGTTTATGTCTATTCGCGTGAGAAGAAGAGACTTGAAGATATCCGCGTGACCGGTTCTGCTTCAGGTGAAGCGTCCCTTTATGCAGAAGTGTCGAAGGGAGTGGCTTCCGTGTCATTCACAATCGCCGATCCTTCCGGCAATGAGGTGGCTTCCGTGCAGGTGCCTGTCAATTCGGGAAACATCTCGGAAAACGGTCGTCCATGCGTGGAGACAGTGGTGTCGGTGCCTTCGGTAAAGCAGTGGACGGCAGAGACTCCTTGGCTGTATACGCTCAGTGTCGCATCTTATGACAAGAAAGGAGTCCGTACTGAGGCTACATCCATCAAGATGGGATTCAGGGATGTGGAGATTGCCGGAGGCCAGCTTCTGGTCAACGGTCAGCCTGTGCTCATCAAGGGTGTGAACAGACACGAGATGAACCCGTACAAAGGTTATGTGGTGAGCGAAGCTGACATGATACAGGATATTCTCATCATGAAGCAGCTCAATATCAATGCTGTACGTACTTGTCACTATCCTGATGACCCTCTCTGGTATTCTCTGTGCGACAGGTATGGCCTTTATGTGGTTGCAGAGGCTAATATCGAATCCCATGGAATGGGATATGGCGAGCATACCTTGGCTAAGGATCCGGAGTTTGAGACTGCGCATCTTGAAAGGATACGCAGGGCGGTGCAGAGGGATTTCAATCATCCTTCCGTAATCATCTGGAGCATGGGAAATGAAGCCGGTGACGGTCCTAATTTCGCGAAAGGCTATGCGATGGTGAAGGAGATGGATCCTTCCAGACCGGTTCATTACGAAAGAAGCTTCGATTACAAGGACGGCAGGAACAGTCCTAACACCGATATCGCCTGTCCTATGTATTTCCGTTACGAGCAGTGCGAGAAATATCTCGCTACCGATCCGTCGAAGCCTCTTATCCAGTGCGAATATGCCCATGCGATGGGCAACTCGATGGGCGGTTTCAAGGAGTATTGGGACCTTGTACGCAAATATCCGCGTTATCAGGGCGGCTTCATCTGGGATTTCGTCGATCAGGCTCAGAAATGGCCTGCAGATGCAGCCTGCGGGACCGATCATGTCTTCATATACGGCGGTGACATGAATGATTACGATCCTTCGGACAATTCATTCTGCTGCAACGGTGTGATAGCTGCCGACAGGTCTCTCCATCCTCATGCATATGAGGTTGCCTATCAGTACAGGTCTGTCCTGACCTCCGCGACTCCTTCCGAGGCTCTTGCCGGCAAGGTCAATGTCTATAATGAGAATTTCTTTATCGATCTTTCACGCTATATGCTTGAGTGGGATGTGGAAGTGGATGGAGTACGTGTTCTGGCAGGTGTCTGTCCTTCAGTCGAGGCTGCTCCTCAGGAAACTGTGACTGTCGGTCTCGGTTTTGATGAAGCTGAACTCAGACAGGCTTGCGGCTATGCGGATCTGACCCCACATGATGTATATCTTAATGTCCGTTATATTCTCAAGCGTGCGGATGGAATCCTTCCTGCCGGAACGGAAGTGGCCTATGATCAGATTGCGGTCAATGAAGCCCTTCTGCCTGTTTTTGCAAATCATTCCGGCCTTCCTTCGTACCATAAGGCAGGAAGTGTCGTGACATTCTCCGGCACCATGACCTATGACGGTGTGCTTTCAGAGCGTACAGCTCCTTGGAAGGCGGTTTTCGATGCTTCCGACGGAGCTCTTGTCAGCTATGAACTTGGCGGAAGAAACCTCGTCTGCGAGCCTCTCAAGCCATGCTTTACCAGAGCGGCGACAGAGAACGACCTTGGAGCGAAGTTCGATCAGAAATTCGCAATGTGGCGTTTCCCTGAGCTCAAGGTTGCATCCTTCGATGTGGAGGCGTTCGAGGACTGTTATGCCGTGACAGTCGCTTATGAGCCGATTGCCGGTGCTGCCGCCGTGAGCATGAAGTATTATGTCTATGCAGACGGAACGGTTGCTGCTGTTGAAAGCCTCAAGGATGCTGGAGGACTTGCTGACTGTGCTTATCTTCCTCGCTTCGGTATGCAGCTGGCCATGCCTGGCGAATATTCTACCCTTGAATATTTCGGCTTGGGCCCGTTTGAGAATTATGCCGACAGAAACTCTGCTGCCCTTATGGGACATTATGTGCAGAGAGTTGAGGATCAGTACCATTACGGGTATGTCAGACCTCAGGAGTCAGGAACCAGGACGCAGATAAAGTGGATGAAGGTTCTGGATGACAACGGAGCCGGCCTGGAGATTACTTCTGATGTGAAGTTCTCTGCATCTGCTCTTCCTTTCAGTGTGGAGCAGCTTGATGTACGTGCCCTTGATGATAATCAGGCCCATTCACTGGAGCTTAAGGCTCTTGCCTGCGAGAATGTCCGTTCGCTCGGAAAGACATATGTCAATTTCGACCTCCGTCAGATGGGTCTCGGCTGTGTGGACTCATGGGGTGCCTGGCCGCGTGATGAATATATGATTCCGGCTGCGGAATATGACTTCTTCTTTGTTATCCGTCCTGTAAATAACTGATGGTCAATATGGACAGAAGGTCTTTCCTTAAAGTTTCAGCTGCTTCCCTCGCTGCCATCGGCGTTGAGGGAACGGCTGCTGATATGTTTGCAAGGACCCCGTCATCCCGACCTGAGGACCTGTCTGTCCTGTTTCTTGGAACAGGTGCTGCAGATTGGAATGGACGGGATGACAGAGGTGAACATCGCAGATACTCTAGCATCATGGTCGACTGCAGCATTCTGTTTGACCTGACTATGGGAAATATTGAAATGATTCCTTCGGATTCAAGACCGGAAACCATTTTCTATACGCATTCCCACGGAGACCATTACAGTCCTGCAGCAGCGCTCAAGGCCGGTGTGAAAAAAGTTTATTTAAGTCAGACATGGTATGATATCGCCAGAATGGATTTTATGAAGGCGGTCAGGGAAACCGGTGCAGAGATGCCTGAAATAATACCTTTGTATGTCGGTCAGCCTGTGCAGGTCGGGGATATTGCCGTTACTGCTTTGCCAGCCAGTCATACGACTCGTAATGCCTTTGAGCAGCCCCTGATATATCTGATAGAGAAACATGGCGCGAGAGTCCTGTACGCAACAGATACGGCAGGTATTCCTGCAGCTGCAGCAAAATTGGCGGGGTTCGAGAATCATGGGTCGACCGAGAATACTTTGACGGGGCTTATAATGGAAGCCACTATGGGCATGGAACATCATATCGATTACCGTATATTCGGCCATTCAAGCATCTCGGATGTGGAGAGGATCGCCAAAGTCATTGAAATGACCGGTCGCTATACCCCTTCTGACGGACAGCCTGTCTATCTGACCCATCTTGCAAGGACACTGCATGGAACGCAGGCGGAACTGGACAGATCTCTTCCATACCCTTTAAAAGCCGCATACGACGGTCTGGAAGTTGTCTTCAGGCCAACTCCCGTTTTCCAATGCACGACATAACGTCACATTGTGCTGTTCTGTATCGGCTTGACTGTCAGTTTCTTACACATTTACGGGTGTACCATGCGGTGCACCCGTAAATGTGTAAAGCCCTGTGAGTCAGAGAGAGTTGAGTGACAAGGCTATAAAGGGTATGTACACAAAGAAAAAGAGGTTGCGATTTCTCGTAACCTCTTGATTTTTAGTGGCTCCTGAACCAGGACTTGAACCTGGGACCCTCTGATTAACAGTCAGATGCTCTAACCAACTGAGCTATTCAGGAATTTGTTGTTTCAAACGTTTTGTTTTCGTTTGGGATTGCAAAGGTAGACATTTTTTCTTTACCTCCAAACTTTTTTGCGATTTTTTTGTGATTTTTTGTCACTTTTTTCAAATTCCTGCAGAAAAAGGAACTTTTTCAGTACATTTGTGAAACTTTTTAAACGGGATACCTATGGATATAGATCTTTTATCAAAAATGGTTAAGGAACTGATTCTGGATCAGGACAGGGTTGTGCTGCCCGGTCTCGGCTGTTTTGTGGCTGAGATCGTTCCGTCTACTTTCTCAGATAAAGGTTATACCATAAATCCACCTTATCGACGTCTGTTCTTCAGGGCCAAGCCTGATGATGGTGATGATCTGACAGCATTCTATGCATCATCCAACAAGGTCGATCCCGATATGGCAGAAAGAATTTTAAGGGATTTTCTGAAGGAACTCAAGGCTGTGCTTCATGAGAAGAAGACAGTGGTGTTCCCTGGGCTGGGACGTTTGAGGGCAACTAAGGAGAATCATCTTTTTTTTGTGGCGGATGAAGAACTGGACATATATCCTGAAGGATTCGGACTTGAACCTGTTTCTCTCAAGACCCACAAGGAAAGTCCGGAAGAGGTCACAGCCGCGGTTGCAGATCTGAAGGCTATGCTTTATGAAAAGGAAGTTCCCGTCAGCGAGCCTGTTCCTTCCACTGACCCTGAGTCGGTAGTAGAACCCGAGCCGGTCGCTGATCCTGAACCAGTCGAAGAACCTGTTTCTGCAACTGGATCCGAGCCGGTAGCAGAGCCAGAGCCAATTGTCGAGCCTGAACCAGTTGTCGAACCCGAGCCAGCCGAAGAACCGGAGCCCGAAATCATGCCGGAACCTGTTCCTGAACCTCTTCCAGAACCATCCCAGGAGCTGGTCGTGGAACCGCTGGACGAACCGGCGGAGGAATGTATACCGGTATCGGAGCCTCAGTCAGAACCCGAACCGCAACCCGAGCAGCAATCTGAACCCGATCCGCAGCCTGAGCCAGAACCAGAACCCGAAGCCCTCCCGCAGAAACCGGCCAGATCTCTGTGGAAATCAGTTCTGAAAGCGATTATGTGGCTGGTAGTTGCTGCTGTCGTTCTGCTTGCAGCCTATGTCGTGACCGGACATATGTTTCCGGAAGTGGTGGATAGAATACTGTATACTCCTGAAGAACAGGAGATTGTGAATATCCTGTGATTGAAGAAAGGAATAGAGATGAATAAGTTTACTCAGAAATTTCATATACCCTGCTATAATACCGACATGTCTTGGAGGCTCAAGCCGGCATCTTTCATGGATCTGGCTCAGGAAGCCGCAAATCTTCATGCCAGCATTCTCGGTTTCGGTTATGATGACCTTATAGCTTCGAGGACGGCATGGGTCCTGTCGCGCATGCACGTGGTTTTTACAGATACCCCGAAATGGCGTGAAGATGTTTCGCTGACAACATGGCACAAGGGGCTTGACCGTCTGTTCTACCTCAGGGATTTTCTGATGACAGACAAGGAAGGAAGGCCGAGGGTGAAGGCTACGACCTCATGGCTGGTGCTTAATCTTGACACGCGCAGGCTTGTGCGCGATCCTCATCTTCTGGATGAAGGGACGGTGTGCAGTGAGAACGTGCTTGATGAACCGGCTGACAAGGTGGTGATCCCGAAGGACGCAGAAGTAAGGCTTGTGATGGAGCATGAAGTGGCATATTCCGATCTGGATATGAACGGCCATGCCAACAATGCAATGTATATGCAGTGGGCTATGAATGCGGTAAATTATGAGATATCCTCCGAAAAGCCTGTCAAGGAGTTCACCATCAATTTCAACCATGAGATAAAGCCTCAGGAGACTGTTTCCATCTATAAGGCCATAGTGGAAAAGGAGGACGGACGTCATGTCTTCGTGGAAGGAAAGGTAGGGGAGCAGTCTTCGTTCTGCGTGGAAATAATTTTCTGACAATGGAACTGATATATCCATATGAAACAGCTCCGCTGATACCGGCTCCAAAGGCCGGGAGTCCGGTGAATGTACCGCAGGGGACAGAATTCTTCCCTGTGGTGGAGCCGAACGGTCTCGTTGTCGGGCGGTCTGCCAGAGAGTATTGTCATGGAGGGAAGAAACCTTTGCATCCGGTTGTCCATCTTCATATAATTGACAGGTATTCAAGGGTTTATCTTCAAAAGCGTCCTGCGTTCAAGAAAATACAGCCCGGCAAGTGGGATACTGCCGTCGGCGGGCATGTCGCATATGGTGAACATCTGCTTGAAGCCCTTTACCGCGAATCATATGAAGAACTCCGTTTCAATCAGTTCAATCCCATTCATCTGCTTACTTATGAATTCGAGTCCGAAGTCGAGAAGGAACTGATAAATGTGTATGCGGCTGTGGGAAGTTTTGAACTGAAGCCTGATCCTGAGGAGCTCGACGGGGGCATGTGGTGGGAATTGTGCGATATCGACGCCAATATAGGCAAAGGGGTGTTTACCCCGAATTTCGAATCCGAATTCGCCATGATCCGCAAGTCTCTGCTGGCTCTGCTCTGATTTTTATCCGTAAACTGCGCCCGGATTGATTTTGCAATGCAAATTGATTATATTTGTGTCTGATATATTAAACAGATATGATCATGTCCAGCATTGAATGTTTTGTTCCGTCCATGTCAGGCGAAGACCTTGAAGTTACTGTGGGTTCCTTCAGCCGCAGCACCTCTTTCTGCGGAGTGACCTTTCTTTCAGGCGTCTCTCTCGGCGAGACTCAGACTCTCAGGGATCTGGCCGGTGCGGTGTCGGGAAAATTCGTACTCATATACACAAAGAACCATCCTCTTGAAATGGGCATGTTCGCCCTTGACCGTATCCTTTCCATTGCGGAGGATACCGGAGCAGACATGCTGTATGCGGATCATTACGAACTGGTCGAGGATGCGGAAGGGAATGTCGTGCGGAGAAGGCATCCTCTGATCGACTGTCAGAAAGGTGCGCTCAGGGATGACTTCGATTTCGGAAGTGTCCTTGTGTTCAGGACCTCATCGTTCAGAAGGGCTGTCCACGCAATGAAGGATGACTACCGCTGGGCTGCTCTGTATGACCTTCGTCTGAGGATGAAGCGTATAGTCCATATCAATGAATACCTCTATACTGAGATAGAGACGGACAACCGTAAGTCAGGTGAAAAGCAGTTCGATTATGTCGATCCCAAGAACCGTGCGGTGCAGGTGGAAATGGAGAAAGTCTGCACTGACCATCTCAAGAGGATAGGGGCATGGCTTGAACCGAAGTTCAAGGAGCCTGATATCAGGGAGTTCGGTGAGCAGACCTTCCCGGTCACAGCCTCTGTAGTGATACCTGTCTTCAACAGGATCCGTACTGTGAAGGATGCCGTGGAGAGTGCTCTGGCGCAGATATCCGATTTCCCTTTCAATGTGATCGTCGTGGATAATCATTCTACTGACGGAACGACTCAGCTTCTTGAGGATATGGCTTCGCACGACGGACGCCTTGTCCATGTTGTGCCGCTCAAACACGATCTGGGTATAGGCGGATGCTGGAATCTTGCAGTGCATCATGAGGCCTGCGGAGAATATGCCGTCCAGCTCGACAGTGACGATGTGTACAGCGGTACTGATACCTTGCAGAAGATAGTGGATGCCTTCCGTGAGCAGAAGTGCGCTATGGTTGTGGGAACATATCAGATGACGGATTTCCAGATGAATCCGATACCTCCGGGAGTGATCGACCATAGAGAATGGACTGAGGACAACGGCAGGAACAATGCCTTGAGGATCAATGGACTCGGGGCGCCGAGAGCCTTCTGGACCCCTCTTCTTAGGACTCTGAATCTTCCGAATACCAGCTATGGTGAGGACTATGCCCTCGGACTGAGGATAAGCCGCGAATACCGTATCGGCCGTATATATGATGTGCTCTACTGCTGCCGAAGGTGGGAGGGAAATTCCGATGCGGCCCTTGATATAGAGAAGGTCAATGCAAACAATCTTTATAAGGACAGGATCCGTACCTGGGAACTTGAAGCCAGAATGCGATGAAGCAGGATACAATACATAAATTTGTCGGAGACCAGCTGTCACGCTGGCCTCTTGCATGTGAGAACTTCCGTGCCTTGAAGAACGTGCGTGTACGTCAGATGGATGCCGGCGGACTGACTGTGAATCTGCAGTTCAATCCTGCCAGGATGATATCTTCAGCAGCAAAGCTTTCCAAGGCTGAAATTGCGGCTAGAAGATGCTTCCTCTGTCGCGAGAACCGTCCTCCTGAGCAGGTTATGCTCAAGTTTGAAGGCCGCAAGGGAAAGAAGTATCATATCCTGGTCAATCCGTATCCGATCTTTCCCGACCATCTGGTGATAGCGGCGGACAGACATACCGACCAGTCTATCCTGCACAGGTATGTGGATATGCTCGACCTTGCCAGAAGATACAGCCGTTATACCTTCTTCTACAATGGTCCTCGCAGCGGTGCATCAGCTCCTGACCATCATCATTTTCAGGCTGCCCCGAACGGACTTATACCGCTTCTGAACGATGTGGACGACCTGCTTGCATCTTCAGGTCAGGCTCCGGACGTTCTTCATTCGCTTGTCAGTCAGGGGGATGCAAGTCTGTACCATTACAGGAGATTCACGACCGGTGTATATGTCGTGCGTTCCCAGACTTCCAAGTCGGCCGCAAAGCTTTTCTACCGCCTGCTGGACTGTGCTGAAATCCCGGAAGGCGAGACGGAGCCGCTTTTCAATCTGTTCTCGTACTGGAAGGACGGAGAGTTCCGCTCTGTCGTAGTGTTCCGCAGCCGCCACCGTTCGCATCATTATTTCAGTGACGGCCCTGACCATCTTACCATGAGCCCCGGCTGTGCCGACATGGGAGGTGTCTTCATCGTTCCAGTGGAAGAGGAATACAATAAGATGACTCCGGTACTTCTGAATGAAATGATAGCGGAAGTGTCTGTAACACAGGAAGATCAGGAGATGATAAACCGTCGCTTGACCAGGACTCAGCCGCTTCTTGAGGTCGGCATCATGTCCGGTAAGGAGATCAGTTTCGAAATCCTCTCCGACGGTGCAGGCAGGAGGAAGGCGGTGCTGAATGAAGGAAAGATAGAATATGACGGAGCCTTGTATGATGAACTGTATTTTGAGGCTCAGAATCCTTCAACCATGTTTGCCGAAGCTTCATTCGTACTTCATGATGTCACCATAGGTGTGGGTTTTCATTGGGAAAGGAAAGAAGACCAGAGGTTCGCCGGAGCCTTGAAGATCATAGTAGGTAAGGACAGG
The DNA here is from genome assembly GCA_017626355.1 of Bacteroidales bacterium. Lineage (GTDB taxonomy): Bacteria > Bacteroidota > Bacteroidia > Bacteroidales > UBA932 > Cryptobacteroides. Next base: position 53,252 of record JAGAIY010000016.1, read on the forward strand.
CTTACGGCCGTGAATGTCGTGGGTGTGGAGGACTACCTTCTGAGCGTGATCTCATCCGAAATGAGCGCCTACGCATCGGAGGAGTTCCTCAAGGCACATGCCGTCATTTCCCGCTCATGGGTGATGGCGCAGATCCAGTCTGCCTGCGGCAAGGGAAAGGCTGCCGTACCCGATGGCGTACATGACCTCCCTTCCGTTTTGACGGATATAGATATGCGTCTGCATCAGGCCGACACCATGGATGCGGAAGTTTATGAATATGTAAGATGGTATGACCATCAGGATCATACGGACTTTGATGTATGCGCTGACGATCACTGTCAGAGGTATCAGGGACTGACAAGGGCTACAGGCAAGACTGTACGTCGGGTGATAGACCGTACATGGGGTCAGGTACTGACTTATGACGGAGCCCTGTGCGACGCCCGTTTTTCCAAGTGCTGCGGCGGCAGGATGGAGCGTTTCAGCTCCTGCTGGGCTGATGAGGACAAGCCATATCTTCAGCCTCTGCCAGATACTCCGGGACATGTGGAAGGAGAGAGGTGTTTCTGCAATACCAGTGACAGGAACATACTTGGTCAGGTACTGAACAATTACGATCAGGAGACAGCCGATTTCTACAGATGGACAGTTGAATACAGCCGGGAGGAAATTTCCGGAATCATCAGCAGGAGGAGCGGCTGCGATATCGGCCTGCTGGAATCCCTTACCCCTGTTGACAGAGGACCTTCCGGTAGAATCATCAAGTTGGAAATAAAGGGGTCTGCAAAGACGATCGTGGTCGGAAAGGAGTTGGAAATCAGAAGGTTGTTGTCGGAATCTCATCTCAAGAGCTCGGCATTCGACGTTGAATATATCGATCAGTACGGCCGTCCGGCAGCATCTTCAGACATGTGGAGCAGAATACGTATCAATGGGGCCGGCTGGGGTCACGGCGTGGGTCTGTGTCAGATAGGAGCGGCAGTGATGGCTTCTGAAGGTTATACATACGGGGAGATTCTCGAACATTATTATCCAGGAACTGAATTATGAAAGAATACCGCAATCCATGGCTTTGGATACCGACCCTTTATTTCGCTGAGGGTATTCCGTACTTTATCGTGAACAACATCTCGGTCGTCATGTTCAAGAACATGGGCATGCCGAACGGCATGCTGGCCCTGTATACCAGCCTGCTCTATCTGCCTTGGGTCATAAAGCCTCTGTGGAGCCCTTTTGTAGACATAATCCGGACAAAAAGATGGTGGATCATATCCATGCAGGTTCTTATGTCCGTGGCTATGATGCTTCTCCCGTTCATGCTGCCGAAGGGAGACGGAGCCTTGTTCGCATCATCTCCTCTGTTTTATGTGACCCTTATTCTCTTCTGGATAACGGCATTCGCCTCGGCTACTCACGACATTGCTGCCGACGGCTTCTATATGCTCGGACTTAATTCCAACAAACAGGCTGAGTTCGTTGGAATAAGAAGTACCTTCTATCGTCTTTCGTCCATATTCGGACAGGGAGTCCTTGTCGCCTTGGCCGGCCTTCTTGACCGCAGGACGGGAGATGTCCATATGGCATGGAAACTTACCCTCATACTCTCTGCTGTGATCTTTGCTGCGGTCACATTGTATCATACATGGGGACTTCCGCGTCCGGCAGCCGACAGCAGGTCGGAGAGCGTGCGTGCCAAGGACATCTTCAAGGAGTTCAGAAGGACCTTCGCAACATTTTTCCGCAAGAAAGGAATATGGATAGCCATGCTTTTCATGCTCCTGTACAGACTTCCGGAAGCCTTTCTTGTCAAGATGATGAATCCTTTCCTTCTGGATTCCATGGCAGAGGGAGGACTCGGACTTTCGACTGAAGCGGTCGGTGTCGTATATGGAACCGTGGGAGTGGCTGCCCTGACGGTCGGAGGCATTCTCGGAGGCATAGCAGCATCAAGGTGGGGCCTTAAGAAAGCCTTGTGGCCTATGGCGATGAGCCTTACCCTGCCGTGTCTTTCCTTTGTTTTCCTTGCGGCTTTCCAGCCGGAAAACATCTGGATCATAGGCTCTTGTGTGGCTCTGGACCAGTTCGGTTACGGTTTCGGCTTCACTGCCTACATGCTGTATCTCATCTATTTTTCCGAGGGTGAATTCAAGACGGCACATTATTCGTTGTGTACAGCCTTCATGGCCTTGAGCATGATGCTGCCTGGAATGGTCGCAGGATACATACAGGAGGCGGTGGGTTATACCAATTTCTTCATTTTTGTAATGGTCTGCTGTCTGGTTACGGTTCTGGTTACCATGACTGTCAAGGTCGATCCTGAATATGGTAAAAAATAAAACGAACGATTATGAAAGCTTTCATCCTTTTCGCAACAATGACATTACTTGTTTCATGTGCTCCTAAGGTGCAGGAGGATTCCGTCGTTCCCGGATCTGAGCTGGGTTTCTCAGTCAAGGTCTTCAGGAATGCACTCCGGCAGTCGGCTCCGGATGAGAATGTAACCGTCTCTCCTTACAGCGCAGGAGTCGCCCTTTCGATGCTTGCTGAAGGTGCTGAGGGACAGACCAGGACCGAGCTGGACAATGCCTTGGGCGGCTGTCTTTTCCGTAAGGCGGAGCTTGGTGACGGTGATACTGTTACGGTGAAATCTGCAAATTCAGTATGGATCAATGACGACTTCTCAGTAAGGAACACCTATGTGGATCTGTTGTCGAAGGAATATGGTGCCTTTGCCGATGTCATGGACTTTTCCGATCCCTCCACGGTACATGCTATCAACAGCTGGTGCTCGGAAAACACTGAAGGCATGATCAAAGGCATAGTGAACAAACTTACCCCACAGATGGTTATGGTACTTGCCAATGCCCTGTATTTCAAGGCCCCTTGGGAAAAACCTTTCGATCCCGCGTCTACAGCCGCAGCTGTTTTCCACGGCTCCAAAGGGGATGCTGATGTCCTGTTCATGAACGGAACCCTTACCTGCGGATATGTTGACTATGCAGGAAACACCCTTGTAAGCATTCCGTATAAAGGCGGAAGGTACTCCATGTATATAATGCTTCCATCCAAGGATATCGGAGTGAACGGAGTCGTGTCGTACATGTCTGAGGGTGGCTTGAAAGATGTCATGTCACATGTGAAGAATACAAGAGTGAGACTTTCCATGCCGAAGTTCAAGGTCGGGAGCGAAATGTCTCTTGTAAAGACTTTGGAGGCTATGGGTGTCCGTACGGCTTTTACCTCGGCTGCAGATCTCTCCGGTATAGCGCGTGGGCCGCTGACTGTGTCTGATGTGTATCAGAAAGCTGTCGTGGATGTGGATGAGAAGGGTTCCGAGGCCGCTGCTGTCACGACAGTCACAGTTAGTCTCACTTCGGCAAGGGTCGACCCGGTGCCGTCAGTCGTAATCGACCGTCCGTTCCTTTATATGATAGCCGATCTTGAAGCTGACAGGATCCTTTTCGCAGGAAAAATAATGAATATTTAAATCTGAAAAACAATAACTTACCGTTTATGAAACGCTTGTTCCTTACGGCAGTTCTGCTGTCATTCGCCCTCATGTCATATGCAGGTGCCCCTGTTGTGAAGACAGGAATAGAAGTCCTGCGTGACCGTGGATTCGACATACTCATAGGCAAACGTGTCGGACTTGTCACCAATCCGAGCGGAGTCGACAGATACCTGAACTCCACTGTAGACATTCTTTATAATGCCCCCGGGGTCGAGCTTGTGGCTCTTTATGGTCCTGAACATGGGGTCAGAGGCGATGTATATGCAGGTGGAAAGGTCTCGGATACTAAGGACGAGGCTACAGGTCTTCCTGTTTATTCCCTTTATGGGGCGACAAGGAAGCCGACACCGGAGATGCTTGAGGGGATAGACGTTATGGTATATGACATACAGGATGTCGGAGTGCGTTCATATACGTTCATCAGCACTCTCGGCCTTGTCATGGAAGCATGTGCTGCAAAGGATATCGAAGTGGTTGTTCTTGACAGACCTAATCCGTTGGGAGGTACTAAGATAGAAGGCTGCTACGTCGAGCAGCCCTTCAATTCGTTTGTAAGTCAGTACAGGATACCGTATGTGTATGGACTGACTGTAGGCGAACTTGCGGAACTTATAAATGAGGAAGGCCTGAACAGGGGACAGAAGGGAAATCAGAATCCTGCGAAATGCCGTCTGAAGGTGGTTCCTATGGAAGGTTGGACCCGTGATATGCTTTATGAAGATACAGGTCTTCCGTGGGTGCTGCCTTCGCCGAACATACCGTTCAAGGATACTCCTATGTATTATGCCGCAGCCGGTGTCTGCGGTGAACTTTACGGCTTCATGAACATAGGCATAGGATATACTCTACCGTTCCAGCTCTTCGGAGCCCTCTGGCTCGATCCGGTCAAGCTGAAGGAACATCTCGACAGCTACAATCTTCCTGGAATTTCTTTCAGGACAATCTGGTTCAAACCGTTTTCGGGAAGTCAGAAAGGTGAGCTTGTAAAGGGACTCCAGTATTTTTTCACAGACTATGAAAAGGCGCGTATAACAGAGACGCAATTCTATGTGATGCAGGCGGTTGCGGAGCTTTATCCTGACAAGAAGGCTTTTGAGGTCATAACAGGTTACGGACTCTTCGATAAGGTATGTGGCACGGATTATGTTAGACTTGAGTTTGCAAAGCGGTACAAAGTTGCCGACATTCAGGAATACTGGCGGAAGGATGAAGACTCTTTCCGCACCTTGTCGCAAAGGTACCATATCTATTAACCTAAAAACTGCAGAATCATGAGAACAATCAGAAACTTATTTGCTGCGATGCTGATAGGATCGGCAGCAGTGGCTTTTCAGGTTGATGCAGATGCCCAGTCACGTAATGGCGCTTCACGCTCTACCACCACAACTCGTTCTTCAAACGGCAGTTCAAATTCAAGCAGGTCATCGTCGGTTTCTGCTCAGAAGAAGCAGATTTCCCGCCCTTCAAGCGGCAGCAGGTCTGTAAGCAGGCAGCCGGTGACCAGACCATCAGCTCAAAGCACCAGGCCTTCAGCTCAGAGTACAAGACCTTCAACTCAAAATACCAGGCCTTCAGTTCAGAGCACCAGGCCTTCAAACGGCACTCAGTCAGTGAACAGGCCGACTGCGACCAGACCTGCAACAAGGCCTTCTGTCCAGCAGTCCAAGCCTTCTGCTCAGACAAAGCCTTCGACAGGAGCTCCGAACAACCGTCCTCAGTCAGGTGCGGTAACGACAAGAAAGCCGAGTCCTACTGTGAACCGTCCTGCAGCAGGTCAGAGCAGACCGGATACACGTCCGGCACAGCGTCCCGGAGCCGGATCGGCCTTCAAGCCTGATCACGGAAAGCCACCTGTAAAGGTTCACCCTGGTCACAAGCCTTCAGGTCCGAGAGTTCATCCTGTACACAGGGATTTCATAGCATATGACCGTCCTCCGCACTTCTGGGCTCCTCATTACCACTATTTCGGTCATAGGGTGAGAGTGCTTCCTTCAAGGGCAAGGGTACATGTTCATTTCGGAGTGTCATATTACTGCTACAACGACATATGGTATCGTCCGTACGGTGGATATTATGTAATATGCAGACCTCCTTTCGGAACAGTCCTCGCGGCGAATCTCATTGCGGACATGGCTTGGACAGCGGTAAGGTTCTCATACTACAATACTGTAATCAACAACTACAGACAGATCAACGAGAACAACAAGTACATCGCGGAGCAGAACGAGATCATCGCTAGAAACAATGCAACGATCGCTGCACAGAATGCAGCCATAGCGATGAACCAGCAGCAGGCGGCGACAGCCTTCACTCTCGCTGATGAGCTGGGCCTCATACAGAGTTACGCGGCAGCAGACGGAGAATACTTCTATCAGGACGGTGTCTTCTATGCAAAGGACGCGTCAGGAGAATACAAGGTCATAGTACCTCCGGCCGGAGCTCTTGTAGACAGCCTCCCGGATGATTACGAGATGGTAACCCTCTCGGACAACAAGGAATACTATAAAGTGGATGACACAGTATTCAAAGTGACCCTGAACGATGGAAAACCATTGTTCGAAGTCCTCGGCCAGCTCTCAGCATAGATTTTTAACTGACATCGTACTCAGCTGATTATTAGCATTTTATGAAATCACGGGTGTGCCGGAAGGTACACCCGTGAAGTTGTAAGAGGTTGATTCTCAATGTTTTGAGGTTCACTTCGTATGCCAAGTCAATCAAAAACATCTGTTAATATTGGTTTTTATCAATATTCATCAGAAATTTGTCCTTTCAATACCCCAAGAATGTTGAAAACATTTTCTATATTTGTAGGGTCATCGTCACAATAGGCCTTGACTTTACATATTTGATGAAAGTGTTTCGCTTTTATCCTGTACTGGGAATCTGGAAAATTCAAGGAATCAGGATAGGCAATCAACTTCGTCACTTGTTATGCATATACTGTTCTAAAGTATATCGTTTACAGGTGTGGGGTATTGTTTATTAGATTCCGGGCATTCCAGAGCCTCCAGTACAATAAGCATAACCTCACACTTTCTGTGTTTAATAGTATTTGCTTCTGAGGTTGGAGCCCGCTATCTTTAATTATGAAAAAGATTGCTTTATTCCTGGTATTTCTGCTGGCCTTTACTGCCTGCAGATATGATGACACATTTCTATCAGGTCGTATTGACGATCTCGAAGTCAGAGTTCAGAATCTGGAGCAGTTGTGCCAGAAAATGAACACCAACATTTCAGCTATGCAATCATTGGTTGATGCGTTACGTAAGCAGGATTATATCAAGACTATAACTCCGATAAAGGAAGGTGGTGAGACTATCGGGTATACCATTACTTTTGCTTATGGAGATCCTGTGACTATTTATCATGGTGCAGACGGCAAGGATGGCGCAGACGGTAAAGATGGTGTTGATGGCGCGGATGGTGTGAATGGTGCAGACGGTAAGGATGGCTATACTCCGGTCATTGGTGTAAGACTTGATGAGGATGGGGTATATTACTGGACATTGGATGGAGAATGGCTGACTGATGACGATGGAAACAGGATTCCTGCAGCCGGTAAGGATGGTGTGGATGGTATCGATGGCATATCTCCTGTGTTGGAAATCAGAGATGGCTTCTGGTATGTTTCATATGATGGAGGTAATACATGGGCATGTATGGGCAAGGCTACAGGTGAAGACGGTGCAGATGGCTCAGATGGCAGCAACGGTTCGGATGGCTCGGATGGTGCTGACGGTAAGGATGGAATTACTCCACTCCTGAAGATCGAGAATAGATATTGGTATGTCTCCTATGACAATGGCACTACTTGGGCTCAGCTTGGCAGGGCAACTGGCAGCGATGGCGCCGATGGAATCAATGGTGCAGATGGCAAGGATGGCATAACTCCAAAACTGGAGATAAGGGAAGGCTATTGGTATATATCATATGACAATGGAGTAACCTGGGCTCAGCTTGGAAAGGCTGCAGGCGAGGATGGAGCGGACGGAGAAAATGGCTCAGCCGGACAACCTGGCGCCGATGGAACAAATGGTACAGATGGTGAGGATGGCATAACTCCAAAACTGGAGATAAGGGAAGGCTATTGGTATATATCATATGACAATGGAGTAACCTGGGCTCAGCTTGGTAAGGCTACAGGCGAAGATGGTGCAGATGGTTCTGCCGGTGCTCAGGGCCCGACAGGTGAATCGGGAACTGATGGTATTACTCCGCAGTTGAAAATCGAGGAGGATTATTGGTATATTTCTTATGACAATGGGGCATCATGGACAAAACTTGGTAAGGCTACGGGAGAGAATGGCTTGAATGGTGCCGATGGCGAGCCAGGAGATGCATATTTCAGCGATGTCACTATAGAAGAAGATTACGTGGTATTTGTTCTGGCAGATGGCGGTCAGACCCTTAAGCTGCCGTTTTATAAAGGTTTTTCCCTTTCGATGGACTTTGCTGATCCAACGGTAGATTATGTGGTGGTAGGTGAGGAAGATCTTGTATTGGAATATGATGTGGCGAATGCAGATGGTAATCTTGTGACGATGGTATTCAGCGATCTGACAACAGTTGTTGATGAATCCGCCAAGACAATTACTGTCAAATCTCCATCTTCTTTTGCTGGTTTGGATGATGTTGAGGCTGTGACTCTTCTCGTTTCGGATGGAAGTTCTACAGCCATGGCAAGTGTGAATGTCAATGTTGTGGATATTAATCCTGTTACAAACGAGGTTAAGACACAGACTGCCGAGGATCTTCTCAGGTGGGCATATCTTGTAAATGATGGTAATTACGATCTGGATCTGACGCTTGAAAATGATATCACAATGCCTCTGTTTGAAGTTGAGGCGGATCCTGAAGGCAGGACATACAGGATTACAGATAAGCCGATAACAGTTGATAGTGATGGTGTTCCGAGTGGAAGTAATTGGGTGCCTGTATGTAATGTCATTAATGATTATCCTGATACATATACTGGTCATGTGAATGGAGGAGATTGCAAAATATCAGGTCTTAGAATGAATTATAGTAGTAGTTATACCGGCTTTATAGGCTATATGTTTGATGGAACTTCTATTAAGGATCTTACATTTGAAAATGCGGTCATTTATGGAGGTGCGAATACAGGCATAGTTGGTAAGGCTCAGAATGGAGCTATAATTGAGAATGTTAATGTAATACAATCTAAAATATCGGGCAGTGATAGAGTTGGTGGTATTGCAGGATATATACAGCGTAGAAAAGGTGGAAGTCGTAATTATAATGAGGAATTCGTATATATCAGAAATTGTACAATAGATGATCAGTCCTCAGTTATAGGAAATACAGAGGTCGGAGGAATCTGTGGAAATGTGTATGCTTCAGTTATTATTGGTTGCAGTAGTGAAGCCAGGGTAACAGGTGTAAGTAAAATCGGTGGTATCGCTGGTTATTTTAGGGATTATTGGGGTGATAAGAATAATAGCGCAAGGGCTTATAATGCTTATGCAATAGGCTGTATCAGCAAAGGTTTGATTACGGCTACAGGTAGTAGCGGATGTTGTGGCGGAATTATAGGTAACTCATTGGCTGATATCAATAACCATGTATATACGAATTGCTTTATAGTCTCTTGTCTCTCGTTATCTGAAGTTGCTGGAGACCAACAGAAGTTGGTGGTAGGTAGAATGGAGCAAAAATCTGCAATTGTGTCTACTGTTGCTAAAAAGCAGGGAGATGTAGCTTATATAGATAATTCTTCTAATGTAGAACTGTTGGCATCTGATAGTTATTCTTTGTCATCAGAGATTACATCTGATATAGTTGATGAGATGAATGCTGCAATTGAGGGCTATAACGGGCGAAATGATATAGAGGGGCAGACTTGTCCTTACAGGTGGCAATACAACGCAGGCGATTGGCCGACACTTGTAGAGGAACAGGTCTCATCAAACTGATTCAGGAATTTCTGACATCGTACTCTGCTGATTATTAGCATTTTATGAAATCACGGGTGTGCCGGAAGGTACACCCGTGATTTCATAAATATTGATAATAAATGTGTTAGGTGAACGGGGGAGTGGTGCTACCGCTTCAGGCGGTCGCTGAAGAAGAGAACCTGATATTTTATGGCGTTCAGCCAGTAGGTCCAGTTGTGGGATCCCGGGCGGGTGTAGAACTCGTGAGGGATTCCTTCTTTCATGAGTTTTTCGTGAAGGTTGCAGTTCACTTCAAAGAAAAAGTCTTCTGTTCCGCAGTCGAATATTATGTTGAGGGAATCGGGCTGCAGGAGGTGGGTAAGGTTGATGACCGTGTTGTCCTCCCAGTTCTGAGGATATTCTTCGATGGATCCCAGGCGGGTCTTGATGTTCCAGTTGTCGGGGAAAGGACGGATGTCAACTCCTCCGGACATGCTGCCTGCTGAGCCGAATACATCCTGATGTCTGATGGCGAGGAAAAGCGCTCCATGACCTCCCATTGACAGTCCTGTGATCGCTCTGGCAGCTCTGTCCCTGATGGTCTTGTAGTTGGAATCCACATAGGAGATGAGTTCCTTGGATACAAAGGTCTCGTATTGATATTCAGGAGTTGATCTGCTGTCGAAATACCAGCTGTCGTAGCCGCCGTCCGGTAGGATGAAGACGATGTCATGCAGGTCGGAGAGACTTCCTACAACTCCCTTTTTCGCCCAGCCTGTGTAATCGTCGCTGTAGCCGTGGAGCAGATATACGACAGGGAAGGCGTCCTTGTCATTGTATGAATCAGGTGTGATTACAGTGACGGGAATGTCTTTTTTCATGCTTTCGCTTCTGACATTCACTACTTTTTCGCTGAACGCAAAGCCATTGAGGCAGAATACTGCAGATGCAACGGCGGTTATCAATGCTTTTTTCATGTTATTTCAGTGATTTATACATTTCTATAAGGCGGGTGTCATCTCCTGAGGCATGAAGCTCCATCCTGAATCCGGACGGTGACTCGGAAAGAAGATTCTCCTGCTTCATTATATCGAGCAGGTGCCTTGCAACGGCAGGAGCAGGGTCTATTATTGTCATATCCCTTTCAGGATAGATGTCTTCGGCCACTTTTGCTATTGTGTCGGAAAGGAAAGGATAATGTGTGCAGCCGAGAACTATTACGTCTGCACCTTTGTCAAGAAGGGGTTTCAGGCTTTCTCGTACGATTCTTTCCGCCTCCGGCCCATGTGTGTTTCCTGCTTCCACAAGTTCCACAAATCCCTGACCGATATGCTCTTCTATACGTACTCCTTCTGCCCATTTCTCTCTGGTGTTGAGATATTTGTCTGCTTTCAGGGTACCGGCGGTGGCAAGCACTCCGACGACTCCGGTCTGTGTCTTCCTGACGGCAGGCTTTATGGCCGGCTCCATGCCTATGAACTGTATTCCCGGATATTCGGAGCGGAGGGTCGATATGGCCGCGGCAGTCGCTGTGTTGCAGGCCACGACAATTATCTCAGCTCCTTTTTCAAGCAGGAAGTCAGTGATGCTGCGGGCCCTGGAGATGATGTATTCGCGGCTTTTCTCTCCGTAAGGGCAATGTGCATTGTCCGAATAATATATATAGCTATCCTCGGGAAGAAGCTTGCGTATCTCCCTGAAGACGGAAAGCCCGCCTGTCCCCGAGTCGAATATTCCTATCATTATGCTCCGGTGATTTCGTTTATCAGCTTCAGTTCTTCATCGCTGAAGCATGTGTTCCTTATGGCCTGCAGATTGTCGTCTATCTGTGCCGTGCTGCTGGCTCCTATTATTACCGAGGTCACGTTGTCATCCTTCAGATTCCATGCAAGAGCCATCTGGGCAAGGGTCTGTCCTCTTTCTGCTGCCATTGCATTGAGTCTTGAAAGTCTTTCTATGAATTCAGGTGTGAGACTGTCCTTTTTAAGGGTGAAGTCGCGTGCTGCCCTGGAGTCGGAAGGTATGCCGTTGAGGTATCTGTCTGTAAGAAGACCCTGGGCGAGAGGGGAGAAGGCGATCAGTCCGCTTCCTGCTTCCTTGGCCTGGGACAGCAGATTGTCGGTTTCCGGCACGCGGTGCAGCATGTTGTATTTGACCTGATGCAGCAGGCAAGGTACATCATGGTCTGCAAGATATCTGTATGCGTATTCTGCCGCCTGATGAGGGTAGTTGGAAATGCCGGCGTATAGGGCCTTTCCGCTTCTTACTATGTCTATAAGAGCCTGCATGGTCTCCTGAAGAGGTGTGTCAGGGTCGAATCTGTGGGAATAGAAGATGTCCACATAATCGAGGCCCATGCGCTTGAGGCTCTGGTCGAGGCTGCTCATCAGGTATTTGCGTGAACCGAAGTTGCCGTATGGTCCCGGCCACATATCATATCCTGCCTTTGTGGATATGAACATTTCATCCCTGTACGGATGCAGGTCGCTTTTGAATATTCTGCCGAATGTGGCTTCTGCGCTGCCGTATGAAGGGCCGTAGTTGTTGGCGAGATCGAAATGACATATACCTTTGTCAAAGGCATGCAGAAGCATTTCCCTGCTGCGTGAAAGAGGGGCGGTATCTCCGAAATTCTGCCAGAGTCCGAGGGATACGGCAGGGAGCATTATTCCGCTTCTTCCGCATCTGCGGTATGCCATTCCGTTGTCATAGCGGTCGAAAGCCGCTGCATATACAGGATTGATCATGTCTGAATTGATTAGTGATTACAAATATACCGTGTTTTTTGTTTAAATTTGCGATTCCTATAAAGAAAAACTATGTCATTGTATATTCCCGAAGGCTATGCCAATCTGCTTGGCAGCATTGAAAATACAGAAAAGGCCATCAAGGCCATAAAGGATATGTTCCAGGATAATCTCTCTGCTCAGCTCGCCCTTTTGAGAGTGACTGCTCCTATGGTGGTCATGAGCGGTACGGGACTTAACGATGACCTGAACGGGGTCGAGCGTCCGGTGTCCTTTCCTGTCAGGGATATGGAGTCGCGTCAGGCTGAGGTAGTGCATTCCCTTGCGAAGTGGAAGAGGATGAAGCTGTCGCAGATGTCAGTCCCTCCGGGAAGGGGTATCTATACGGATATGAATGCTTTGCGCCCTGATGAGGAACTGGACAACATTCATTCGATATATGTGGACCAGTGGGACTGGGAGAGGGTCATAAATGAGGAAGACCGCACGCTGGACTATCTCAAGAAGACGGTAAGACGCATATATGAAGCCGTCAAGGTTACTGAGAACAAGCTCTATGTCGAGTTCCCTCAGATCGTTCCGATGCTTCCGGAAGATATATTCTTCATCCACTCTGAAGAACTCCTGAGAATGTATCCCGGCATGAGCCCGAAGGAAAGGGAGAATGCCATAACCAAGGAACATAAGGCCGTGTTCATCATAGGTATAGGAGCGGAGCTCTCGGACGGGCAGCCTCACGACGGCAGGTCTTCCGACTACGATGACTGGAGTTCGTTGAATGAAGAAGGCTATCATGGCCTGAACGGTGACCTTCTTCTTTGGAATCCTGTCCTGGATTCGGCGTTCGAGATATCGAGCATGGGAATACGCGTGGATGCGGAGGCCTTGAACAGGCAGCTGGAGGTCCGTTCGGAAATGTGGAAATCGGATCTGATGTATCACAGGATGCTTCTGGAAGGCAGGCTGCCGTATACAATAGGCGGCGGTATCGGCCAGTCCCGTCTTTGCATGTTCCTTTTGCGTAAGGCTCATATCGGAGAGATTCAGAGCAGTGTGTGGCCGGAAGACATGAGGGCGAGATGTCATGAAGCGGGAATTGATCTGGTTTAGGATGGATTTCTGTCCCGGCATGATTGTTTAGCCGGAAAATTTGCTATTTTTGTATGATTTATGAATCCGGCCGGTGCCGGTTTTTGAAAAACGGAGAATGATAAATACAGAACAGATAAAGGAACTTCAGCAGCGTGTCGAGACTCTCGGAAAGTGTATTTCCATAGAGGCCAAGCGCGCTGATGTGGCTGAGAGGCAGGAACGTACTCTTGCCGCGGATTTCTGGGATGATCCCAAGGAAGCGGAAAAGTTTCTCAAGGATATGGCCGGGGTCAAATTCTGGGTTAACGGTTATGACAAGGTGGCGGCAGGCGTCGAGGATCTGAATGTGCTGCTTGAGTTCGAGGATGAGGAGATAGATCAGGCTTATGAGACTGTGCTTGCCGAGCTCGAGGCCCTGGAACTTAGGAATATGCTGGGAGAGGAAGGCGATAATCTCGGCGCGGTACTTACGATCAATTCCGGAGCGGGCGGTACCGAAGCCAATGACTGGTCGGCAATGCTCATGAGGATGTATGTCCGCTGGGCTGAAAGGAACGGCTACAAGGTGACTGTAACCGATGAGCTTGAAGGTGAGGACGCCGGAATAAAGTCGGTTACCATGCAGGTGGAAGGCGATTATGCCTTCGGTTATCTTAAGGCGGAAAGCGGAGTGCATCGTCTTGTACGCATATCACCTTTCAACGCCCAGGGCAAAAGGCAGACCACCTTCTCGTCAGTGTTCGTATATCCTCTTGTCGATGACTCGATAGAGATAGAGATCAATCCTGGTGACCTCGAGTGGGATACTTACCGTTCGAGCGGCGCCGGCGGACAGAATGTGAACAAGGTGGAGACCGGAGTGCGAGTTAAGCATATCCCTTCCGGAATCGTGGTGGAGAATACCGAGACCCGTTCGCAGCTCGACAACAGGCAGAACGCCCTCCGAATCCTCAAGTCGCGTCTTTATGACATCGAGTTGAAGAAACGCCAGGAAAAGCAGGCGGAGCTCGAAGGTCAGAAGAAGAAGATAGAATGGGGTTCGCAGATCCGAAGCTATGTGCTTCATCCATACAAGATGGTCAAGGACCTGCGTACCGGCCATGAGACTTCCGACACTCAGGGAGTGCTCGACGGTGACCTGAACGACTTCATGAAGGTCTTTCTTATGGAAAACAACTAATTATCATAATTATAATGGAATTCAAATACGCACCGATGTTTCAGCTTGGCGAGGACAAGACTGAATACTACAAGATCCCAGGTTCAGAGCAGTATGTAAGCACTGGCGAATTCGAGGGACATGAAATTCTCAAAGTGGCTAAGGAAGGCCTTACAGTGTTGTCGAACACTGCTTTCCGTGATGTTTCATTCATGCTTCGTCCGGAGCATAACGAGATGGTGGCTAAGATCCTCCATGATCCTGAGGCTTCGGAGAACGACAAGTATGTAGCTCTTACCTTCCTTCGCAATGCAGAGGTAGCATGCAAGGGCAAGCTTCCTTTCTGTCAGGATACAGGTACAGCCATCATCCATGGAGAGAAGGGTCAGCATGTATGGACCGGTTACGATGACGAGGAAGCTCTTTCTCTCGGAGTTTACAAGACATACACAGAGGAGAACCTCCGTTATTCGCAGAACGCTCCTCTTACAATGTATGATGAGGTCAACACAAAGTGCAACCTTCCTGCACAGATCGACATCGAGGCAACTCATGGCGCCGAGTATCATTTCCTTTGCGTGACTAAGGGTGGCGGATCAGCAAACAAGACTTATCTCTATCAGGAGACAAAGGCTATCCTCAATCCTCAGACCCTCGTTCCTTTCCTTGTAGCGAAGATGAAGACTCTCGGAACTGCTGCATGCCCTCCATATCATATCGCATTCGTTATCGGTGGTACTTCAGCTGAGAGAAACCTTCTCACAGTGAAGCTTGCTTCATGCAAGTATTACGACAATCTTCCTACGACAGGTGACGAGACAGGACGTGCATTCCGCGATGTAGAGCTTGAGAAGCTCGTTCTCGAGGAGGCTCACAAGATCGGTCTCGGAGCTCAGTTCGGAGGAAAATATTTTGCACATGATGTACGTATCATCCGTCTTCCACGCCACGGAGCAAGCTGCCCTGTAGGTCTCGGAGTAAGCTGCTCGGCAGACCGTAACATCAAGGCGAAGATCAATAAGGAAGGTATCTGGATCGAGAAGCTTGACGACAATCCTGCACGCCTCATTCCTGAGGAACTCCGTCAGGCAGGTGAGGGCGAGGCAGTCAAGATCAACCTTGACCAGCCTATGGCAGACATCCTTAAGGAGCTCACCAAGTATCCTGTATCTACCCGTCTCAGCCTTAACGGTACAATCATCGTAGGCCGTGACATCGCTCATGCAAAGATCAAGGAGCGTCTTGACAGGGGAGAGGAGATGCCGCAGTATCTCAAGGATCACCCTATCTACTATGCCGGTCCGGCAAAGACTCCTGCAGGTATGCCTTGCGGCTCTATGGGCCCTACAACAGCAGGACGTATGGACTCTTATGTAGACCTCTTCCAGAGCCACGGCGGAAGCATGATCATGCTTGCAAAGGGTAACAGAAGCCAGCAGGTGACTGATGCATGCCAGAAGTACGGCGGCTTCTACCTCGGTTCTATCGGAGGCCCTGCAGCGATCCTCGCTCAGAACAATATCAAGAGCATCGAGTGTGTAGAGTACCCTGAGCTCGGAATGGAGGCAATCTGGAAGATCCGCGTTGAGGACTTCCCAGCATTCATCCTCGTTGACGACAAGGGCAACGACTTCTTCAAGAAGCTAGGACTCTAAAAATATGGAGTGTAACATCTTGTTGCTCAATAATTTAGCTGACAAGCCTGCCGCCCCGGGACGGCAGGCTTGTCGTTTATATTACTGATAGTCAGGGGTTTGTGTTGCTGTGCTATGGGGAGGGCCGGATATTTGCATTGAAGCCGGGTATATTTCCATACCATGAAGAACAACCTTTTGTCGGAAAAACTTGCCTATAACGGCAAGGAGGTCGTCCGGACCAGGATGACGGCAGTGATATATTCGCCTTCGTCATGTTCTGAATCGGAAATCCCGGATCTTGATGCCCTGCCTGAAACCGGCATTGGTGAGATTATCTGGCTGCGTGTCAGGGGCTTGACAGATGTTGCTCTGATAGAAGGGATATGCAGGCATTATGGGATTGACTTCCTGACGGTTCAGGATATAATGAACATTCATCATAAGAGCAAGGTGGAGATTCATGATGATTATGTGTTCATAGTCTCGAAAATATATGCGAAGCCGTGTCAGGAAGGGGAGGCGTGCAAGGAACGTATAAGGCTGCTCCTTGCCGATAATGTCGTCATAAGTTTCAGTGACAGGGATTCTTCATTTTTCGATGATGTCTCGTCTGCCTTGCACAAGGATGTCCTGAAAATCCGTGCAAGAAGCCCGTTCTATCTGATGTCTGTACTGTTCAATGAAATGATATATAATTATATATCGGAGGCGGTACTTATAAGTGACGCCCTGGAAGAAATCGAAGATGAACTCCTGACCCTGGCTTCCGGCAGGGATACGGGAACTGATATCCAGAAGCTCAGACATAAATATCTGAATCTCAAACACACCCTCACCCCTCTTAAAGAGCAGTTCCCTTTGCTCGTTCGCAGTGATCTCGGTCTGATACGGCATGATGACATGCCTTTCTACCGTGATGTCTACGACCATCTTCTCAATGCCATGCAGGAAATCGACGAATGTCGGGAAACGCTCTCATCCCTGATGGATCTATATATATCGAACAACGGTCTGAGGATGAATGATATAATGAGGAAACTGACAATAGTGTCGACAATATTCATCCCTATGACCTTTCTTGCCGGAGTCTGGGGCATGAACTTCAACCATATGCCGGAATTGAGAATGCCATATGGCTATCTGATAGCATGGGGCGCGTTCATCCTGTCCGGCATCGCCTGCTATTTTATTTTCAGAACCAGAAGGTGGGAATAGATTATATTTACAATAGTGAATCTTGCCACGTATCTTGCTGATTCTCAGTGATATGTCCAATTTCGGGTACTTCCCAGGAAGTATCCGAAATTGGATAAAGTGTTGATTTGTAGCTTGTTATGGGGAACGGAAAATTTGAGGTGTCTGGCAATTATCTGCGTTGCACAGATCATTTTGCAGGAACAGTATAGTCCGGGCGGAGCGAGACGGCAGAAGCGGTAGGGAAGTCTGAAGGTACAGGCTGCTTAACCTTGCCGGTTGCTGCCCATTCGGCTCCGCGGAGCAGAAGGGTCTGGAAGCCGGCGCACTGCATTGCAGGGTTTTCTTCCGCTGTAGGTCCGCAGTGTCCGATCATGATATGGAATATGCGTGCCTTGCCGTAGTCTACAGTAAATACGAGAGGCTCTTCACGTCCTGAACCTCCACGGGATTCAATGGCGAAACCTGAATAGAGAAGATCTTTGATATTTGCCGGACCTCTCATTCTGTCATACATCTCATCCTGAGCATGCATCCATACTTCCGGAAGTCCCTTGACGATAGGATGTTTTGCGTTACGGGCATTCATAGGATATTCACGCTGCTCTCCGTGTGAACCTCCCGGACCTGGAGTTGTATCAAGAACAGGCTTGCCGTCAACAAGATAGTAATATGGGCCTGATTTCTCAGTACGTCCTTCCCATCCTCCCAAGGCTATGACCTTGTTGAATTCCTCCCATCCTGAGAATGCGTTGTCGGCGGCATGATAGACAATGATTCCTCCACCGTTGTTGACATATTCCATAAAAGCCGCATCTGTCTCAGCAGGCCAGCGGTCACCGTTATAATCCAGCACAACCACATCATAAGCCGAAAAATCAGGATGGAATCCGCTCATGTCGCCTCCGGCAGGAGCTGTCAGGACGATGTCTGTCTCGAAAAGGCCGGAGTTGTCGAGGATGAGCTTAATGACCTTATGGCTTACCTCCCAGTTGTGGTTGTTCTGGCCGGACACTACAAGAGCCTTCTGTTTTCCAGACTTTGCATCTGCATTCCCGATGAATAAAAATGCAGCAAGAAAAGTCGCAGCAATGATAAGTAGTTTTCGTGTGATTGTCATGGTTAGATGTTTCTATGATTATTGAACAAAATTAACCATATTTTTTATAACTTTACGAAAATTGACCTGTATATGCGTAAAATCATCATTATACTTTCTGTGTTTGTTGCGGCAATGCTTGCTGTTTCTAAGGATGTAAACGCCCAGAATGACTTCACTGCAAGATATGATGATGTTGATATTCAGTCAGATGAGCTGCCGGATCCGCTTCTTTTCAATGACGGGGGCAAGGTCAGGAATGCCCGTCATTGGGAGCGTAAGCGCAGGGCAGAGATTCTGGAAATCTTCTCTCAGGAGATGTATGGCCATATTCCGGCAAAACCTGACGGCCTTCATTTCAAGACTATTAATGAGGAGAAGGTATATGATGGCCTCGGCATCAGAAAGACGGTAAGGATATATCTCGACAAGGCGGAGGAACATTGGTTTGATGTGCTTGTCCATCTTCCTAAGGATGCCGCAGGTCCTGTCCCGATGTTCGCCGGTCTGAATTTCAAAGGTAATGACGCTACTCTGGACGAACGTGCGGACTTCCGCTGGCCATATGAAATGATATTGAAGGCCGGCATGGGAGTGGCGACGGCGTGGAGGGATTCCATAGAGCCGGACGGAAGGGACTGCAATATCAGGGATGAGGATGTATGTAGGGATGGCGGAGTGCGTGCGTGGTATAATGAAGGAGGGGATTGGGGAGCCATATCCGCATGGGCCTGGGGATTGAGCCGCATAATGGATTATATGGAGAAAGACCCGGCAGTCGATTGCTCGAATGTGGCGGTTGTCGGCCATTCCCGTCTTGGCAAGACCGCTCTTTGGGCAGGGGCGAATGATACGCGTTTCGCTATGGTAATATCAAATGACTCAGGATGTTGCGGAGCTGCTCTTTCAAGAAGGGTTTATGGAGAGAACTTCGCTATAATCGCAAATGCCTTCCCTCACTGGTTTACTCCGGAGTTCAGGAAATATATGTGGAACGAGGCGGAATTTCCGGCTGATCAGCACTGGCTTCTGGCTCTTGCCGCGCCACGTCCTCTTTATGTGGCAAGCGCTACTGAGGACCAGTGGGCTGACCCTAAGGGAGAATGGCTGTCAGCAAGGTTGACTTCGGATGTATATGCCCTTTTCGGCAAGGAGGGTCTTGGTGAAACCATGCCTGCCCCCGATACACCGGACAGAAACAATCATGTAGGCTATCACCTGCGTACGGGAGCCCATAATATCCTGGCCTATGACTGGGAGCAGTATATAGCCTTCGCTCATAAGCATTTCAGATAATGATAAACACTATAACCATATGAAAAGAATAATTCTGACTCTTCTTGCAGTATCTTTAGCAGTATCTTCGTTCGCCCAGAACAACTGGCGTGAAATCTTTAACGGAAAAAATCTTAAAGGCTGGACCAGACTCAATGGTACAGCGGAGTACAAGGTAAAGGACGGGGTAATCGTAGGAACAACGAAACTTGGCACTCCGAATACATTCCTTGCATATAAGGAGGATCTTTCGGATTTCATCCTTGAATTCGACTTTAAGGTCGATGATGCTCTGAACTCCGGAGTCCAGTTCCGTTCGGCAAGCATTGACAGTTACCATAACGGCCGTGTACATGGCTATCAGTTCGAGATAGATCCGTCGCCAAGGGCTTGGTCTGCAGGAATTTATGATGAGGGACGTGACGGATGGCTCTACACTATACAGGATCGTGCATCCAAGGATGCATTCAGAAACGGAGAATGGAATCATGCCCGTATCGAGGCTGTAGGCAACCGTATCCGTACCTGGCTCAACGGTGTCCCATGCGCAAATCTTGTAGATGAAAGGTCATCCCATGGCTTCATTGCCCTTCAGGTTCATGGCATCGGAAGTGAGGACCAGGCCGGCAGGCATGTATGCTGGAAGAATATCCGTCTCTGTACTCAGAATCTTCAGGATGAAATGTGGTCGGAGGATGCAGGTGCTGTAGAGGTGAGCCGTCTGAACAACAAGCTTACAGAGCAGGAGGTTGCAGAAGGATGGGAACTCCTCTGGGATGGCAAGACCACTGACGGATGGCGTGGTGCAAAGCTCGCAGGCTTTCCTGAAAAGGGCTGGACTATCGAGGATGGAATCCTCAAAGTCCATAAATCCGATGGAGGCGAATCTACAAACGGAGGTGATATCGTGACCGTGGATAAATATCGCAACTTCGAACTTAAGGTTGACTTCAAGATTACTGAAGGTGCAAACAGCGGTATTAAGTATTTTGTTGATACTGAGCTTAATAAAGGTGAAGGCTCGTCTATCGGATGTGAGTTCCAGATTCTGGATGACAACAGGCATCCTGATGCAAAGATGGGTGTGAACGGCAACAGAAAGCTCGCTTCGCTCTATGACCTGATTCCTGCTCCGGAAAACAAGGGATACAGAGGCGGTTTCTTCAATACTGCCATAGTCAAGGTGAACGGCAATCATGTCGAGCATTGGCTCAATGAGACAAAGGTTCTCGAGTATGAGCGTAATTCGCAGATGTGGGAAGCTCTTGTCAACTATAGCAAGTACAAGGTATGGCCGGGCTTCGGTACAGCAGAGGAGGGACATATCCTTCTTCAGGACCATGGTGATGAGGTGTGGTTCAGGAACATCAAGATCAAGGTTCTTCCATAAATACATGAATTACAAACACAAAAGATATGAAGACAGATAGAAGAGATTTTCTCAAGCAGATGACAGTCCTTACAGCTGCAGCTGCTATGCCGGGAGTGGTTGCTTCAGCTGATGCAGCTTCCAAGGTTTCTCCACGTAAGGTAAAGCCGGGCAGGAAGGTAAGACTTGCATGCGTCGGTATCGGTAACCGCGGAAACGAAGTGTTCAAGCAGTTCGAGGCTACGGATTTATGTGATTTCGTAGCTTTATGCGACATTGACATGGGAGCGCCTCAGACCTTGGAAATCATCGAAAAGTATCCGGATGTCCCTCGTTATCAGGACTTCAGGAAGATGTTCAAGGAAATGGGAAAGAAGATCGATGCTGTTTATGTGGCGACTCCTGACCACAGCCATTTCCCTATATGCATGCTTGCAATGTCACTCGGCATCAACGTATATGTCGAGAAGCCTATGGCTCATTCCTTCTATGAGTGCGAGCTTATGATGGAGGCGGAGAAGAAATATGGCGTTGTCACTCAGATGGGTAATCAGGGCCATTCGGAGGAAAACTATTTCCAGTTCAAGGCCTGGAAGGAAGCCGGCATCATCAGAAATGTCCGTGCCATCACCGCTCATATGAACAATTCGCGCCGTTGGCATGGATGGGATCATAAGATGCAGTCATATTTCCCGGAACAGCCGGTACCTTCGACTCTGGACTGGGATTCATGGCTTTGCGGAGAGATGCATCATCCATACAGCAAGGATTTCGTTAACGGACAGTGGCGTTGCTGGTATGATTTCGGAATGGGAGCCCTGGGTGATTGGGGTGCCCATCTTATTGATACCGCTCATGAATTCCTCGAGCTCGGTCTTCCTACAGAGATCAACATGCTCAGAGCGGAAGGTCACAACCCGTTCTTCTATCCATACTCCTCTACGATCGAATTCAAGTTCCCGGCACGTGGCGATATGCCGCCTGTAGATATAACATGGTACGATGGTCTTGACAACATCCCTCCTGTTCCGGAGGGTTATGGCAAAGTTGAGCTTGATCCGAATATCCCTTCAGTGGCTGGCGGCAAGATCCAGCCGGCTGAACTCAATCCTGGCAAGATCATCTATTCTGATGAACTCACCTTCAAGGGAGGCTCCCATGGCTCGCCTCTACAGATCATTCCTGAAAGCAAGGCGAAGGAGTGGGAATCACGTCTTCCTCATGTGCCTGATGAGTCAAATTTCTCAAATCATTTTGCAAACTTCCTTCTTGCATGCCAGGGAGTCGAGAAACCTCGTTCTCCATTCAGCGTAGCCGGCCCTCTCAGTCAGGTCTTCTGCCTTGGAGTCATCGCCCAGCAGCTGAATGCCCGTCTGAAGTTCGATCCTCAGACCAAGCAGTTCACAAACAGCCCGGTGGCTAACCTTCTCCTCAGGAGAGGCATCCCTCGCAAGGGCTGGGAAGAGTTCTACCTTCTTTAATTGTTTCTCATGAATCTCTTTGATATTAAAGATAAAGTTGTGGTCATGACCGGTGGTACAGGCGTCCTCGGTCATGCCATTGCTGCTCATCTTGCTGAAGAAGGAGCGAAAGTGGTCATCCTCGGACGTAAGGCAGAAGTCGGCAACGCTCAGGTTGAAGCTATAAAGGCCAAAGGCGGGGAGGCGATGTTCCTGACTGCCGATGTCATGGACCGTGCAAAGCTCGAGCAGAATCTGGAAGATATAATGGCTGCATATGGAAGGGTCGACGCCCTTCTGAATGCTGCAGGAGGCAATATGCCCGGGGCAACGATCGCGCCCGACGGGAATTTCTTCGACCTTGATCCGGAGGATTTTCAGAAGGTGCTGGATCTCAATCTTGTGGGAACTGTTCTTCCGACTCAGGTATTCCTCAAGCCTATGGTGGAACAGGGAAAGGGAGCGATAGTGAACTTTTCGAGCATGGCGGCTTTCCGTCCTCTTACCAGGGTATGCGGCTATGCTGCAGCCAAGGCCGGGGTAACTAATTTCACTGCCTATATGGCGACGGAAGTCGCTAAGAAATTCGGCGAAGGCATCAGGGTCAATGCCATAGCACCAGGATTTTTCCTTACTGAGCAGAACAGGACTCTCCTGACCAATCCGGACGGTACTTATACTGCCAGGGGAAATGATGTAATCCGTCAGACTCCGTTCGGACGAATGGGGCGGGCAGAAGAACTCTGCGGTACGATTCAGTATCTGATCAGCGAGGCTTCAAGCTTCGTGACAGGAACTGTCGCCATCGTTGACGGCGGTTTCAATGCCTATGCAATGTAGATTGAATGTGGAAGGTTCTCTGCAGATCAGCGCTGAGCTATGAATCTGTAGAGAATCTCTCCTGTCTGATTCGGTGGGGCTGTCTGTGAGGCTGAGAAACGCGAGAGACGGGCAGCACGGACTGCAAAATTGCGAAGGCACTGGTCATCTGAGGATATTCCATCCATTACCTTGGCCCCTACTACCTGACCGGCATTGTTGACTGTTATTATTACAGTAACGTCTCCTGCCCCGTAACATCTGTATGCAGGAATCTTCAGATGGCTGGCTTTTCTGCCGTCAAGTGTATAGGAAACTACTGACGGGCCGCTGTATTCCTTCTTGTTGCTGTCATCGGACTTGTTCTGATGCTGCATTTCCACAGTCTCTTCACGCGCATCCTCGGAAATTGCGTCCTTATGCCCGTTCTTCAGATCCTGGGCAAGTCTGGCTGCATCCTTGTACAGCTGTTCTGCGTCTGTGCCTCTGTCATCCTTCAAGGTCGAACTTGAAGCATCCACCGCTATGTTCCTTATCTGTGAAGATGAAGCCTGGGCGGCTGCTATCATCTCGTCAAGCTTGCGGCTGATATCCTCCTTGAATACCTCTTCCTTTTCCTTACGCTCGATTTCCTCCTGTTTCGAGAAGTCAAGGACGAAGCTTTCCTCGCGCCTTATTGATGAATCGATGGAATACAGAAGCAGGACAATAATCACCGTGAGATGGAATATCACGGTGAGATACAGTCCTGCCTTATTTTCCTTTTCGAATTTCAAATGTTTCAACGGCTTTTCTTGCTGTTTGCAAGGGATTTCTCGATAGTGGCCGAAATAACATCGATCGCCACCTTGTTGTGACCTCCCTGTGGGATGATGATGTCCGCATAACGCTTGCTAGGTTCTATGAACTGGAGATACATAGGCTTTACGGTCTTGGAGTATCTCTCGATGACCCATTCCACTGTCTTTCCACGTTCAACGATGTCACGCGCCATTACCCTCATGAGCCTGTCGTCATCATCCGCATCTACGAAGATCTTGATATCCATAAGCTTGCGGAGTTTCGGATCCGAGAATATCAGGATACCTTCGACGATGATCACGTCAGCCGGCTTCACGGTCACTGTTTCAGTAGAACGTCCGCAGGTTATGTATGAATATATCGGCTGCTCGACTATCCTGCCTTCCCTGAGTTCCTTGAGCTGGGCTCTGAGAAGATCGAAGTCGATGGATTCTGGATGGTCGAAGTTATGGACTCTTTTCTCTTCTTCGCTGAGATGACCGAGATCCTTGTAATATGAGTCCTGAGGGATCACGACAACATTCTCCTTGAGCTGTTCCGTGATCGCCTTCACGACTGTAGTCTTTCCGGAACCGGAACCTCCGGCAATACCTATTATAAGCATATTAATATTCTGCGTTCTTTGGTGTGCGAGGGAATGGAATCACGTCACGGATGTTGGTCATACCTGTAACGAACAGGAGGAGACGCTCGAATCCGAGACCGAAACCGCTGTGAGGAGCCGAACCGAATCTTCTGGTATCAAGATACCATTCAAGACCCTTCCTGCTCATTCCGAGCTCGTCAATACGGTTCTCGAGTTTCTCAAGCGAAGCCTCTCTCTCCGATCCTCCGATGATCTCACCGATCTTAGGGAAGAGAACGTCCATCGCGCGTACGGTCTTGCCGTCTTCGTTCTGCTTCATATAGAAGGCCTTGATATCCTTAGGATAGTCAGTAAGTATCACAGGCTTCTTGAAGTGCTTCTCCACGAGATATCTTTCGTGCTCGCTCTGGAGGTCTGTGCCCCAGCTTACCGGATATTCCCACTCGACGCCGGCGCTCTCGAGGATCTTTATACCCTCGGTGTATGGAAGACGTACGAACTCTGTGTCGGCAACGCCTTCAAGTCTCTCCAGGAGTTCGTTGTCGAATCTGTCGTTGAGGAACTTGATGTCATCGTAGCAGTTGTCAAGGGCATATTTCACAAGATACTTGATGAACTCTTCTGCGAGATCCATGTTGTCCTTGATATCATAGAATGCCATCTCCGGCTCGATCATCCAGAACTCTGCAAGATGTCGTGGAGTATTGGAATTCTCTGCACGGAAAGTAGGTCCGAATGTGTAGATCTCTCCCAATGCCATAGCTCCGAGCTCACCCTCAAGCTGACCGCTCACGGTAAGGCTTGTCTCCTTTCCGAAGAAATCCTTTGTATAGTCTATTCCGCCTTTCTTGTTGCGTGGAAGATTCTCCATGTCAAGAGTTGTGACGCGGAACATCTGTCCTGCTCCTTCGCAGTCCGATGCTGTGATGAGCGGAGTATGTACGTATACGAAGCCCTTCTCGTTGAAGAACTGATGGATGGCATAAGCCATCTTGCTCCTGATGCGGTATACTGCTCCGAATGTATTGGTCCTCGGACGGAGATGAGCCACTGTCCTGAGGAATTCGAAGGAAGTATCCTTCTTCTGGAGCGGATATCTCATAGGGTCGCACTCTCCGTAGATCTCTATTTCTGTAGCCTGAATCTCAGTGGCCTGTCCGCCACCCATGGATTCTACCAGCTGACCCTTGACAGCGATACATGCTCCCGTAGTGACTTTGGCGAGAACAGCCTCGTTATCCGGTGTCTTGTCGACAACTATCTGAATATTATTGATTGTAGAACCGTCGTTCAGGGCTATGAAAGCCACATTCTTGTTTCCTCTCTTTGTCCTTACCCATCCTTTGGCAAGTACCTCTTTTCCCGCCTCGCTCTTCAGCAGGTCTTTGACTTTGGTTCTGATAACTGTTTCCATTTATATTAGTGATTTTTCAAACTTTGCAAAGATAGTGGATTTGCTTCTATTTGCCTAAAATTTTACCCTTGATGTCAGTGTTGTCCATTCTGCCGACAAACTTCTCCGCACCTTTACCTACAGCATATACAGGAACAGGCTCTCCTGTGTGATGAGTCGTTGCCCAGTCAATGTTGTTTTCCTCGTTCATCTTTCTGTTTTCCTTGCCGTCGAGTTCATTTCTGCAGCCGGCTTCGTTCCATATCTTTTCCATCGATTCCCAGTCAGGATCCTCGGTGTATGATACTCCACCTGTTCCATGGTCGGCAGTCACGATGATAAGCGTTTCCTTCGGATGCTCTCTGTAGAAATCGTAGGCAACTGAAATGGCCTTCTCGAACTCGAATATGCTGAATATGGTAGGCATTGTCTTCTGTGAGTGTGCGGACCAGTCGATCTCTCCTCCCTCGCACATGATGAAGAACGGCTCTTCATCGGTAAGTCTTTCCAGTCCGAGCTCCAGCATTTCCGACAGGAGGATGTGACCTTCCGGAGCAGCTCCGCCTGCCTCATAGTTTGCGGCTTCCTTTTCCTTGTTGTAAGGCTGGCACAGCAGCATCCTGTCTCCGTCCTCAATGGCTTCCTCAGCCTCTTCTATGCTGAAGCATACATTGATGCCGTTCTTCTCGAGCATGGCAGCTGAACTTTCGCTCGGATTCTTCTCATCATCTCCGAAATAATTGATCATTCCCGAGCCGGCGAAATACTCGAATCCGCTTCCCGGAAGCTGCTCTGTAATGGTGTAATAATCGTATCTGCTCTTGCTGTGAGCATAGAATGATGAAGGTGTGGCATGATTGATAGGTACAGATGATATGATTCCTACATTATATCCCCGCTCCTTCAGATCGTAGCTTATGCTTTTGAGGTTGTTTCCTTCAGGATCAACACCAAGCATCGAATTGTTGGTTTTGCTTCCTGTCGATATGGCAGTTCCTGACGCTGATGAATCAGTGACCCTTTTATCGGCTGAGTGGCTCGTTGCGCTTCCATGTGCCGGGAACTGGGTGAACAGCAGCTGCTCACCTCCTATCTTCCCGTTCTTGTAGGACAGATATGATTCTGCCAATGCAACATTGTTGTAGCTCATTCCATCACCGATGAAGAGGAATATGTACTTTGGAGTTTCATCCTTTCTGGCCTGAGTGCAAGTGATATTCAACATCATGAAAATGACGCTCAGACAAAGTATCGCAGCTGTTGATCTTCTTGTTTTCATATCTATATCTTTTTATTTTCTTCAACCTACAAAAATATTAATTTTTCCTGTAACATTGCCATAAAGAATCAAAAAAAAGCAGCCCGTCAGGACTGCTTCTTTTTGATATCTTATACAGAATTATTCTTCTGCAGGTTTTCTTGCTGTATACATGATCTTAAGAGCTGAACATCTACGAAGTTCCTGCTTGACATCAGTCACGATACCCATTCTTGTAGACTCGTCTGCCTTGATGGCAACTGTCATGAATGATCTGTCTGCCTCTGAGAGAGCGTCACGCTCTGCTGCGATGAAGTCACGGATCTCATCTACAGTCTTGAATGAGTCATTGAGCTGGATACGTGCATCGTTACCATACTGAGCCTGGAGGCTTCTGATAGGTGATCCGATGTTGATGTATGAAGTGAGGTCCTTCCTCTCAAGTTTAGCGATCTCAGATGCTTCAGGAAGGCGAACCATTACCTTGCTTTCAGTTTCACGCATTGTAGTGGTCACCATGAAGAAGAACAGCAACATGAACACGATGTCGGAAAGTGATCCTGATGGTGGATTAGGCACTGTCCTTTTCTCTTTCTGTTTGAATTTTGACATATTGTTATTCTCCTTTATTTTTTAGAAACATCCTTAGGCTCAGCCTCAGAGATGTTCTGAGGAATTGCCTTTCTTACGATCTCCTGCTCCTCTTCATTACACTTGATGTACGGCTTGCCGAAGTTAGCCATTGCAAACTCATCACGGAGTTCGTTGACAGCCTTTACAAGCTCATTCTGTACAGCAATGTATGCCTGGTAGCTGGTACCACGGTCGTTCTGAAGAGAGATTACACCCTTGGAAACCATGCAAGGACCATAGCCCTCGATTTCGATTTCCTCCTTTTCCGGAAGATTCGGGTCTTCCATAGGGTTTGACAGGAATTCCTTGATCTTAACTTTGAGTTGGCTGACATCCATAGGCTCAGTACCAGCAAGCAGTCTGTCGGCAGAGTTGATCTTCACAACAATGATGTTACGACGATTTACCTTCTGATCCTGTGCCTTCTGATTTGGATCCGGCATAGGCGGCAGACGACGCTGCAGACCCTTGTCCTGATCCATGGTAGTGGTCATCAAGAAGAAACAGAGCAGAATGAATGCCATATCCGCCGTTGAACTTGAATTGATTTCTGGTGTTTTTCTACCCATGGCGTGTGTTATTTACGTGTTGCACTGACAACCCAACCTACAACGAGTGAAAGAAGTGCAGCACCGAATGCGAAATAAGTAAGATTAAGAACAGTATCTGTCAGTTTGAGTGTGCCGTCTGACACAGGCTCGCCGAGGTAACCTACAGCAGGTGTACCCGGAGCAAGTACATATGCTACTGCTGCAATCGCTGCGATAACAACAAGTCCTGCAAACATCTTGAGAAGACTCTTAGGATTGTTGATACCACCGATCACCACTACACCGAGTACAACTGCGAGGACAGCGAGTCCTGCGAAGCTATACGCGCAGTAGAGGATATTGTCAACCGGAGCATTACCGTTTGATTCAAAGCCTACGATAAATCCGTAAACGCTGAATACGATGCCCACGATGAACAATGCGACCAGGAGCCATTTAGTTATTTTTTCGTATTTCATCGTATTGGATTGTCAATTATTTCTGATACTTTACCAAAATGTCCATCAATGAGATTGAAGCGTCCTCCATTTCGATAGTGAGGGACTCAACCTGTGAGAGGATGTAGTTGAAGAAGATCTGAAGGATAACGGCTACGATCAAACCACCCACAGTAGTGATCAAAGCGACCTTCATACCACCTGCTACGACAGCTGGAGACATGTCACCTGCAATCATGATGGCGTCGAATGCCTGGATCATACCGATAACTGTTCCCAAGAATCCGAGTGATGGTGCGATAGCGATGAAGAGAGAGATCCATGAAAGGTTCTGCTCCATCTTGCTTGCCTCTACTCCACCATAAGAAACAACTGACTTCTCAACCTCCTCGAGAGACTGGCCGTCAGCAAGGCGAAGGAATGCCTGAGTGAAGATAGATGCTATAGGACCACGAGTGTTGCGGCATACGTCAGTAGCCTCAGCTACACCACCGTTCTGGAGAGCTGCCTCGATCTTTGCGAGAAGCTTCTTGGTGTTGGTCTTAGAGAAACCGAGGTAAAGGATACGCTCGATACAGAGAGCAAGACCGAGGATAAGGCAGGCGATAACGAGAGCCATGAAGCCTGCACCACCTTCGATGAACTTGGTCTTGAGGGCCTGGTGCATAGGAACCTCCTCAGGTCCGTCAAGAGTCTGTACAGACTCAGTTGCTGTTGGTTCAGCAGCATCCTGAGCTGCTACATTCTGTGCAGAAAAGGCCATTACGCCCATTACTGCCAAAAACATGAAAAATTTTTTCATAATTGTTTTTGTGTGTTTAATTAATTAAAGTTATTGAATTGTTTTTAGTTAATATCCGTTATCTCTGCCAGTTAAAACATAGTACGTCTGAAAATTGGGTGCAATTTAGCAATTTATTTTCAATCGGCAATAATTATTTTGATATTTCACCCCTCAAATTGATTTCCAATCCATTTCTCACGACTTCATTGTCGTCGTATCTGCCCATCAGATGGAACAGTTTTGCAAGTGCGCTTTCGGTGGTGCTGTCGTACCCGTTGGCAACCCCCGCGAGCTTCAGAGTCTTGCCGGTGGCATAGATGTCCATGTTCACGCTGCCTGCAATGCATTGAGTTACATTGAGAAGTATCTTGCCCATGCCTGCCGCCTCCTCGACAAGCGAGATGAACCATTCCTTGGATGGAGCGTTTCCGGCTCCGTATGTCTCTATGATGACGGCACGCGGATCAGGGCTGCATAGGATGCTCCTGACTACCTGAGGGGTTATTCCCGGGTGAAGCTTGAGTATGGACACTCTTGTGTCGAGATTCGTGTGGAAGACTGGGCGTCCTGCCTTTCTTGGAGGTCTGATGATGTATGGCGTGTTGTATCTTATGCTGATTCCTGCTTCGGCAAGCGGAGGGTAGTTCTCCGAACGGAAGGCCCTGAAGTTGTCCGAGTTTATCTTCGTTGTCCTGTTTCCTCGCATCAGGACATTGTCGAAGCAGATGCACACCTCGGGGACTATGGCCTGGCCCTCGCTGTCTTTTGCTGCCGCTATTTCGACGGATGAGATCAGGTTTTCCTTGCCGTCTGTCCTCGGAGCGCCGATAGGAAGCTGGCTTCCTGTGAAGATCACGGGTTTTGTCAGGTTTTCTATCATGAAGCTGAGGGCGGAGGCTGAATATGCCATGGTGTCTGTGCCATGCAGGATCACGAAACCGTCGTAACTGTCGTACCTTTCTTCGATGAGTCTGGCGAGGGCTACCCAGAGGGATGGCTCGACATCGGAGGAGTCGATCAGAGGGTCGAAGGTGTACGAGTCTATCCTGTAGGCGAATTTCCTCAGTTCCGGGACTTCTGCAAGAATCTGGCTGAAGTCGAAAGGCCTGAGAGCCTGTACGGAAGGGTCTTCCTTCATTCCGATGGTTCCTCCCGTGTATATAAGAAGGATGGAGGATTTCTCGTTGTTGATGTCCTGCGTTGTCATATTCCGAAGAGTCTTTTAGCGTTTTCTGTAGTTGTGGCGGCTATTTCTTCCATGGGTTTCCCGGTCTGCTCCGAGAGCTTCGCGGCGATGTACGGCACATAGCTGCTTTCGTTTCTCTTGCCCCTGAACGGTACCGGAGTGAGATAAGGAGAGTCGGTCTCAAGAAGTATTCTTTCAAGCGGAATGTTCCTGACTGTCTCTGCTATTGATGCCTTCTTGTATGTAAGCACGCCCCCGATTCCTATGTACCAGTCTCCGAGCCTCTGGAGCTCTCTGAATGTCTCTGCGCTTCCGCTGTATGCATGGAAGACTCCTCTTGGATTCAGATGTCTGCAATCTTTCAACACGTTGATTATCAGTTCGGTGGAGTCTCTTGAGTGGATTATTACAGGGAGATTCAGACGGTCTGCCAATTCGAGCTGTATCTTGAGGGCTGCCTCCTGTTCCTTTACGAACTCCTTCGACCAGTAGCAGTCCATGCCGATTTCACCTATGGCGCAGATGCTTCTGTCCATGTACGGCTCCATAAGTCCGAATTCCTTCTCCCAGTCAGCTCCGATGGAGGTCGGATGGAGCCCGAGTGTCGGGAATACCGTACCGGCGTGCCTGTCTGCCATGGCAAACATCGTTTCTCGGGAGGTTGAGTCTATGTCCGGGAATATTATCTTGGTTACGCCGGCTTCCTTCGCTCTGGTTATGGAACCGTCGCCGTCGTCAAGGAAAGCTTCGTCGTAAAGGTGGGCATGTGTGTCTATGAATTCCATTCTGCAAAGTTAGAAATTTTTAGTTCTTATGCTACACCTCTGCAGAAGGTCTGTCGACAATAGACCGTCGCTTTCCATGATACTGCACAGATTGCGTACGGTGTGGTAAGGGATCCCTGTGCAAAGACCTATGTCCTCGAGACATATTCCGCGCTCCTTCCTGACGGATGAAAGGATGGCGTGCATCATGTCGATGCGGTCCTCTCCCATGCTTTGCGAATACATGTTCATCAGAACTTCCCTGTCTGACGGCTTCGCTGCTTTTTTCCTCATCTTCATGCCCAGACAGTCAAGGAGATCCTCCACGGAGGTGAGAGGTTCTGCGATCTTTTCCCTGATCAGTCTGTTGCAGCCTTGCGAGCGTAGGTCGTCGGCCCTTCCCGGAAGTGCATAGACCTCCCTGTTGTATGAGAATGCGAGTCTGGATGTCATCATCCCGCCACCCTTTATCTTCGATTCTATCAATATCGTGGCTTCTGACAGTCCTGCAATGATTCTGTTGCGCCGGAGAAAATGCAGGGCGAGGGGAGCCGTCCCGGGCGGATAGTCGGTGATGAGGGCGCAGCCGGGGGTTGAAATCATCTGTCTGGCGGTTGCCTGGTTCCTGTGGGGGTAGATGGATTCCGGTCCTGTGGCCATCACCCCGATAGTCGGCAGGCCGCATTCGAGTGCCGTCCTGTGGGCGCAGATGTCGGTGCCGAGTGCGAGTCCGCTCACTATCAGCGGGCGTTCGCCGGAGTCTGCCAGGCCTCGTACGGTCTTCTCGCACCATTCCCTTCCATATGGTGAAATGTCTCTTGTACCGACAACCGAAATCCTTCTTGAAGGCTTCCAAAGTTCCTGCACGGGGGTCTCGCTTCTTATATAGAGACCCACGGGGGCGTCTTCGCATTCTTTCAGGAGGGAGGGGTATCCCTGTTCCGTCCAACCTATATAATATATCGAGTCCTTCTCAAGAGACGCTAGCTCCCTGTATGTCCTGTCGAGGTCTGCCTCATGAATCAGGTTCCTGTGGCGGGAGTACGGCCCGAGGAGGCTGTCGAGCTCACCGCTGCTCATCCTGAATATGGCCTTGGCGCTTCCGGAGTATGATATGAGTGCAAGGGCTGTCTTGGGCTCGAACCCGAATATCCGTCCCAATGTGCAGAGACAAACTTTTTCTTCTATGTCTTTCATGTCCTTTTTTAGGACAATTATATGATTAAAACCGCCATCCCGAAAGAACGGAATGACGGTTTTTCTTTATTTTATAGCGATTTTTTCTTTTTCTTTAAATCATGTGACTTTTTTAAAGATTATCGTCAGATGATGAGGAGGGCGTCGCCGTATGGGCCGAACTTGTAGTCCTGTTCCAAAGCGGTCTTGTATGCCTTCATTACGTTTTCGTAACCTCCGAATGCGGCGACAGACATGAGCATGGTCGAGCCAGGCCTGTGGAAGTTGGAAACGATGGCGTCCGGAATCGCGAACCTGTAAGGCGGGAAGATGAACTTGTTTGTCCATCCGTCGTAAGCGTTCACTTCGTCATTTGTGGTGACATAGGTCTCGAGTCCTCTTATCGTGGTGATGCCTACGGCGAGAACCTTGTGTCCTGCCTTCTTTGTCCTGTTTATGGCCTGTGCGGTCTCTTCTGTGATTATGAGCCTTTCAGAGTCCATCTTGTGCTTGGAGAGGTCTTCTACATCCACTTCCCTGAAGTGTCCGATTCCCATGTGAAGGGTTATGAATGCTTTGTTTATATCCTTGAGGATCATTCTGTTGAAGAGCTCGCGGCTGAAATGGAGACCTGCAGCAGGGGCTGATACGGCGCCTTCGTGCTGAGCAAATATGGTCTGGAAGTTCTCCTTGTCTTCCGGAGTTACAGTTTTCTTTACCCAGTCAGGAACCGGTGTCTGTCCGAGTCCGAAGAGGGTTTCCTTGAAGTCTTCGTAGCTTCCGTCGTAAAGGAATCTGAGGGTTCTTCCTCGTGATGTGGTGTTGTCGATGACCTCGGCTACGAGGCTTTCGTCATCTCCGAAATAAAGTTTGTTTCCGATACGGATCTTTCTTGCAGGGTCCACAATCACATCCCACAGCCTCTGCTCCCTGTTCAGCTCTCTGAGAAGAAAAACTTCGATGTCAGCTCCTGTCTTCTCCTTGTTTCCGTATAATCTTGCAGGGAAGACCTTCGTGTCGTTGAGGACAAAGGTGTCTCCCTTGCCGAAATAGTCGATGATGTCCTTGAAGAGTCTGTGCTCGATTTCTCCTGTCTTCTTGTTCAATACCATCATCTTGCATTCGTCGCGCCATCTTGGCGGTTCTTGTGCGATCTTGTCTGCCGGAAGGTTGAACTGGAATTGTGAAAGTTTCATAAATGTGTATGTAACAAAATTTTAAACTGCAAAATACATTACATTATACGGTTTTTCGCAGTTTTTGTTTCACTTTTGCTCGGAAAATGTGAAAAAAGTTTTCCTTGTCAGATTCCGGCCTCTCGAAATACCTCTGCAATAGAGGGATAGGTGTTGACTACGAAAGCAGGCAGACTGGATTTCGCCACCCACGCCGCTTTGGATATGTCCTCTTCTCTCTGGGGCGTAAGGTCGGCCGGGTCGGTGTGGAGCATGTCGTACCACCATGTGTGCTTGAGGTGCCAAATGCCGTCTCTTCTGTAGCAATGGTCGGTTATGCAGATGAGGTCCCGGAGCACGAGGTCATCTATTCCTGTCTCCTCCTGTACTTCTCTCAGGGCGGTTACCCTGATGTCCTCTCCGGGATCCTGATGTCCTTTCGGCAGATCCCAAAGACCGTTTCTGCTGATCAGAAGGAAGTCTCCGCGTCTGTTCGAAACAAGTCCTCCTCCGGCGTTTACCTCCTTGAATTCGGCGCAGATTTCAGCATATGTATGTCCTATGTGGTCTGTGGGCATGTATATGTGGTCGAGAGCGCCGGAGGTTTCCAGCATTCCGACGAGAGAGTGTATGTCTGTCTTGCTGCCGGTCCTGAATATTATCGCGTTGGGGTCGTTGAGCGACGGCTCCTCCAGGCCGCATATGATAAGACAGCGTTTTTCAAAGTATATTTTGTGCATTATACCTATAATTTTATTATATTTGCACGATATGTGCCTTTGCTATGTGCTATGCACCTGCAAATATAGGCAGAAGAACGGAAAAACAATAAAAACAGAACAATATGGAATCAGTAGAGAAAGCGGTTGCCAAGTCTCTTATGGAGATCAAGGCAGTCATGTTGAGGCCGGAAAAGCCGTTTGTATGGGCTTCAGGCTGGAATTCACCAATTTATTGCGATAACAGAAGGATCCTTTCATATCCGGAGATACGTCAGAATGTCTGTACATGGATGGCGGATATCATCAGGAAGCAGTATCCAGATGTCGA
This sequence comes from Bacteroidales bacterium, assembly GCA_017626355.1. Classification (GTDB taxonomy): domain Bacteria; phylum Bacteroidota; class Bacteroidia; order Bacteroidales; family UBA932; genus Cryptobacteroides. The sequence continues at coordinate 88,287 of JAGAIY010000016.1, forward strand.
GGTCATCGCAGGTGTGGCTACAGGTGCCATTGCCCATGGCTACCTCGTGGCTCATATTCTCGGAAAGCCTTTCTGCTATGTGAGACCTAAACCGAAGGATCATGGAACAGGCTCACAGATCGAGGGAATCCTCGAGGCGGGCTCCAAGGTCGTTATCGTAGAGGACCTTATCTCTACCGGTATGAGCAGTCTTGCAGCGAAGAACGCGCTTGTGAATGCCGGTGCTGACGTAATGGGTATGGTGGCGATATTCTCATATAACTTCAATCATGCGCGCAAGGCCTTCGAGGATGCGAATGTGGAACTTACCACGCTTTCGAATTACGATACTCTCATCGAGGTTGCCAATGAGATCGGTTATGTGAAGGATTCAGATATAGCTGTCCTGAAGGAGTGGAGATATTCTCCGTCTACATGGAGGAAGAACGAGTAGGCTATGGCAGTGGAGATCAAAAGCAAGCGTGCTGTCGTATCACGCCCTCCTTATCAGCTCTATATGGCCTTTACGGACATGCGTAACTTCGTGCAGTATCTTCCGGAGGACAAGAGGGGTGATGTTCAGGCGGACTATGATTTCATCCATGCGACAGTGCAAGGGTTCGACATAGGGGTGAAGGTAAAGGAGAGGACTCCGTATTCGAAGATGGAGTTCGTCGATGACGGGGCGCCGTTTCATTTTACCCTGACTATGCACTTCGATCCGTCGACTGATCCCTACAAGACAGATTTTCAGATTGCGGTTGACGCGGATCTGAACTTCATGATGAAGACGCTTCTGGGCTCGAAACTCAAGGATGCGCTTGACAAGGTCGTGGACTCGCTTGTCGCTGTGTCAGAAGGCAGGATGCCGGAGGGCTTTGATCCATCGATGTATCCTGAAGGTTTCGGAACGAAATGATGAATCCTGACTTCAGAAGATATCTTGAAGAGGCGATAGGGCATGAAAATGCTCTTGTCGCTTTTTCTGCTTTTGAACAGCCTGCTTCCGTTTCCGTGAGAGTGAATCCTTTCAAGAAGGTAGGTGATTTCCGCGGCAGGGAAGTACGTTGGAACCCTCATGGCCGCATACTTGAGCAGCGTCCGGTCTTTACTCTTGACCCTTTGTTCCACGGCGGTGCATATTATGTCCAGGATTCCTCCTCGATGTTCGTGGGACATGCATTCAGGACCTTGCTGAGCACTTTCAGGAAACCATCAGGCAGACATATCAGGGTTCTCGATCTTTGTGCCGCTCCCGGAGGCAAGACTACCGATCTGGCGGCTTCTCTGCGTGAAATGTACGGAGACGGTTTCATCCTCGTGTCAAATGAAGTCATGAAGGCCCGTGTAGGGGTTCTGGCAGACAATGTTGCTTTATGGGGTGATCCCAACGTGGTGGTGACATGTGACGATCCGCGTGCTTTCGCCGCTCTGGATGGATTTTTCGATGTGATCGTGGCGGATGTCCCGTGTTCCGGAGAGGGAATGTTCCGTAAGGATGAGGAAGCGCAGAAGCAATGGTCAGTGGACAATGTTGCGCTTTGCGAGGCAAGGCAGAGAAGGATAGTCGCGGATGTATGGCCTGCACTCGCGCAGAACGGCCTTTTCATATATTCGACATGTACGTTCAATACAAAGGAAAACGACGGGAATGTCAGCTGGATCTCTGAGGAACTTGCGGCGGAACCTCTCTTGAAGGAGGATGTTCTTGCCGGTATGTCCGGGGTCATCAAGACGGAGTTCGGTTACAGCCTTGTGCCTGGTCTTGTCGAAGGTGAGGGACAATATTGCAGCGCTCTTCTCAAGACAGGGGCATCTTCTGCCGGGCCGGTTCCGCTCCGACCTGCGAGAAGACGTGCCGTTGCTGATGACGGAAAAGGAACGGTGCCTTCGGATGTGTCCCGTCTTTTCGGCAGGGAAGTGTTCCTGAAAAGCAGGGGAGGGACGATAATAGCGATCCCGGCGGACCTGAAGGATGATGTGGCCCTTCTTGAGAACTTCCTGCATGTCGTGGCATCAGGCTGTGCTGCCGGCGTGGTGAAGGGCAGGGATTTCGTCCCGGATGCCGATCTTGCCCTGTCTCTTATGCTTGCTGAAGATGCATTCCCTGCTGTTGAAGTTGACAGGGAAAAGGCTCTGGCCTTCCTGCATAGGGATGCGGTCGTTCTGGATGATGCGCCGAGAGGTTATGTCCTGATCAGGTACGAAGGCGTAAATCTGGGTTTTGTGAAGAATATCGGCAACAGGTGCAATAATCTGCATCCTCAGAGCCGTAGAATCAGAATGAATATAAGATGATGAGGAAATTTATGGTTGCAGCAGTGTGTATGCTGCTTTCTGCCTCGGCTTTTGCCCAGGCGGATAAATATGAGCAGAGGTATGACCTGCTCGTTTCGAAGCTGGGACCGGCAGGAGTCGGAGTAGAGACTATTCTGAACAACTGGGAGAAAGCGGACTCTACGGCTTCCAAGATGCTTCTGGGACGTTTCAACTACCTGTTTGCGAAGGCTCAGAGCATGCAGGTGGTGGTGAAGGACAAGAAGAAATACCTTGGAATGGAACCGATACTTGCCTTAAAGGACAGTACGGGCACTGATGTGTATTATTATCAGGAGATGTTTTATGATGATGAACTGTACGGTCAGGCCATGAGGGTCGCTGACAGGGCTATAAACATGCATCCTGAAATGCTGGATTTCCGTTTCCTCAAGGCCAATGCCTATATCGCTTATGAGAAGGAGAGCCCGGACATGGCCAGAAGCTATCTTCTGTCATTGGCTGATGAGAGCGTTTCACGAAGGATATGGCTTTACGGGGACGAGCCTGCAGATGCAGCCTTCTTCTCCGATGCGATGCTCGAGTACTGCTTCACCTTCTATTCCATCGGCTCACCTGCTGCGATGGATGCGTTTCTTGCTCTCTCGGAACGCATGACTGAACTTGACCCTGATAATCCTGCGTTCCTTAACAATATAGGTACATATCATCTCCTTGCAAAGGAGGATTACAAGACAGCCCTGAAGTACTACAACAAGGTTCTCAAGGCCCATCCTGATGATTATACAGCCATCAAGAACTGCGTGCTTCTCGCAAGAAAGCAGAATAATGTCAAGCTGGAGAAGAAATATCTCCAGATGCTTGAACTGCATGGTACCGAAAGCGAAAGGATGACAGCAAAGGCAAGACTTCAGCAGCTCGGAAAATAAGGATGGATGCATCTTTCTTCATATCGCGCAGGCTTCGTTTCAGGAGGGGGATCGTCACGGCTTCTATAGCCGTGAGCTTCCTTGTGATGATCCTGGCTGTCTCCATTTCTTCCGGTTTCCGTCATGCCATACGTGACGGCCTTTCGGAAGTGGTCGGTGACATACAGCTTACGCCTCCGGATCAGAATGTGCTTGATGAATCGTCTCCGATAGAGGCAGAGGCGGAGTATCTCAGGTCACTCGGGCAGATTGAAGGGATAGATTCAGTCATTCCTGTGGTGTACAGGGCCGGAATCGTCAAGAATGGTGACAATATCCACGGAGTTCTCTTCAAGGGAACTGTCTCGGGGCCCCAGTCCATGTCCGGGACTGAAATACCGGACAGCATTCCTCTTCCCGTATCCATCCCTAAACGTCTGTCTGAGATAACTTCACTTGAGTGCGGTGACCGTATGCTTGCATACTTCGTGGGAGAGAAGGTAAGGATGCGTCAGTTCAATGTCGTCTCTGTGCATGATGTGATGGTTGAGGCTGACGACAATCTTGTGGTCGTGGCTGAACTTTCCGACCTTCAGAGGCTCCTTGACTGGGACCGTAACGAAGTGTCAGCTATGGAGATCATCCTTGACCCTTCATATAAGGACGAAGAGGCCGTCAAGGAGATCACGATGACGGTCGGAACCATAGTAAACGCATATTCAGAGGACAGCGAATCGCCTGTCATAGCGACATCATCCATGTCGAAGTTCCCGCAGATCTTCGACTGGCTGGATCTTATAGACTTCAATGTGTTCTTCATTCTCCTGCTGATGACCATCGTCGCAGGCTTCAATATGATATCCGGCCTTCTGATCATGCTGTTCGAGAATATTCCGACAATAGGTCTTCTCAAGGCTTTGGGCATGACAGACAAGGCCATAGCCAAAGTATTCCTTTCAAGTTCTGCCGTCCTGGTAGGGAAGGGCATGCTTGCAGGAAATGCTCTGGCTCTGATCTTCTGTCTTGTTCAGGGGTATACAGGGCTGATTCCGCTCAATCCCGAGAATTATTTCGTATCTTCGGTTCCGGTCCATATCGATCCGGCCTGGATACTTGCGGCGGACTTGACAGCCTTTGTAGCGATAATGCTTCTGCTTCTGATACCTTGCATCTTCATCTCCAAGGTGGATCCTGCAGATACGGTCAGGGTTAGTTAGATTGACGGATGGATGGCGCAGATGGAGTCATACAATGACATCACCTTGTCAACATAGGCAATCGTTTCGTGTCCTTTGAATTTACCGAGTTTCACGGACTTCTCTTCAAGAATTGAGTCTTCCCTCATCTGAGGTATGACTGCAACGACCTCATCCCATGACATGCCGCTGAGTCCCTTTGCCGCTGCGAAGTTGCGGCAGTCGGCTATACGGCCTTCTCCGGCATTGTATGCTGCGAGAGTGAACTTTATCACCTCGTCCTTATTCATACCGGTCCTGGCGTAGATGTTCTGCAGCCTCTTGAGATGGCTTGTGCCCGCCTTGAGGTTCTGATCCGGGTCTATGAGGTCTTCGACACCATAATATCTGCCGGTCTTCGGCATTACCTGCATCAGACCCTTTGCTCCGCGGTGGGATACCGAGTTTATCGAGAACTTGGATTCCTGATATACGACGGCAGCCAGTATCCTCCAGTCCCAGCCCAGTTCTTTTGCGTATTTCTTGATCAGGTCGTCGTAGGGGCTGACCTGAGAAGCCGTCATGCCCTTGATCGCTGCCTTGGAATGCGGGTTATAGGAACGATAGTACTTCTTCTGAAGCTCGTCATATTCGTGTGAGCCCTTGATATGGCTCATCCATACGTCCAGAGTCCTTGCCTTGTCCACTTCTTTTCCGTTTACAGACCATACTGTATGTTCGTCGAGCAGTCTGGCATTGTCCTGCTGGTCCATTATCGAGTCGGAATACGGGGTTATAAGGATATCTACCGTTCCGTTGTTGAGTGAGTCGACGTAGTTCTCGCCAGTGTATGCTGTAACGATCTTGACGTCGCATCTGTTGTCTTTTGCAAACTTGGTCAGCATTTCATAGCTGAATCCAGTCTTAAGTCCCTGCGAACCATACATGTCGTCACCGAGATCTATGGCGCATACGATTTCTTCTCCTGCAAAACTGTTTTCCGTTGCTGCTCCGCTGAGTATCCTGCCCTTTTCACAAAGAGGAGTGATACATATCACCATGATGGAGAAGATAAGATAATTGATTCGTCTTTTTCTTTTGTCAGTTAATTTCATCGTGCAAAATTTGATGCACCCTGCATACCTCTCGCGGATTGTCCGCTCGGCATACCGGAGCCCCCTCTGCCGCCGCCACCGGCGCCGGCTGCTCCTTTCGTGGTGCCTTTATTACTACCCGGCTGCATATAGAATGGCCATGAGATACCTAACTTGATAGCCCTCTGAGGTGCAATGTAGCCGTCCGCTGTGAAATAGTCGGCTGATTTGCATGGCCAGCCCATGTTCAGGTTGACCGCCTTGATGAAGATGCATGCGCGTTTCCACTGGATGTTCACGAATGCATCGATGTAAGGGCAGTTTCCGTACTCAATCTCATTCTGGTTATGGAACACGCCCAGCACCGGGTTGTATGCCGGGAGATACCACTTGGTGGTATATGTTCCATTGGCTCCGATCTGCATCTGCATCACATTCTTGACCACATCGAACTGCAGGTAATACTTGAAGTTGAGGGCAAGAAGAGGAAGCGGCATCACTTCTTCGTTTGATGAGAACTGCAGAAGAGCCTTGTGGTCGAAATGCAAGTTCCAGACCTTGAAGTTATTCTTGAGGGAAGCTGTGATCACACTCATCGGTTCCGTGTTCTGGCGGACCACTCCGAGTGTGTCGTAATATATGTTGTTGTTCAGCAAGGCATATCCGAAAGAAGCTCCAAGCTGCCATCTCGGAATTGACAGTGAGGCCTCCGCCTTTGTTGATGATATCTTGCTGAAGTCGTTGTCCCATTTGAAATGGTTGGTATAAAGATGCTGCTGATAATAATCAGGCTCCTTCAGGCTTGTCTCGAAGTGGGCCTTGAAGGTCAGCGGGCTGTTCTTGTACCTTCTGAAAGGATATATGTTGAAGGACAGGTTCGCATTGATGTCGAAATCGTTTATCTCGTGTCCGAGGAACGTGTACTGTCCCTTGGCATCCCAGTGCATGTATTTCTTGAACTGTCCGTTGGCTCCGGCATATAGATATGCGGAGTTGAGGATGATGTTGGAGCTGCCGCTTATATAGTCCTGAGGCTTGAAAGTAAAGTAGTTGAGCAGTTTGTCTCCGATACCTACATCAAGCTTGGAGACTATGCCGTCGCTCTTCCATGGCTGAAGCCTGATGAAGGCGCGGTTCTCGAAACGCATCACCCTCATTGAATCCAGGCTGTGCGTAGGGTTTATGAAGAATCTGTCGTTGTAGAATTCCCTTCCGTAGGAATCTGCTTCCGATATATTGTCTTCATAAGCCTTTCTGAACACAGAGTATTCGCTGCTGTGTCCTATGAAGGCCGTGGTCACATCTTCGTGCAGGTCGATGGTGTCGTTCTGGGCGGCTGCCGCCACAGCTGCAGAATCCTCTCTTTCCTTCTGGAGAAGCGACGCTATGGCAATGGAATCCCCGCTGTTCATTATGCTGTCCCTTACCATCCTCTGGAGCTTTCTCTCCTTTCTTCCCTTGATGTCGTCAAGGAAGGAGAACGGGATCCTGTATGTCTGGTCAAGGAACAGGGTGTTCCTCTTGAGCCTGTTGCTCGCGTCCTTCAGATGCACCTCGATTTCACGGGCGTCCACTGTCGTATCCCTGATCCACATCTGGTCCACGACGCCTCCGTTCTCGCTGCGCTCTATCCTGTTGTAGATGTATCCGGCATGCATGAGATATCTCTTTCCCATGTAGTTGGTGGCCATGAGGACCGATCTGTTGTCCGTGTCCTCTCTTCTGAGCATACCGTTGCTGCCGAAGCGGCGGTATTCAAGGGTGAAGTTGAGTTCCGGTGTAATGTTCTGGGTGGTGAGTATCTGTACGTTGGACTCTTCCTTCTCCTTGTTCGCGAAGAGTGTTCCCCAGTATGCAAGCTCTGTATACGGAGTCTTTGTGTTGAACTGCGGAGCATTCTCCGGAGTGTAGCTGTATGCCATGTAAGGAGAATAGAAGATGGCATTGTCCGGATCGTTACGCTTGAAGTAGTCGTATGACTCTTCTGGAGAACCTACGACTCCGAGCCATGTGGAATTGACTGCGTCTCCCTTGAAGAACGGATAGTCGTACAGACGGTCGTTGTATGTCGTGTCGTACTGTTTCAGCTCCACGTTATGGAAGTATCTGTCATGATCCCATGTGATGAGCCTCTTGTAGTGCATCGAATCAGGAATCGCAAAGGTCGAAAGAATACGCGGAGTCGCAGCTATGATGCTGTCTTTCACCGCCCTGATGCTGTCCTTTACTTCCATCTTGCGGTTCTGGGCTGCTATAAGGGCTGGAAGAGCCTGTTCTGCATCGTATTTCTTCCTTTCCTTCCTTGTAAGTGAGCCGTACCACTTGTCGAACTTTTCCTTGGCAACGTCTGTGGAGTCCTTTATATATAAGGAATCGAGAAGGTGAAGCTCGAGAGTGTCTCCTGCATTCATGAGCGAATCTCTCACCTGTACTCTTGTTACGGAATCCTTGAGGGCGATGTAGTACTTGTATTTCAGAGGATCGGTCTCCTTGAGTGAATCAGGCACCCTTATGGTGTCCTTTGCAGTAAGGACGAGATCGGTTACCGTGTCATGGGAAACGATGCTGTCAAGTGCGGGAGAAAGACTGTCTGCGGTAGCTGTCGTATCGGCTAAATTATTGAGTGCCAATGAGTCCGCGAGCCTTTTCAAGCCCACAGCCCTGCTTGCATCGATTCCGAATGATTGCATGCCTGCCATGATGACAAGCAGCAGCGGAACCCATATTTTAGCCAAAAAACGTTTCATACAAGACGGCAAAGGTACAAATAATCAACGTAATACGCAAATCGGCAGGCCCGCGGGCCTGCCGATGTATATGATTAAGCCTGTCCGGGAGGCCTGTCATTCAATAATGATGCCTTCTTCTGCCATCTCTTCAAGCGCCTTCCTGTGACCTTCAGGATCCACATATGCTATGCAGTCGGACAGGAGATGAACCTTGAATCCGGCTTTGAGCAGATCTTCACAGGTATTGCGGACGCAATATTCCGTAGCTATGCCGCAGACATATACATCCGTGGTGTCAAGAAGCTCGAGAATCTCTCCGAGGGACTGGTCTGCATGGTTTACTCCTTCGAAGCCGGAATACTGTTCCACAGCCTTGTCACAGCCCTTGTCGAAGGTGAGTTCCTCTCTTGCATAAGGCAGGAGGTCTTCATGGATTTCGCCTCCACGTGTGCCTGCGACGCAATGCGGCGGCCATATTCCTCCCTGTGCGCTGAATGAAGAATGGTCGGCAGGATGGTGGTCGCGGATGAACAGGATTGGGAAGGTGTCGAGTATCTCATGTTCCTCTCCTCCCTGTCCTTTTGTCTGGGTCTCGATGTATCTTAGTGTCTCCTTTACTGCGTTCTCAGCATTCAGGCATGCAAGGCTTCCGTCTATGAAGTCGTAGAGCATGTCCACTACTACAAGTGCACTGTTTCTCATAATTTAAAGTCTTTGATTTCGCTGACAAGTCTGTTTATTATGCTCATCTTAAGGTTGTAGAGATCGTCGGATATGTCCACCTTATAGTAATGAGGATTGATGAGTCGTCTTTCGCTCGGGCTGAAGTGGGCCAGGGTGTTGTCGTAATAGGCCTTCTTCTCTGCCAGGGTATGTACCGGAACACATCTTTCTCCGTTCTCGATGACTTTGTGCTGGAGGGTGAAAGCCGTATATTCGCCTGGCTCGAAAGTCTTGTACTTGTATCTGTCGTATTCGTCGCAGACAGTGAAGCCTTCCCCGTTCTCGATCTTCCTGCTGAGCTCATCCCCTCTGAGGCAGGTCACGTCGACCTTGTATATGTCTCCCTTTACCGGGTCGTTCTTCATGATCCTGTATGTGATCTGGAAGCCCGGATTGATGAGCTTTATCTTGTCTTCCGAACGCTTCAGCACGGCCTGACCTTCGATTTCCACGAGCTTGTATACGTTTCCGAAGCATGGTGCGGCCTTGCTCGTAGCGATAGCGTCACCTACGCCGTATGAATCGATGCATGCTCCCTGACGTTCGAGGTCTGTTATGAGGTATTCGTCCAATGAGTTGGTTGCGAATATCTTGCATGCGTTGAATCCGTTCTCGTCAAGTATGCGCCGGCATTCCATCGAAAGGTATGCGAGGTCTCCGCTGTCGAGCCTGATTCCGTATCCGGCTGTGTAGCTGTCGTCTATCCCGTTCTCCCTGAAGGCCTTCATGGCGTTGAGGATACCGCATCTGAGTGTGTCATATGTGTCGATGAGCATGATCAGCGGCTCTCCCTTGTGCGTCTTCACATATGTGTCGAAGGCCTTGTGTTCTCCTTCGACGCTGCAGCCGAATGAGGTTACATAGCTATGGGCCATCGTACCGGTGGAACCGTAGTCGTATTTCACTCCGGCCAGAATGTTGGATGTCGCGCTGCAGCCTGCTATGATGGCGGCCTTGGCACCATAGGTCGCGGCCCATGGACCGTGGGCTCTGCGGGAGCCGAACTCGCTTACAGGACGGTTTGTGGCACGGCATACTCTCGATGCCTTTGTCGCTACAGCCATCTGGTGGTTCATTATGCACAGCATAGGAGTCTCGAGGACCTGTGCCTCGATGAGCGGGCCTTCTACAATGATGATAGGCTGATTCGGGAACACGATCTCGCCTTCGCGCATGGCGTAGACGTTTCCGGTGAATTTCATCGCGGATAGATAGCCCCTGAAGTCCTTGTACTCGTCTCCAGGAAGGAACTTTTCGAAGAATACCGGATCCATGTTGCCGAGATTGGCAATCATCTCGATTACTTCGTCAACTCCGCTGACTACAGCCCAGTTGTTGTTTTCCGGAGCTTTTCTGTAGAACAGATTGAACACGGAATGCTGGTCTTTCATTCCGCTGTCAAAGAAAGACTTTCCCATGGTGTACTGGTACTTGTCTGAGCAATATGCGTAATTGAGCATGCCTTTTTATTTTAAATCTCACAAATTTACTCTTTTTTGCGTAACAATTTCGTAATTTCGCGAAAAATATGCACTTTGAATGGAACTCCATCGATTATATTCAGCCCATTACGGCACTTGTCCGGTTTCAGTGGATCCGGTAAGCGCATCTGCCAGCAACCGTCGTTATTACCGCATGGCTTCTCCGGCAGGAACATGTATCGGTGCCGTCGGGACTGACAGGCAGGAGAATGAAGCATTCGTGGCCATCTCTCTTCATTTCAGGTCAAAAGGCATTCCGGTTCCGGAAGTCTTCGCCGTTTCTGAAGACGGAATGTCATATCTTCAGGAAGACCTTGGGGATGAGGTACTTCTTGACCGTCTTGTCAAGGCGCGCAGGACGGGAGAAGGGCTGGCAGAGGCGGAGGAACTTATGTGTTCAGCTATGGCACTTCTTCCGAAAATCCAGTTCGAGGGGGCCTCGGGTTTCGACTTCTCTGTATGTTATCCCCAGCCGGCTTTCGACAGGCGGATGGTCATGTTCGACCTTAATTATTTCAAATATTGTTTTCTGAAGGCTACTGGTCTGGAGTTCAACGAGATGCGTCTTCAGGATGATTTCGAGAAGCTGGCGGATGACCTTCTTGCCGATGATACGGATACGTTCATGTACAGGGATTTCAATGCCCGTAACGTCATGGTTCGTGGCGGCGAGCCCTGCTTCATCGATTTTCAGGGAGGAAGGCGCGGCCCGGTGTATTATGATGTGGCTTCATTCGTATATCATGCCCGTGCCGGCTATACCGACGGGCAGAGGGAGAAGATGCTGGAGGCATATCTGGAGGCTCTGTCGGAGTATATGCCTGTTGACCGCAAGGTGTTCTTTTCGCGACTGAAGCTTTTTGTCCTCTTCCGTCTGCTTCAGGTTCTGGGTGCCTATGGATTCAGAGGGTGGACTGAACATAAGGCCGCCTTCATGACAAGCATCCCGGCTGCACTCGACGAACTTGTGAGGCTTCTGGAAGAACCTTTCGAAGAGTATCCGTATCTTGTGGAAACCTTGGGGAGAATGGCTGCGCTTGACCGTTTCAGACGTTCTGAACGTGCCGGGGGACTTGAGGTCAAGGTATATAGCTTCTCTTTCAAGAAAGGGATTCCGGAGGATCCTTCGGGAAATGGAGGTGGATATGTGTTCGACTGCCGTTCCATCCACAATCCGGGGCGGTATGAACCTTATAAGAAGCTGACAGGCAGGGATGAAGCTGTCATACGCTTTCTGGAGGATGACGGGGAAATCCTGACTTTCCTTGATCATGTCTATGGTGTGGTAGATCCTCATGTCGAGACATTCGCAGGCCGTGGCTTCACCGATCTCATGGTAAGTTTCGGCTGTACCGGGGGGCAGCACAGGTCAGTGTATTGCGCCGAGCATCTTGCCCGTCATATTGCCGAAAAATATCCGGATGTACGCGTTCGTCTGATTCATCGTGAACAGAATATAGATACAGTGTTATGAAAGCAATGATATTTGCAGCCGGTCTCGGAACCAGGCTGAAACCCATAACGGATACTCTTCCCAAGGCCCTTGTCCCTGTCTGCGGCAGGCCGCTTCTCGAGCATGTCATGCGTAAGCTCATGGCGGCGGGAATCGGTCAGGCTGTGGTGAATGTCCATCATTTTGCGGACAAGATAGAAGCATGGATGCAGGAGCAGGACTGGATATGTGCGGATGAAAAGGACATGGATGCCGGAAAGATGCTTGTCCAGGTCAGTGACGAAAGGGGCAGGCTTCTGGAAACAGGCGGAGCTGTCCTGCACGCCGCGAAATATCTTGAAGGCTGCGGCCATTTCCTTATACATAATGTAGATATCCTCTCGGATTGCGACCTGGGTTGGCTTCAGTCGCAGGTGCGTGAGGATTCTCTCGGAACCCTTGTCGTGAGCAGGCGCGAGACTTCGCGTTTCCTTCTGTTCCATCCTGAAACCATGAGACTTGTCGGATGGTCCAATGTCAATACCGGTGATTATCATCTTGCGGATCCTTCCATGGCCCTGGATGACTGCCTTGCCCTCGGATTCTCAGGAATACATGTCCTTTCGGACGAAGTCTTTAGCCTTATGGCGCAATATGTGCAGGAAAAAGGGCTGCTTTCGGAAGATGGAGCAGGAGTTCGTTTCCCTATAATGAACTTCTATATGTGGGCGGCCATGAAACGTCCTATATATGGAGCGGTAGCGGAAGACCTGCATTTCCTGGATGTCGGCAAGCTCGATGCCCTTGCTCCGGCGGAAGATTTTGTGAGAAACGGAAAACTATAAAACGAAAAACATATGAAATTTATCGGAAACATTCTTTGGCTCATTCTGGGAGGCCTTCTTGTGTCCCTTTACTATTTCCTCGTAGGACTTATATTCTGCATTACAATAGTAGGAATCCCTTTCGGAATCCAGCTTATGAAGATCGGTGTGTTCGCCCTGTGGCCTTTCGGAAGTGAGGTTCAGCCGGATACTAATGACGGAGGCTGTCTGTCGATAATAATGAATGTGATATGGATCCTCGTGGGAGGGATAGAGATCACGATGCTTCATCTTTCCTTCGGTCTTTTCTGCTGCATAACGATCGTTGGAATCCCTTTCGGTGTCCAGCATTTCAAGATGGCCCTTCTGGCTCTCATGCCTTTCGGAAAGAAGATAGTATAAGAAAAATGCCCGGTTCAATCCGGGCATTTTTCTTATCAGATTGTCAGGGCATCGACTTCGTCGCAGTTGCTTCTGGCGTCTTCTGACTTGAGCGGTATGGCTCTGAGCGTCACAATGGCGCCCCATGTGAAGGCTGCACAGGCTGCGAATATGCATATATAAACCCATGGGCGCATCACATCCATGAAGCTGTCAGCTTCTGCAAATGCAGGTATCTTGCTGAATATCACGGCAAAAGTATTGTTCACGCAATGCATGAGCATGGTAAGTTTAAGCGAACCGGTCTTATAGTAGACATAGCCGAAAAGAAGTCCGAGGATGAAGGCCGGAACCGCCTGCCATGGATTCATATGGAGGACGGCGAAGAATATGGCCGAAACAATAATGGCTGCAGCAGGACTTTTTTTCTGGAGAAGTCCCCTGAGAACGAGGCCCCTGCAGAGCCACTCTTCGAAAAGAGGGGCAAATACCGACACTGATATGAGGGTGAGCCATATCGGAGCATCCATAATGGAATCCATTGCATCTTCGAACCATTGAGGTGCTTCAGGCATGACCTTGGTAAGCGAGTCGGTCATGAAAGCCATGGCGATCGTGGCAACAGATACCATGAGTCCGGTCTTCAGACCGCCGAGCCTGCCGAAATTGCTGCTGTCCAGAGCATAGCCCTTGTCAAAGTATTCGTTCCTGCGGCTCTGGGCAGATGCGTACAGAAGCGGCGGAATGAACATTACAGGATATGAGATCACGGTGCCGTACAGGGCGGCAAAGTCAGCTGAAACAAAACCGAGTGCAAGAACGATGATGTTTCCAAGCAGAGCTCCCAGCAGGAAAAGCACAAAAAGAAGGAACATGCCTCCTACATCAGGAAGGTAGTGTGCATAATTAGAGAAGAGGTCGTATGAACCTCTTCCCTTGTGTCTTTTGAAAAATGTGTTGCTTGCCATTTCCTGTGAAATGAAAGTCTCTACTTCTTATAAAGAGGTGTCGGATATACGCCCTTGTCGGCGAATTCCTGGAATTTTGCGACAACTCCCGGACGATCCTCCTTGAATGTTACGCCGAACCAGCGTGAAGGTGTTGAAAGAAGTTCGCACTTTCCGATGCCCTCCTTGATGATGCAGTCGATGGCGTAAGGAATGTAGAATTCTGCCTTGAGCTCGTTAACATTCTTTTCAAGGAAGCTGGTGAAAATCTCTTCGCTCTTGTCGAAGTAGTCAGGGGTGAAGCCCCACATGTTCATTGAGCAGAGAGCCTTTGGAGCGAGCTCCACTGTTTCTCCGGTCACATTGTTCTCTCCGTAGATCTTTCCGTCTTCGTTCATGGCGATCTTGTGATGTTCCACCACGTCGGTGAGGAAGCCTGTCTCATCTGCAGTTCCGATACCTCTTGACACTCCGCCTGACTCCGAAAGTGTGTTGTCGAGCTCGAAGCCTACGAGGGCATATTCTCCAGTCTTGCCTTCATGCGCTCTCAGCCAGTCACCAAGAATCTTGAATGACTCCTTGCCGTAATAGTCATCACCGTTGATTACTGCAAACGGTTCTTTGACAACACCCTTGCCCATCAGAACCGCGTGAGCTGTTCCCCATGGCTTCTCGCGCTCAGGGTTTAGGGTGAACTGAGACGGAATCTTGTTGAGCTCCTGGGTCACGAACTGGAATTCGAGAGGTTCTCCGTCAACGCATTTCACATTGCTGTACTTTTCTTTCACAACCTGCTCCATCTGCTCTCTGAAGTACTCTCTTACGATGTATACGACCTTGCCGAATCCGGCTTCTACTGCGTCATAGATGGAATAGTCGATGATGGTTTCTCCGTTAGGGCCGAGGCCGTCCATCTGTTTGAGTCCGCCGTAACGGCTTCCCATTCCGGCTGCAAGTACAAGAAGTGTTGGTTTCATTGTTTATCAAGTTTTAAATGTTAATAATCTGCAAACTTTTCAAAAATCTTCCAAAAATAACTATTTTTGTCGAACTAATGAACTAAAAACTATTCTATTTTGGGAAAGATACGAGACCTTTTCAAAGGTGAACATGGAACATTCTTCAAATTTGTGGCATTCAATGTCACTCTTTTCATCGTGCTCTGGTTTGTCGGCCCGGGCAATACCGTGATACACTGGGCCCGTTCCAGGTCGGAACTGAGGCATCAGAAGAAGCAGATGGAACTGTATCAGAGCGAGATCGAGCAGATGCGCCGTCAGGTGAAGATGCTTGAAAGCAACCGCGATTCATTAGAAAAATTCGCCAGAGAGCAGTTCTATTTCTCTGCCCCTGGCGAAGATGTGTATGTCGTTGAGGATTAGAATCCTGTATATGTCATAGGAGTGATTACCCTGAGTTCTTCCTTTACGGATTCAGGGACATCAAGAGTCTCGATGAAGTCTGCGATGACTTCATGATTGATACCCGCACCTGTACGTGTAAGCGCCTTGAGCGTTTCGTAAGGGTTCGGGTAGTTTTCTCTGCGGAGGATGGTCTGGATGGCTTCCGCGACCACAGCCCAGTTCCTGTCGAGGTCTGCCCTGATGGCTTCCTCGTTGAGGATAAGCTTTCCGAGTCCTTTCTTGAGTGAGTTGAGGGATATCATGGAGTGTGCAAGAGGCATTCCGATGTTCCTCAGGACAGTCGAATCGGTGAGGTCACGCTGGAGCCTTGAGATCGGAAGCTTCATCGAGAGATGGGTGTAAAGGGCGTTTGCCACGCCGAAGTTACCCTCGGCATTCTCAAAGTCGATAGGGTTTACCTTGTGAGGCATGGCTGACGATCCTACCTCTCCTGCCTTTACCTTCTGACGGAAATACTCCATTGAAATGTATGTCCAGATGTCTCTTGCGAAGTCGATGAGTATCGTGTTCATCCTGCGCAGGCAGTCAAAGAGCGAAGCGAGGTTGTCGTAATGTTCGATCTGGGTTGTAGGGAACGATCTCTTCAGTCCGAGTGAAGATACGAACGAATTGCCGAATGCAATCCAGTCTGTCTGCGGATATGCGACCTTGTGGGCGTTCATGTTTCCGGTCGCTCCTCCGAACTTCGCCGGATATGTGAGCTGCTCGAACTGGCGGATCTGCTCTTCAAGACGCACTGCGAAGACATTGAACTCCTTGCCCACACGTGTAGGGGATGCCGGCTGGCCATGGGTCTTTGCAAGCATAGGGATGTCCTTCCACTGCTCCGCCATGTCCTTGATAAGTCCGAGGACCTCCTTGAGAAGCGGCATGTAGCTGTCCTCGATGGCTTCCTTGAACGAAAGCGGAACCGATGTGTTGTTGATGTCCTGTGAAGTGAGGCCGAAGTGCACGAACTCTCCCCATTTCATGATGTCCATCTCCTTGAAACGGTCCTTGATGAAATACTCGACAGCCTTTACATCATGGTTGGTAACTTTCTCTATCTCCTTTACCTTAGCGGCGTCCTCAGGAGTCATGTTCCTGTATATGTCTCTGAGCGCCTCGAACTTTGTCTTGTCGAAGTCTGCAAGCTGCGGAAGCGGAATCTCGCAGAGGGCGATGAAATATTCGATCTCTACCCTTACGCGGTATCTGATAAGCGCGTACTCGCTGAAATATTCTCTAAGTGGTTCTGTCTGACGGGAATATCTACCGTCGATAGGCGAAACTGCCAGAAGTGAAAGGTTGCTCATTTCGTTCATTTTTTAATTTGCGACGCAAATATAGTAAATAATGTCGAACTATTTTTTAATTTTGCAGTCCTTTTTGGGAAAGCCCTGCGGGCTCAAAGATTAATTATCAACGGTATGGATATCAGAAACATCGCGATCATCGCCCACGTCGACCATGGCAAGACAACCCTTGTGGACAGGATGATCTATCAGGCGCGTCAGGCGCGCGAGCAGGAGAAGCTGGGAGAGCTTATCCTTGACAACAATGACCTCGAAAGGGAACGAGGCATCACAATTCTTGCAAAGAATGTATCTGTAATATATAAGGGAGTCAAGATCAACATCATCGATACCCCGGGCCACAGCGACTTCGGTGGCGAGGTGGAGCGCGTCCTCAATATGGCGGACGGAGTGCTTCTGCTTGTGGATGCCTTTGAGGGCTGTATGCCTCAGACGAGATTCGTGCTCCAGAAGGCGATAGAGATGGGAAAGAAGCCGGTCGTGGTGGTCAACAAGGTTGACAAGCTCAACTGCCGCCCGGATGAGGTCCAGGAGGAAGTGTTCGACCTTATGTTCTCCCTCGGAGCTACAGAGGACCAGCTTGATTTCCGTACTGTCTACGGCAGTGCCAAGCAGGGCTGGATGTCTCATGACTGGAAGGTGCAGACCAATGACATAACTCCGCTTCTTGACACTATTCTGGAAGTGGTGCCTGCTCCTGAAGTTGTGGAAGGCACGCCTCAGATGCTCATTTCTTCTCTTGAGTACTCACCTTATGTAGGCCGTATTGCGGTCGGAAGGGTGACCCGCGGTGAACTCAAGACAGGTATGAACATAACTCTCTGCAAGAGGTATGACATAATGCAGAAGCAGAAGATCAAGGAACTGATGGTCTTCGACGGTCTCGGCAAGGCTAAGACAGAGGAGGTCCAGTGCGGTGACATCTGTGCCGTAGTCGGAATAGAAGGCTTCGAGATCGGAGATACAATTGCCGATTTCGAGAATCCTGAGGCTCTTCCACCTATCAGCGTCGATGAACCTACCATGAGCATGCTCTTCTGCATCAACAACTCTCCGTTCTTCGGCCGTGAGGGCAAGTTCGTGACTTCTCGTCATCTCAAGGAGCGTCTGGAGAAGGAGCTTGAGAAGAATCTGGCTCTGCGCGTGAAGCCGGGCCCGAATGCCGACTCGTTCATCGTGTACGGACGAGGCGTCCTTCATCTTTCCGTTCTCATCGAGACCATGCGTCGCGAGGGCTTCGAACTTCAGGTAGGTCAGCCTAAGGTGCTCGACAAGACTATCAACGGTCAGCGCTGCGAGCCTATAGAAAACCTTACCATCGATCTTCCGGAAGAGTTCGTGGGAAGGGCCATAGAGATGGTCACACGCAGGAAGGGTGCGCTTATCCAGATGGAAGGCAGGGGAGACAGGACCCATCTCGAATTCGACATTCCTGCAAGGGGACTCATGGGACTCAGAAGCAATCTTCTTACCGCGACCCAGGGTGAGGCTGTCGTAGCTCACCGTTTCAAGGATTACGAGCCTTACAAGGGTGACATAGAGCGTCGTACCAACGGTTCTCTCGTATCCCTCGAGACAGGTCTCTCGGTGGCTTATTCGATGGACAAGCTTCAGGACAGAGGCCGTTTCTTCATCGAGCCGGGTGTGGATATATACGAGGGTCAGGTTGTGGGTGAGCATACCCGTGAGCGTGACCTCAATATCAATATCTGCAAGACGAAGAAGCTTACGAACATGCGTGCATCCGGAAGTGATGATAAAGTGATGCTTCCGCCACCGGTCGTATTCTCTCTTGAGGAGGCACTTGAGTATATTCAGGAAGATGAGCTTGTTGAGGTTACTCCTAAGTCTATGAGACTCAGGAAGATAATCCTTAATGAGATAGAGCGTAAGAGAAAAAGTTCTGATTTCGATTGTTAATCAGAAAAGTTTTTGTTACCTTTGCAGGCTCAAATCAGTATGGGTGAGAATTTTATCATACCTTTAGATGGGTTGGCGGCAGGTCGGAAGGAGTTTTTCTGGCAGGCCGGAAAGGAGTTCTTCGAAAGTTTTGACAATTCGGAAATCCTTGATGCAGAGCTGGTTGTGCGTGCATCTGCAGAAAAGTCCGGTCGTTATGTCGGAGTGGATTGCAGCGTGGAAGGCTCGGTTACTGTCGAGTGCGACAGGTGCCTGGACGATCTTCCGATGCCGGTTGATGTGGAGATTCTTCTCAGCGTCAAGTTCGGTGAGGTAGAGTCTTCGGATGAGCATCAGGAAGGGGAGCGTGAGGTCATATTTGTCCCGGAGGACAATGCGGATCTTGACATGAGCCAGATAATATATGATTATGTATGTCTGTCTCTTCCCATGCAGCGCTGTCACGAAGACGGAGAATGCAATCCGGAGGTCATGAAGCGTCTTGTAGCGGAGCCTTCGGAGAGGACGGATGAAGTTGCGTCAAATCCTTTTGCAGCCTTGAAGGAACTGATGGGGAACAGTTGAAAACAAATAAATTAAAAATATAGAACAATGGCACATCCAAAACACAAAGTCTCTAAGCAGAGACGTGACAAAAGAAGAACACATGACGTGGCTGTAGTTCCTACACTCGCAACATGTTCAAACTGCGGTGCTACTATCATGTACCACAGAGTATGTCCTGAGTGCGGCTATTACAGAGGCCGTCAGATCATTGAGAAGAAGGCTGAGTAGTCTTGATTCTCAAATGGCCCTGTAGTTCAACGGATAGAATGGAAGTTTCCTAAACTTTAGATAGCAGTTCGATTCTGCTCGGGGCTACAAAAAAGGGAGATGCGACGACGCATCTCCCTTTTTTGTATGCTCCCGCCTCCCTGCATCTTAACCCTCTGTCTGTCAGCGCCTTCTGTCTTCTCGGGTGTTCCTTGGGATGCACCCGAAAAAGCTTAAGAGGCTGTGCTTCAGTACTTTGGTGTGTCTGTTGTTTATGTGCGTTATTATTTCTATATTTGCATGTTAACATTGATTGAAAACCGTTTAAACATTTAAGATTATGAAAAAGGTGATTGCAACAGAGAATGCTCCTAAGGCTGTAGGCCCATATTCACAGGCTATCGAGGTGAACGGAACACTTTATATTTCAGGTCAGATTCCGGTGAATCCGGCGGATGGCAAGGTTCAGGAGGATATCGTTGCAGCTGCGCATCAGTCTCTTAAGAACATCGGTGCTATACTCAATGAGGCTGGCATGACCTATGACAATGTGGTGAAGACAACTGTTCTTCTTGCAGATATAGCTGATTTCAAGGCAGTCAACGAGGTGTATGCTGAATATTTCACAGGAGACAAGCCTGCAAGGGCATGCTATCAGGCAGCAGCTCTTCCTCTCGGAGTGAAGGTCGAGATTGAGGCTATTGCTGTAAAATAATGAACAAGAAGACACTTGTCCTCTGCCTCTCCATCCTTGCAGTAATGTTTGCAGGGCTTGCAGTGGCAGTTGGTTTTCTGTATTCGGGAACCGGTACAGGACGGTCGGACTCTTCGCAGGTTGCGGATGAAAGCCGCTACCTGCTTCTTCGTGCTGTTCCTTCTGATGCTGTGGCGGTCTTCTGTTTCTCCGATATGGAAGATGCACCTCTGGATTTTTTCTCCAATGAACTTACGGATGTTGCCGGTTCTGCCAGGACTGCGGTTTCCGTCCATCATTGCGGTGCTTCCGAATTGAAGCCTCTTTATGTTTTCGATGCCGGCAGGACTTCCGATACTCCTTCGCAAAGAGCTGTCTCGCTGATTCAGATGGCGGACAGTCTCAAGCTTTATTCGCAGCTCCTGGACTGTTCGGTCTTTCCGGGTTCAGGCAAGCATCTGTCCGGACGTTCACTTGTTCTGGTATCATCACAGGAAAATCTTGTAAGGTCTTCTGTAAGACATCTTCAGGAGGGACTTTCGATAATGGATGCTCCCGGATTTGCCGATGCATCGGCTTCGGTTGGCGGTAGAGATGTCCTGTTCATTGCGAACGAATATGTCCAGAGACTGATCGGAACCCTGATGAGCAGGTCCTATTCAAGATATTCATCCTTCTTTTCGCATTTTGCGGACTGGACTGTCTTTGACATGGAAGACAGCGGCTGTCTTGTCGGAACCGCTGTTTATGAAAAGGGAACTTCTGATTTCATGGAAATACTTGAGCAGTCCCAGCCTGTGGTCTCATCCCTGTCTGCCGTACTTCCTTCATATACTGTCTTTGCTTCTTCTCTTGCAGTCCGTGATGCCGATGCATACATCGCTTCATACGAAGGCTTTGTGGATTCAAGGCAGGAGCTGGCAAGGTATAGGGCGAGACAGAAGGAACTTGCACGTGATGCGGGAATGACGATAGAGGATTTTGTGAGGCTTTCTGCGGTTGAGGAAGTGGCTAAGGCATCTTTCAAGATCGGCGGTAAGCTTGAGCAGGTGAACCTCGTCAGGGTCGGTAAGGAGGGGCTGGCCTCTCTGTTTGATGAAGATCTGTCTTCGCGCTCTTACTCTCCTTCTGTGCATGATTACAGGTATGCGGGTTTCATTTCTTCGGTATTCGGAAAGCTCTTTGAACTTGAGGATGAAAGCTGTTACACATATGTGGGAGGCTGGATCGTGTCCGGAAGCCGTAAGGCTATAGAGGAGTATGCGGATGGAAGCGCGTTGGAATATACTCTGGCTGACCAGATGGCTGATGCCGGTCAGGAAGACCTTCTTGCTGCTGTACCTGTCGTCTTCCAATCTTATTTTTCTTTCACTGAAGACAAGGATATGCTTGGAGATATCTTCTCCAGGAAAGCGCTTCCTTATGTGTCCTCAATTGTGGAAGGCAGCGATTACAGTCCCGTCGTGACCAGGGTGTTCAAGGAGAAGAAGGATACACGCATTTCTGTAGACCTGATAAGGGCGGAGGTAAAGAGAACCAAGGCTCCTGAAAAGGAGAGGGATACGACGGTAGTTGTTCCTCAGGGCCCGTACGAGGTCATGAACTCCGGCACCGGAAAGATGAACCGTTTCTATCAGAACAGCCATCTTTCTCTTTGCCTGAGCGAAGAGGGCAAGGACCTGTGGGGCATACCTTTCAAGGATAAGATATGCGGATATGCCCGTACCATTGATTACTATGCCAACGGCAAGCTTCAGATTCTGTTCGGAGCCGGAACCAAGATATATCTGATAGACAGGTTGGGACGCTTTGTCAAGGGTTTCCCTGTCGAACTGGGCAAGGAGATTCTGCTCGGTCCGGAACCATATGACTTCAATGGAACGCATAAGTATAATGCTATGGTCCTTCATAAGGACAATACGATAGAAATGTACAACCTCAAGGGACAGAAGCCGGACTCATGGAAGGGAATCAAGGCTGAGGAGACAATCAAGTCACTTCCTGAACTGATCACTGTCGGAGGCAAATCCTTCTGGGTTGTAAGGACTTCCATCCAGACTCTCATCTTCCCGTTTGTCGGAGGAGAACCTGTGACAAAGTTCGAAGGTGACAGGAAGATACGTCCGGACAGTCCTGTGACAGTGCAGGATGTTACATCTGTGGAAGTGGAATGCTATGACGGGCATAAGCGTACCATCAAACTTAAATGATAACGTACATTAACTTAGATATTATGGAATTTACTTCAGTAAACAAAATCTATCAGGAGGCTTTCAAGAAGCATTGGGAGCGTCCGGCAATTTCCAATTATCAGGGTGTTACCCTCAAGTATGGAGATGTGGCAAGAAGAATTGCCAAGCTTCATATCATGTTCGAGGAGTGTGGTCTGGAGAAGGGTGACAAGGTGGCTCTCTGTTCAAGGAACCAGGCTAACTGGGCAGTGGCATTTCTTGCCGCGATGACATACGGCGCCGTTCCTGTACCGCTTCTGCATGAGTTCAAGTCGAGCAATATCCATCATCTCGTAAACCATTCGGAGGCGAAGATCCTCTTTGTCGATGATGTCATCTGGGAAGGTCTCACAGAGACCGAGATGCCTGATCTTCATGCTATCATTCAGGTCAACACATTCAAGCTTCTCTATGCTGCTGATGAGCACATAGTGGAAGTACGTGAGCATCTCAACGAACTTTTCGGCAGGAAATATCCTATGGCATTCACTCCTGATGCCCTTGACTATTATGAGGACTCAGCGGAAGAGCTTGCTATAATTAATTATACTTCAGGTACTTCCGGTTTCTCGAAGGGTGTAATGATCCCATATCGTGCCATTTTTTCGAACATTGAATTCGCAAAGAAGGTGCTGCCTGAACTTGACCATACAAAGAACATGGTGTCAATGCTCCCGTCAGCTCATATGTACGGCCTCATGTTCGAACTTATGTACGAACTCAGTGTAGGAGCACATGTCCATTTCCTTTCGAGGGTTCCAAGTCCGAAGATCATCATGCAGGCTATGTCTGAAGTAAAGCCGTATCTTGTCATTGCGGTTCCTCTTGTCATTGAGAAGATCTACAAGAGCAAGGTAAAGCCGGTGCTAGAGAAGGAAGGAATCAGGTTCCTCATGAAGCTTCCTGGCCTTAATCAGGTGGTTATGAACAAGATCAAAGCTGAGCTTGTGAATGCATTCGGTGGTGAGTTCTATGAAGTGATCATAGGCGGTGCCGCTTTCAATAAGGAGGTAGAGGCCTTCTTCAAGCAGATCGGCTTCCCTTTCACAGTGGGATATGGAATGACCGAGTGTGCACCTATCATCACTTATGACGACTGGCAGAATGAAAAACTTTATTCATGCGGTAAGGCGGCTCCTAATCTTGAGGTCAAAATCGATTCACCGGATCCTGAGAATGTTGCAGGTGAGATTCTCGTGAAGGGTGCCAACGTGTTCATGGGTTACTATAAGAACGAGGAAGCTACAAAGGCGACCTTCACCGAGGACGGCTGGTTCAGAACAGGTGATATGGGAGTTCTTGACGCAGACGGAAGCCTTTTCATCAGGGGCAGGTCAAAGTGCATGATTCTTGGTCCGAGCGGTCAGAACATTTATCCTGAGGAAGTTGAGACTGTAATCAACAGTCAGCCATATGTCGTGGATTCGCTTGTAGTTGAAGAGGATGGCGGTCTCACAGCACTCATCTATCCGGATTTCGCTCAGGGCGCAAAGGACGGAATGGATCAGAGAACTTTTGCGAAATATATAGAAGATACGCTTCCGGAACTCAATAAGGAACTTCCTAACTATGCGAGGCTCAAGAAGATAAAGGTCATGACCGAAGACTTCGAGAGGACTCCGAAGAAGAGTATCAAGAGATATCTTTATCAGAGATCATAATCATATGGAGAAATTTGATCAGAGCTACATTCAGATGGCAGGAGTCTGGGCGCAGAACTCCTATTGCAAGAGACGTCAGGTCGGCGCGCTCCTCGTAAAGGACCGTATGATCATTTCGGACGGTTACAACGGAACCCCTTCAGGCTTCGAAAACATTTGTGAAGATGAAAACGGGATTACAAAACCTTATGTCCTTCATGCAGAGGCTAATGCAATCAGCAAGGTCGCTCAGTCGGGCAACAGCAGCAAAGGGGCCACATTGTATGTGACCGCGTCCCCTTGCATGGAATGTGCTAAACTGATCATCCAGGCCGGTATCAGAAGGGTCGTGTATCGCGATGCCTATCGTCTTACAGACGGAATAGATCTTCTGAAGAGAGCCGGCATAGAAGTGGAACAGGTCGGATAGGCCAACGAATATGAAGAAGATAGACAACAATATCCTTACAGCACTTCTGGGAGTGATTCTGGGAGTGCTTCTTACCATGGTGACGCTTAAGATGTTGCCGGACAAGAAGTTTGACGGTGATTACGATAGATGGAGAAAGCTTAACCTGATTCTTCAGGAGGTGCAGAAGAATTATGTCGACACGATCGATATGGTCGGCATGACCGATGCGGCTGTTGAAGCGGCACTTTCTGAGCTTGATCCTCATTCCGTGTATCTCCCGCCGGTGGAACTTACTGAGTCGGAAACAGAGCTTGCCGGTAATTTTGAAGGAATCGGCATACAGTTCAATGTGCCGAATGACACTGCCATAGTGCTCAGTGTCATCCCCGGAGGCCCTTCCGAGAAGGCCGGGCTTACCCAAGGTGACAGGATAGTCCTTGTCGGTGGAAGAACCATAGCCGGCAACAAGACTCCTCAGGACAGTATGGTCCGCATGATGAAGGGACCTTCAGGTTCGAAGGTCAAGATTACTGTCAACAGGGACGGTACTCTCATACCTTTTGAAATCACACGTGACAAGATTCCTGTTAACTGTGTCGATGCAGCTTTCATGATCGATGACAGAACAGGATACATCAAGTTGTCTAAATTCACCCGCACTACTTACAAGGAAGTCTCGGAGGCATCTGACAAGCTTGTCGCTCAGGGTATGAAAAGGCTCATATTCGATCTCAGGGACAATACGGGAGGATATTTCGACCAGGCCCTCATGCTTTCCAACATGTTCCTGCGTCGTGGCGATATGATCGTCTACATGGAGGGACTTCATCGTCCCCGTCAGGATTTCGATGCAGACGGCCGAGGCTCACTGAAGGATATCGAGCTTTCAGTTCTTATAGACGAAGGCTCGGCATCTTCGAGTGAGATCTTCGCAGGTGCCATTCAGGATAATGACAGGGGAGTCATTGTCGGAAGACGTTCTTTCGGCAAAGGACTTGTGCAGGAACCGATAAACTTCTCTGACGGCTCAGGAGTCAGACTCACTGTGGCACGTTTCCATACCCCTTCAGGCAGATGTATTCAGAAGCCATATGACAAGAACTACGAATATGACATATATGAGCGTTATGCCCACGGAGAGATGACCTCGGCTGACAGCATGAAGGTGGACACGACTTCAGTCTACTATACATTGAAAGGCCGCAGGGTGTATGGAGGAGGAGGCATAATGCCTGATGTCTTCGTTCCGATCGATACGACGAAGGCGACGAAGTTCTTCATCAACTGTAACAAGAAGGCTACTGCCGTCAGGTTCGCGTCGTCGATGTTCGACAGATACCGTGGAGCCCTGGCTCAGATTGATGATTTCGAGAAACTTTCCGATTGGCTGGACGGAGTAGGTCTGGAGGCCGGCTTCCTCAGATTCGCCAAGGATGTTGACGGACTTGTTCCGGAAGAAGGCGAATGGGAGAAGACCAGGGACTATATGATGCCTCAGCTGAGGGCTCTGACAGGACGCTTCTCAAAACTTGATGATGAGGCTTTCTACAGGTTCTATCTGCCTGTGGATGATGCTATACAGACTGCTTTGAAGAATCCTTCAAAAATTGACTGACATGAAGATCGTTTTTCTTGATGCGGATACTATGGGCGATGTATCTTTCGAGCCCATTGAGAAGTATGGGGAGCTTGTCTGCTACGGACGTTCCACTCCTGAGGAGGCTCTTGACAGGGTATCGGACTGCGATGTCCTTATCGTCAACAAAGTCAGGGTGACTCCGGAGCTTATCGAAGCGGCCCCTTCACTAAAACTCATCTGTGAAGCTGCGACAGGCGTGAACAACATCGATCTGGAGTATGCCGCGGCCAAGGGGATACCTGTGCGTAATGCAGTAGGCTATTCCACAGGTTCGGTAGTTCAGGCCACATTCATGCACTTGCTGTCGCTTTCTGGTGAGGCTCCGTATTTTGATGATGCCGTGAAGAGCGGAAGATACAGTTCTGGAGGAATCTTCACGGATGTATCGAGAAGCTGGACTGAACTAGCAGGCAAGACTATCGGTATTGTCGGAATGGGAAACATCGGCCAGAAGGTCGCAAGAGTTGCGGAAGCCTTCGATATGAAGGTATGTTATTATTCTACATCAGGAACCTCGCATTGCAAGGATTATCCGAGTGTGACCCTTGAGAGGCTTATGTCTGAATCTGATGTCGTTTCAGTTCATGCTCCGCTGAATGAAAGGACAGCAGGACTCATCGGTAAGGAACAGCTTGCTTTTATGAAGCCTTCTGCGTATATACTGAATCTCGGCAGAGGAGGAATTGTGGATGAATCTGCTCTTGCGGAGGCTGTGGATGGCGGTATCATAGCAGGTGCTGCTCTCGATGTCTTTGCTGAAGAACCTGTTCCGGCTGACAATCCTCTTCTGAATATGGCGCATCCGGAACGTATCCGCCTTGCTCCTCATGTCGCTTGGGCGAGCGTCGAGGCCCGTGAGAGACTTGTAGGTATGATTGCCGGGAATATCTCAGATTTCATTTCTGTTTAAGTACTCCGTTGATTCTTGACTTATGTATAAGGGTTCATCTGTAATTGACAGGACAAGAAAGTACGAATGTCTGGTTTATGCAGCTTTGTGGCTGCTGGCGCTCGTTCTGCCTTTCTTCAATGAATTCATGCGGATGGCCTACGGTTCTGAATTTTCCTGGGCTAATATTGACAGATGGTGGACCGGCCTCATTCCCTTCATCATTGTCTTCGGAATAAACAATTTCATTCTGGTTCCAAGATACCTCCTCAGGCAGAGGGCGTATATGTACCTGCTGCTTTTATTGGCCCTTGTCGCTTTCTTCATTCTGTATCAGGGTGTCACGTACGAGTTCCGCTTCCCGGGAAAGTCGGTTTACAGGTTTCTCGGGCTTCCAATGCCGTTGGTTATGAATGTGGCCCTTCTGCTGATGCTGATAGCTGTAAATACGGCAGTGATAATGGCCTTCAAGTATGTACGTGAGAAGGATACGAGAAAGTCTCTTGAGACAATCAGACTGAAAGATGAAATACGGTTGCTGAAGGCCCGGATCAATCCTCATTTCTTCATGAATATGCTCAATAATATTCATGCGATGATAGAGCTGGATCCGGTAAAGGCTCAGGATATGACCCTCGAACTGTCAAAGCTTATGAGATATGTCCTGTATGAGGGCTCGAATGCAACGACTTCCCTCGTTGGCGAAATTTCCTTCATAGACAGTTATGTGACTCTGATGAAGCGCAGATATCCTGAAGGTAAGGTTGATATAATACTGGAACTTCCGACAGACCCTTCTCCGGATGTAATGATACCGCCTATGATATTCATAACCTTTGTTGAAAATGCTTTCAAGCATGGGGTTAGCTATAAGGCGAAGTCGAGGATTTTCATATCCATGAAAGAAACCGGCGACGGTCGCATAAGCTTCGTGTGCTCCAATACTATGTGGATGGCGTCAGCACAATGCGGGCATGGTGGCGTCGGGCTTGACAATGTAAGGCGCCGTCTGGATTACCTTTATGAAGAAAACTATCAGCTTGAGATAAAAGAAGAAAACGGAACATTTGATGTATCATTAACGATTCCATGCTTATGAATATAAGATGTATTGCTATAGATGACGAGCCTATGGCTCTTGAGAAATTGACGAACTATATAGAGAAGATTCCATATCTGGAGCTTGTCGCCGCCTGTACGTGCCCCTGTGAGGCCATGCAGGTCATGTCTGAAAACAAGATAGATGCTCTCTTCATAGATATCAGCATGCCCGACATCAACGGAATGGACTTTGTCAAAGCACTTCCTGACCCTCCTGCAGTCGTCTTCATAACCGCTTATGCCGAGCATGCGGCAGAAAGCTACAAGGTACGTGCTGTCGATTATATACTGAAACCTTACAGCTACATAGATTTCCAGAGAGCGGCGGAACTTGTAAGACAGGCCTGTGCCCTGAAGCAGCAGGGTGAGGCGGCTCATCGCGATGACGAGTTTGTCTTTCTAAAGGTGGATTACAGATATGTCCGTGTAAAGCTGAACGATATCATTTATATAGAGGGTATGAATGAGTATCTCAAAATATATGTCAAGGGTAATGACCCTTTGCTCGTCCATACCACATTCAAACAGATGAACGGGCATCTTCCGGACAATTTCCTTCAGGTGCACCGTTCATACGTTGTAAATGTTAATCATATCCTTGAAGTGGAACGCTCCGTCATACTTATGGAGGGCGGAAAGCGCATATCCATCAGCGACAGCAACAAGGACGCCTTTATGTCATATCTCGGCAGATACTCGGTCAGAAAGTGATCAGTATCTGTTGAGAGGCATGCCGTTGGTCTTCATCCTTACCTGCTTCCTGACATCGGCAAGAACAGTCTCGTACGCCTCTTTTCCTTCTTCCGTCTTGCCGGCAATGAGGTCAAGATGAGATGCCGCATTCTGAAGTACCTTGTCTATAAGGTTGACAATGAACTCCATGTCATTGGCAATGAATCCTCTGGATGTGATGGCTGGAGTTCCCACTCGTATTCCGGAAGTCTGGAAAGGAGAACGTGAGTCAAAAGGAACCATGTTCTTGTTGACTGTGATGTCCGCCTTTACAAGCTCCTTCTCGGCAACCTTTCCTGTAAGCTCAGGGAATTTGGTGCGCAGGTCAATCAGAAGAAGATGATTGTCCGTTCCGCCGGAAACCACCTTGTATCCTCTTGATGAGAATGCTTCTCCCATAGCGCTTGCGTTTGCAACGACCTGCTTCTGATATTCCTTGAATTCCGGTTGAAGAGCCTCGTAGAAAGATACGGCTTTGGCTGCGATGCAATGCTCGAGCGGGCCTCCCTGAACACCAGGGAATACACTTGAATTCAGAATCTGGGACATCTTCTTCACTGCGCCCTTAGGAGTTACGAGACCCCATGGATTGTCGAAGTCCTTGCCCATGAGAATGATACCTCCGCGAGGACCTCTGAGGGTCTTGTGGGTTGTAGATGTCACGATATGTGCATATTTGACAGGATTGCTCAGCAGTCCTGCTGCAATAAGTCCTGCTGTATGGGCCATGTCCACCATGAAAAGCGCTCCTACCTTATCGGCGATTTCGCGCATTCTTGCATAGTTCCATTCCCTTGAATATGCCGATGCTCCTCCTATTATAAGCTTAGGCTTGAACTCGAGAGCCCTCTGCTCCATCTGGTCGTAGTCAATCAGACCGGTGTTCTCGTTCAGACCGTAGGATACGGCATTATAAAGTATTCCTGACATGTTTACAGGGGAGCCGTGTGTGAGGTGACCGCCGTGTGCAAGATCCAGACCCATGAAGGTGTCTCCTGGCTTGAGGCATGCCATAAGCACGGCCATGTTGGCCTGTGCCCCTGAATGCGGCTGTACATTTGCATATTCTGCCTCGAAAAGCTGGCAGAGTCTGTCTATGGCGAGCTGCTCAATCTGATCGACTACCTCACATCCGCCGTAATATCTTGCTCCCGGATAACCTTCCGCGTACTTGTTGGTACAGATGGATCCGAGTGCTTCAAGCACCTGGTTGGAAACGTAGTTCTCGGATGCGATCAGTTCTATTCCGGAGGTCTGTCTGCTCTCCTCCTTCTTTATCAGATTGAAAATTTGAAGATCCTGTTTCATGTTCTATGTTTTAGTATTTACAAAAATAGTCATTTTTTTGTTTTTTAGGAAAAGAAAACGCTTCTTATTAACTTTGTGCCTCTAAAATTCCGGCCCGATGCATAATAGAAAACTTTTGAACATAGAGCTTGGCCGTGTCACGGCTGACCAGTATAAGGAACTCCCTGAATCAGGTATCGTACTGGTTCTGGACAATATACGGAGTGCGCATAATGTGGGATCGGCATTCCGGACCGCCGACTCCTTCAAGGTCGACAAGATATGTCTGTGCGGGATATGTGCCGTGCCGCCTTCTGCAGAGATCCACAAGTCTGCCTTAGGGGCGGAGGAAAGCGTCGCATGGGTCCGTTATGACAGGACAATGGACGCGGTAGCGGCGCTCAAGGAGGAAGGATATGTCATTGTCAGCGTCGAGCAGACTGTCGGTTCGGTGATGCTGGACAGCTTTCATCGTGAGGAAGGCCGTAAGTATGCACTGGTCTTCGGCAACGAGGTGGCCGGCGTGAATCAGGAAGTGGTGGATGCTTCTGACTTTTCCCTTGAAATACCGCAATACGGGACTAAGCACTCGCTTAATGTATCAGTGAGTGTCGGTGTCATCCTGTGGCATTTCAGGGCTGGGTTATAGGAGCTTCAGCAGTTCCGAAATGATGAAGCCGAGATAGTTGCCGGCGGCATATCCTATTATGCCGATGCTCAGTCCGGGAACAAGCACGTCCTTGTTCTTCATTGCAGCCGCCATCATAGGAACGAATGGAGGGGAATTGATGAAGGTGACCGATGAAATCACCATCATGTCGGCTTCTACCCTGAATATCCAGGCGAAGATTGTCTGCAGCAGGAGTGAACCGAAGACTGCAACCATAAGATAGCCGAGCAGGTTCATGCCTCCTGCAAGATCGAGCTGGCTCAGATCCGCCATCGATGCGACTGCAATGCAGAAGATGTAGATGAAGTACATGCCTATGTCATAGCTGTACTTCATGTCGTGTATCTTCCTGATGAATGAGGCTCCGATTCCCAGGGTTGTGAGCATAAGGATGAAGATGGTCATGAACAGACCTTCGGGCAGGGCAAGGGCCACTCCTCCTGAAACGGCGCATATCAGCAGCGTTATTCCGAGCAGAATGCCTCCCTGACGTATCCCGTCCTTGGAAAATATGCCTTTGTAGGGATTGTCTTCTCCCTTTGCCATTTCTTTCCTGATCTCCTCAGCATCCTTGGATGTCAGTCTTGTTCTGTCATGCGGCAGAATCTTTCTGAACAGAGGTATGCCTGCGGTCAGCAGGAAGGTAAGGTAAAGGAAACTTATGAGGATGTCGTAAGAGTTTATCAGGATGTATGTCTCGTCCTTCACTTCAAGCATGGTCTTCAGGGCTGCCAGATTTATGGTGCCTCCTGTGTATACTCCTGTAAGGAGACCTCCTACCTTGGCACTTTCTTCTATGCTGTCTCCGAAAATCAGATATCCTGTCACGACTGCCAGAATGACCGATACGAGTCCGGTGACCATTGCGAGTATCTGCGACCTTGTGCCTTCGCGTCTGAATGTGCAGCCGAAAAGCATCAGCGGGATGGCCAGAGGGACGGTTGCGTTGGACATGATGTCCTGTACCAGAGGGAGTTCATCAGGCATGATCCCTGTATTGCCGATTGCCAGTCCTACCATATATAATATAAGGACTGGGCCTATCTTTCCCAGGACAGGCACCTTTCTGCATAGCCATAATACGCCTGCCGGAATCGTGCAGAATGCGGTTACGAGTATGATTGTGTTGAATGTATTCATCAGGTTCAAGGTTTTACGCATCAAAGATATGACTTTTCGGATAAAAGTACTTGTCATTCTCCGTTTATTTGTAAATTTGTAGAATCAACAATAAAATGATAACCATATGAAAAAGTTTTTAGGGGCAATGGCCCTTTGCCTTGTTCTGGCGTCATGTGCAGGAAAGAATGATGAGATCGTACTTTTCCCTGAGTCTGACTTCAATACCGAAGTAGATGGAAGGCCTGTGTCTGTCTATACGTTGAAATCCGGTGATGTTGTCATGCAGGTGACCAATTTCGGTGCCCGTGTAGTTTCATTGTGGACTCCGGACAGAAACGGACATTACGAGGATATTGTCTTGGGATACAATAATATCGACAACTACATAAACAATCCGGGCGAGCGTTTCCTCGGAGCTGTGGTCGGACCATATGCCAACAGAATCGCCGGCGGAACCTACTCTATCGGAGATGAGACCTACAACTTCCCTCTGAACAATAACGGCCAGACTCTTCATGGAGGCCTCAAGGGCCTTGATATGGTCGTATGGAATGTGGATTCAGTCGACGAGGACAGCATTGTCCTCTCTTATCTCCATCCGGACGGTCAGGATGGAATGCCTGGAAACCTGAACATCGTGATGACTTATACGCTTACTCCTGAGAATGAGTTCAGGGTTGACTATGTTGCTGAGACCGACAAGGCCACACATGTCAATATATCGCACCATTCGTTCTTCAACCTTAAGGGAGAAGGCAATGGTACTGTAACGGACAATGTCATGGTTATCAATGCTTCTCATACCACTCCTGTCAATGAGGTCCTCATTCCGTCCGGAGAAGTGGCTGACGTAACCGGCACTCCTTTCGATTTCCGTGAGCCGCATACGATCGGTGAGCGCATCGAGGCGGATGACCAGCAGCTCAAGAATGGTCTCGGATATGACCACAACTGGGTTCTTGACCGCAAGACTCCTGACCAGCTTGAATTTGCTGCGTCAGTTCATGAACCTGCTTCAGGACGTTTCCTCGAAGTCTTTACAGACCAGCCTGCAATGCAGTTCTACAGCGGAAACTTCTTTGACGGCAGCACTACGGGAAAATACGGAAAGGCGTTGAGGTTCCGTGAGTCGATCGCTCTTGAGACTCAGAAGTATCCTGATACTCCTCACCATGCACACTTCCCGTCTACCTTGCTCAATCCTGGTGAAAAGTATGTCCATACCTGCGTATACAGGTTCAGTGTAAAATAGATTTCCAACAGGAAGTGACAAAATGTCAGTCTTTCGGGGCTGGCATTTCTTTTGTCTGATATGGCACACGTCGCTTCAGCCCGTTTGCAGGGCGATATCGGAACATGAATAACAAACAATAAAAATAAATATTATGATAAGACCATTAGCAGATAGAGTTGTCATCGAGCCAAAGGCGGCCGAGACACAGACAGCTTCAGGACTTTATATTCCTGAAACAGCAAAGGAGAAACCGCAGCAGGGAACAGTAGTGGCGGCAGGACCGGGAAAGAAGGATGAGCCTATGGAAGTAAAGGTCGGTGATGTTGTGATCTATGGCAAGTATTCGGGAACAGAGGTCTCTGTCGATGGCAAGGATTATCTCATCATGAAGCAGTCTGACATACTGGCTGTCCTCTAATATGACATTCTGACAAGGAACAATATAATACGGAAATAAAATGGCAAAAGATATCAAATTCAATGTTGACGCACGTGCCCAGATGAAGGAGGGTGCAGATGCGCTCGCTAACGCTGTAAAGGTAACTCTCGGCCCTAAGGGTCGCAATGTAGTCATCGAGAAGAAGTTCGGTGCTCCGCAGGTGACCAAGGATGGTGTTACTGTAGCAAAGGAGATCGAGCTTGAGGACAAGTTCGCTAATATGGGTGCCCAGATGGTCAAGGAAGTCGCTTCCAAGACAAACGATCAGGCCGGTGACGGTACTACCACCGCTACCGTGCTTGCTCAGGCCATCATCAATGTGGGACTCAAGAATGTGACTGCAGGAGCCAATCCTATGGATCTTAAGAGAGGTATCGACAAGGCGGTTGCTGCAGTTGTGGACAGCCTCCGCGCACAGAGCCAGGAGGTCGGTGAGGACTATGCAAAGATAGAGCAGGTCGGAACCATCTCTGCAAACAATGACAACTTCATCGGAAAGCTCATTGCAGATGCAATGTCAAAGGTCAAGAAGGATGGTGTCATCACCGTTGAGGAGGCGAAGGGAACAGAGACTGAGGTCAAGGTCGTTGAGGGTATGCAGTTTGACAGAGGTTACCTTTCTCCGTATTTCATGACAGACGGCGACAAGATGGAGGCTGTTCTCGAGAGCCCGTATATCCTCATCACTGACAAGAAGATCTCTACAATGAACGAGCTTCTTCCTGTTCTTGAGGCTGTTGTCCGTGAGGGAAGGTCGCTCTTCGTCATTGCGGAGGATGTGGACAGCAGCGCCATTTCTACTCTCGTGGTAAACAAGATCCGCGGTACTCTCAAGGTCGCTGCAGTGAAGGCTCCAGGTTTCGGTGACCGTCGCAAGGAAATGCTTCAGGATATCGCTGTCCTCACCGGAGGCGCTGTCATTTCGGAAGAGAGCGGATATTCACTTGAGACCACTACTCTCGGAATGCTCGGTAAGGCTGAGAAGGTTGTTGTGACTAAGGACAATACCACCATCGTGAGTGGTGCAGGAGATCCAGAGGCGATCCGTGACCGTGCAGACCTTATCCGCAAGCAGATCGAACTTACAAAGTCAGACTATGACCGCGAGAAGCTTCAGGAGCGTCTCGGTAAGCTCGCAGGCGGTGTTGCAGTGCTTTATGTAGGAGCTGCTACCGAGGTCGAGATGAAGGAGAAGAAGGACAGGGTAGAGGATGCCCTCAGTGCAACCCGTGCTGCAGTTGAGGAAGGAATCGTTCCTGGTGGCGGTGTAGCATATATCCGTGCATCCCAGGTTCTCGCAGGCCTCAAGGGTGACAATGAGGATGAGACTACAGGTATCAATATCGTTGCCCGTGCAATAGAAGAGCCGCTTCGTCAGATCGCTGCAAATGCGGGTGTCGAGGGTAGCGTTATTGTAAACAAGATCCGCGAGGGAGAGGGTGATTTCGGTTACAATGCCCGTACGGATGAGTATGTGAACATGTTCGAGGCAGGAGTCATCGACCCTACCAAGGTTTCTCGTGTTGCTCTTGAGAATGCCGCTTCAGTAGCTGGTATGTTCCTCACAACAGAATGTGCCATTGCAGATATTCCTGAACCTGCTGCCCCTGCAATGCCAGCCGGTGCCGGAATGGGCGGAATGATGTAAGATCAGGATTACAGTAAATATGAAAGGTCGCGAAGCTGTTCATCGAGCTTCGCGACCTTTGTTTTATAATGTATTGATATCCAGCTTCTTATCTATTCTCGGGTGTTCCTTTGGGAGCACCCGTGGATTTGTAAGGTGTTGGTGTACAGAGGGTTAGGTGACGGGGCTCCGTTGGAGGTTTCTGTTGGTGGGGACTGCCGTTGGAGAGGGTGCCGTTGAGGTTGTGGGG
This sequence comes from Bacteroidales bacterium, assembly GCA_017626355.1. Taxonomy (GTDB): domain Bacteria; phylum Bacteroidota; class Bacteroidia; order Bacteroidales; family UBA932; genus Cryptobacteroides. The sequence continues at coordinate 123,596 of JAGAIY010000016.1, forward strand.
GAGCGTTGAGAGGTGGGGATAAAGAAAAAGAAGCAGTCGTTCAGACTACTTCTTTCCAGCTATAAGAACCCTTTAATCAGGAATGTCTATCCTTATGAGAGTTTATTGATGTATACCGCGATACCGCTCTTGAGGTTTGCAGCCTTGTTCTTGTGGATAACGCCGATCTTTGCGAGCTTGTCGATCATTGCATAAACCTTTGGTGCGTTAGCCTCTGCTGCTGCCTTGTCGCTTGTGTTGCGGATCGCACGAATTGCGTTCCTTGTTGTCTTTGCATAATACTTATTATGCAATCTGCGCCTTTCGCTCTGGCGATAGCGCTTGTCTGCTGATGCGTGATTTGCCATTATTTTTATTTTTTATATTTCTTGTAGTCGGTAGGGGAATCGAACCCCTCTTGCAAGAATGAAAATCTTGAGTCCTAACCGATAGACGAACCGACCAAACTGACCATTTTTTACAAATGGGAGTGCAAAGGTATGAATTTTATTTTAAATCCCAAAAGATTTTTGATTCTTTTCTTTATTTATCTTCATTTTTTGCCCACTCGAAGGAATAGATTACCGATTCCACCTGTCTCAGGTACTGGCGCTTGTCGTATTTCGGTGCATATACGAATCCCTGAAGTACAATTACTTCCTTGCCATCTTTGCTGTAGAAGGCATGGGAAACGAAAGGACCTCCCATAAAATCGTTTTCTACTTCCCAGAATCCTCTGATTTCGGCAAAATCAAGGCCTTTGTATTTCTTGTATTCGATAGAAGGACGTGCGAAGTCGGAAATAGTCATGTATGTGTTGTCGAACATTCCCGGAACATTGTTCATGAGCATTCTGTTGCTGTTCTCAAGGATGTTGTCCAGATCCATCATCTGCTCTCCATCCACGACAGGATATTTGTAGATGAGCACTCCCTGAGTGACGTACTGAGGGTTGTACTCTATCCATATGAAGTCCTCGGTCTTTTTCTTGATCTTGTAGCCGGAAGGGAAATGTGGTGATCCTCCGACCATTTCTGTGACGACAGGAGCAAGAGAGAGCTCTTCATATTTTTTCGTATTGGCTATTACACGGTCCCTTTCTGCCTGTTCCAGAACTGCGGTCATGTTGCTGCTGTTCTCTTTGATCAGCTTGACGGCTGTATCGCTGTCTGCTGCATTGATGCGTATGACGCACTGAGGTCTTGCCCAGACATCGTTCTTGAATACTACGCCAGGTTCTGTCACGTCAGGCTTGATGTTCACTATGATGATGTTCCTGTGGATCTGGAACATCTGTGTGAAACCGTTTGGTGCGACGTTCACAAGGGTGTAAAGCGGTTCGCTCTGCGGAAGGAAAGGGCATTCGCACGCGAGGCTGTCTCTAAGAACTGTACCCACGGCTCCTTCCCACTGTCCCTTGTCGATCACGACGATCACTTCTCCTGCCTTTCCGCTGATGTTGGGAAGAAGTGCCTGTTTTCTTTTGGCATCGCTGCATGATATCAAGGAGATGGCAGCCATCGCCATAAAAAGATATGTAAGTATCCGTTTCATGTTATTGTGTTTTGTTGGTTATCTTAAAAGTCTTGCAATGTCGTTGCCGAAAGCGAGGAACATGAGCGCAAGCAGCAGGAACATTCCTATCAGCTGCATGACATACAGGAACTTGTCGCTCGGTTTTCTGCCCGTCAGCATCTCGTATATCGTGAATGCTATATGTCCTCCGTCAAGAGCCGGAATCGGGATGAGGTTCATGACTCCCAGCATAACCGACAGCAGGGCGAGTATGTTGAGAAAACTGTACCAGTCCCATGTCGACGGGAAGATCTGGCCCATTGCTATGAAGCTTCCTACGGATTTGTACGCTTCAGTACTTGGTGTGAATACGAGCCTCAGATCCTTGATGTAACCTCCAATCGTCGAAAAAGTCTTTCTGAATCCGGCAGGGATGGCGTTCAATACCGTATATTCCTTTGTCCTGATGCCGTCTATCCTTGTGAATACTCCTACCCTTCCGAGTGTATCTGTCTGCAGATCGAGTGAAAGGGTGTCGCTTCCGCGCAGGATTTCAGCATCTATTGTCTTTCCGGCATTGTTTCTCAGTATGGCTTCTGCATCCTGTACGAAACGGACAGGCTTCTCGTCGATTCCAATGATTCTGTCGTTTACCTGCAGGCCTGAGCTGTAATTTATGGAATTTTCAGGTATCCTGTCGATAGTGAACGGTCTTGCGAGGTCAAACATTCCAGGCGTATTGAGAACGTCGCCCATACGGCTGTGGTCTATATAAATGTTGACCGTATCTCCATCTCTGAGGACGGTGGCCTTTGAAGCTCTTTCTCTTGCAAGATTGGCCTGAAGCATGCCGAAATTTTCCGGAACATAGTCGTCGAAGCTCAGTATCCTGTCTCCGTTCCTGAACCCAAGGTCATATGCAAGTTCGTTTACATATATGCAGTTGTCTTCGTTGCTTATGTAGCTTTCGCCCCAGCCTGCCAGGATTCCTGAATATACGAGAATGGCGAAGATGAAATTGAAAAGTACGCCTCCGGCCATCACCAGAAGGCGTTTCCATGCCGGTTTTGATCTGAATTCCCATGGCTGAGGTTCTGTCTTCAGATGCTCGGTATCCATGGACTCGTCGATCATTCCCGCTATCTTGCAGTAGCCTCCGAGGGGGAGCCAGCCTATTCCGTATTCGGTCTCCCATTTCTTCGCTGCCGGAAAGATTCTTGCGAACCAGCCGGTCTTGGTGCTGAGCAGCTTCACGTCGCCGGCATCAAAGAACAGAAAGAATTTGTCTACCCTGATGCCGAAGGCCTTGGCGAAGATGAAGTGACCGAATTCATGGACAAGTATCAGGATAGACAGCGCAAGTGTGACCTGTATCGTCTTTATCAATGCTATCATATCAAGTGTCAGAAGGATTTTGCTCCGGACTTTCTGATGAGTCCGGCCGCTTTTGCATAGGCGGACTCGTTCGTCTGGAAAATTGTTTCAAGGGACGGGTCGGCTACAAAATCCGAGCCAGCCATTGTCTCCGCGACTATGTCTGTGATGTCATAGAAGCCGATTTCATCTTTCAGATAAGCTGCCACTGCGGCTTCGTTCGCTGCATTCATGATGCAGGCCATGTTTCCTCCCTTTGCGAGCGATTCATATGCAAGGTCCAGGGCTGGGAACCTGTTTCTGTCGGGAGCGTGGAAAGTCATTGAGGCAAGCTCTGCGAAATTGAGCTTCCTGTTGTTGAGCGGAAGCCTTTCCGGCCAGCTGAGGGCGTACTGGATAGGTTCCCTCATGTCCGGGTGGCCGAGCTGGGCGATGACTGCCCCGTCTGCATATTCAATCATGGAATGGATGATCGATTCAGGGTGCACTACGACCTCTATCTTGTCGCCGGGAATGCCGAACAGCCATCTTGCTTCGATTATTTCCAGACCCTTGTTCATCATGGTGGCGGAATCTATCGTGATCTTGCTTCCCATGTTCCAGTTCGGGTGTTTGAGGGCTTCAGAACAGCGCGCTTTCGCGATGTCTTCCTTGGCCCAAGTGCGGAAAGGACCTCCGGAAGCGGTCAGATGGATCTTTTCTATCTGAGCACCGGCGGATCCCATGAGACATTGAAAGATGGCCGAGTGTTCCGAGTCTACCGGGAATATCCTGACATTGTTCTTCGCAGCCAGATCCATTACAAGCTGACCTGCCGCTACAAGGGTCTCCTTATTGGCCAATGCGATGGTCTTGCCGGCGTTGATCGCCGCTATTGTGGAAGAAAGGCCGCTGAAGCCTACCATTGAGGTCAGCACTATGTCGATCTCGCTGCTTGTCACAAGGTCGCATACCGAATCCATTCCGGCAAAGACCTTTATCATGTGAGGCTGGAGGGCGTCTGCCGTCTCCTTGTATTTGCTTTCATTGCAGATCACCACATTGTTCGCGTCGAATTCGATGGCCTGCTCTATCAGCAGGTCGACGCTGTTGTTGGCGGTAAGAAGTTCCACTTCGAACTTGTCTCTGTGCTGTCTTATGACATCCAGAGCCTGTCTGCCGATGGATCCTGTAGATCCCAATATGGCTACATGTCTCTTTTTCATGTCTTTATCTCTGTTGTGGCTGTCAGAATTTTATATATCGCGCCGGATCGACAGCTTCTCCCTTGTGCCAGAGCTCGAAGTGGAGATGCGTTCCTGTCGAAGTGTCTCCTGTGTTGCCCACAATCGCAATGGAAGTTCCTGCCTTTACCTTGTCCCCGACCTTCTTCAGAAGCTTGTCGTTGTGCTTGTATATTGAAACTATGTCGTCTGTATGCTGTATCTGGATGGTATTTCCGTCATCCTCGCTCCATCCTGCGAAAATCACCGTACCGTCGAGAGTCGCTTTTACGGCGGAACCCTCTGCTGCTGTGATGTCTATGTAAGGATGTGCGGCGCTGTAGTTCTGGGATACAACTCCTTTGAGAGGAGTGAAGAAATGAAGTCCCTCGATAGGAAGATCTCTGCGGCCTCTTGCCGAGATCTCGAACTGTTCCTCTTCCTTGACCTTTTCCCTGAGAAGGGAGTCCTGCTTCTGGTAGGAGGCTGCGTCCGTCGGCTCTTCAGCCTCTTTCCTGCTGGCCTTTATGATGCTGTCTATCTTGATCGGCGCCTTTCCTTCCACCGCTCTCTTCAGATTTTCCGAATAAAGCTCCCATCGGTAGATTACTCGTTCCAGTGAATCCACCTTTATGGCATTCTGGATGGCCGCTCTTTTTGAACGTGCATCCGGGTATCCCGGGATGAATGTCCTTATTGGTGTATATGCTATCAGACAGTATGTCATCGCGCACAGCATGACGACGATGCTGACGGCAGTGACGAACAGGCTGACCTTGGTGAATCTGGTTCCCCAGATGTGCTTGTGGGTTTCATTGTCCGTTATGGATATGCGGTAACTGCCTGAGTCCTTGTTTTTCTCGTTATCCATGTGTTATTTTGAGAATTATATCTTAACTTTGCACCCTGATGGACAGGATAGTAGGCATAGATTACGGACGGAAACGCGTGGGCGTCGCTGTAAGCGATCCGCTCGGCATCTTTGCATCTGCCCTTGAAACGGTACATTCTGCAAAGATAATAGAATATCTCAAAAATTACGCCCAAAAAGAAACGATTGTGCGTTTTGTGGTGGGGTATCCGGTCAACATGAATGGAGCGCCTTCGGAGGCGGCACGTGATGTGGATGTTTTTCTTAAACATCTTGCCAAGGCCTTTCCTGATGTACCTGTGGTCAAGGAAGACGAGCGCTTCACTTCCGTGCTGGCCCATCGTGCAATGATAGACGGTGGCATGAAGAAACAGGACAGGCAGAAGAAGGAATCCGTCGACAAGATAAGTGCAGCCATTATCCTGCAGAGCTATATGGACAGAAGCAGATGACCTGTAATGTCCTGATGTGTGGAATGAAAATTATAATGATATGATATTACCTATATATTTATATGGTTCGGAGGTACTCCGAAATGAAAACAAGGATGCGGATCTTAACGATAAGGAAGGTCTTGCAAAGCTTATCTCCGATATGAGGGAGACACTCAAGGTTGCGGACGGATGCGGACTTGCAGCTCCTCAGGTCGGAGTGAATCTCCGTGTGGTCATAGTGGACGGCAGGGAACTTACTGATACATATGACTATCTCAAGGATTTCGAGCGTGTAATGATCAATCCTGTGGTTCTTGAAGAGAGCGAGGAAACATGTGAGTTCTCCGAAGGCTGCCTCAGTGTGCCGGGAATCTATGCCGAGGTACGCCGCCCTTCGAAGATCAAGGTGGAATACTACGATGAGAAGCTGGAAAAGGTCGTCGAGGAGTTCGACCGTTTCGCCTGCCGCATGGTACAGCATGAACTTTCTCATCTCGAGGGCAATCTTTTCGTAGACAATGTGTCGCCTATACGTCGCAAGATGCTGATGCGCAAGCTGCAGGCCATCTCCAAGGGATCTGTACAGACAAGATATAAATCAAAAAGATAATGGGAGCATTTCACGCCTACGACATCAGGGGAGTCTACAATGTGGACTTCGATAAGGATACTGCCTACAAGGTCGGTTATTTCCTTCCTGAACTTCTTGATACCGATAAGGTCCTGGTCGGCAGAGACTGCAGGACATCTTCGGATGAGATACACGAATATCTCCTGAAGGGACTCACGGATGCAGGTGCCGATGTATATGATATAGGGCTCAGCACGACTCCTATGGTGTATTTCGGTACTGCCAGCTACGGTTTCAAGGCTTCTGTTCAGATCACTGCTTCTCATAATCCGGCTGAATACAACGGTATGAAGGTGTCTCGTGAGAATGCCCTTCCGGTAGGTTTCGACAATGGTCTGGGGCAGATTCAGGAGTGGATTCTGAGCGGTCGTGAATGCCCTGCAGCCGAGGTCAGAGGTCAGGTGCATCAGATGGATATAAGGAAGGATTATCTGGCTTTTCTCCTCAAGTACAAGGGTGACTGGTCGGGCCTTAAGATAGCCATGGATGTGTCCAATGGAATGGCATCCCTTTTTGTGCGTGACATCTTCGGTGACCAGCCTTCATATATATATGAAGATATGGACGGACGCTTCCCTAACCATGAGCCGAACCCTCTTGTCCAGAAGAATGTGGAAGCTCTCAAGGCTCTGGTGGCGGAGAAAAGGGCTGACATAGGTGTGATATATGATGGCGATGCGGACCGTGTGATGTTCGTGGATGAAAACAGCCGCTTCGTCTCTCCGGATCTTATGATTGCAGTGCTCGGACATTATTTCCTTGAGGAAAGGGGAGAGAAGGGCATAGTGCTTCAGGATATCAGAAGTTCCAAGGCTGTAGGTGAATATCTTGCTCCTATGGGCGGCGAGATGCACACATGGAAGGTGGGACGTGCCTTTGCCGCACACAAGCTTCGCGAACTTGACGGTGTGTACGGAGGTGAGCTTGCGGGACATTATTATTTCCGTGACTTCTTCTATTCCGACAGCGGTATCCTTGCTTCTATCCTGATTCTCAATGTGGTGGCGAAGATGAAGGCTCAGGGAATTTCTCTCAGCCAGCTCATCTCCCGTATTGAACGGTATCAGAATTCCGGTGAGATCAACTATCGCATAGAAGATAAGAAAGGGGCTATGGATGCGGTTCGCGACTGGTTCATGGCTCAGGAGAAGGCGACTGCATACATGGACTTTGACGGCTACCGTGTGGAGTTCCCTCACTGGTGGTTCAATATAAGGCCTTCGAATACAGAACCTTACCTCAGGTTCATATGTGAAGCGGACTCTGCAGAACTCTTGAAAGAAAAAGTGGAAAAAGTTAATGAAATCATAAAAGCGTGAAAAGAACCTTTACCTTAATGGCCTGTGCAGCAGCGATGTTGTGGTCAGGCATCTCATATGCAATAAATCCAGTAAGACTTGATACCATAAAGACCCATCTTGTGGTTCCGAGGCCGGCTCTCGAGCCCTTGAAGTCTCTTGTAACATCTTCAGATGCTCCGATAGACACTCTTGACACTGTGAATGAACATGTCAAGGTCATAATCTATGGAGACAATACATGGCAGTACTACAAGACACCGGATTTCAAGAAGCTTTCAGGTGTCTATGACAACTACTGGACCAACGAGCATCCCAACCCGTACAAGATGTCGCTCGACAGTCTTCCTTCGTCATGGTCGCTGTGGCTTGTCGACAGTCTTGACCAGTATCATTGTCCTCTTCAGGCTGAAGTCTACAGCAGGGGCAAGTTCGGCATGCGCCGAGGAAGGCGTCATCAAGGCGTGGATATTCCTTTGAAGACCGGAGATCCCGTGTATGCGACATTTACCGGAAGAGTGAGGTTGTCCAAGTATTACGGGGCTTATGGAAACATGGTCGTCATCCGTCATGAGAACGGCATCGAGACTTTCTATGCCCATCTTTCCAAAAGGAACGTCGAGGTCGGCGACTGGGTCAATGCAGGTGATGTCATCGGCCTGGGAGGTTCCACAGGACGTTCTACAGGACCTCATCTTCATTTCGAGACGCGATATAACGGCTTTGCCTTTGATCCTCAGTGGCTTATCGACTTCAAGTCGGGAACTCTGAGGCATCGTCTCTTTGTGTTGAAGAAGAAGTATTTCAACATATACAGCAACTATGAGCAGGACTTTGAGGACGAGATAAAGAATGAGGAGGATGACAAGAAGGAGGAAGCAGAAAAGGCTGCGATGAAATACTATACCATCAAGTCAGGTGACACCCTCGGCAGGATCGCCATAAACAACGGCACGACAGTGAATGCCTTATGCCGCCTGAACGGAATAACCCCTAAGACTACATTGAAGATCGGAAGACGCATCAGAGTAAAATAGAAGCGATGAGAGAAGATAGAATCATTTTCGTGGATTATATCCGCGTGATAGCATGTTTCATGGTGATGCTTGTGCATGCAAGCGAGAATTTCTATGCTGCAGACCTTTCAGGTCTTGCCGGCAATATGTCCATGCTGGCAAATGAGGCTAACCGTTTCTGGGTGGCTTTCTATGACGGAGGACTTTCCAGAGTGGCGGTTCCGCTGTTCATGATCGTGTCAGCCTTTCTTCTTGTACCTATGAAGCAGGGTGTTACGATGGGGCAGTTCTATAAGAAGAGGTTCATGCGCATCCTTCCTCCGATGTTTGTCTTTATGCTTGTCTATACCTTCCTTCCCCTTGCATGGGGCGGAATGACATGGGAGCAGTCAATGCATGACCTGAAGATGCTGCCGTTCAATTTCCCTTCTATGGCAGGACATCTCTGGTTCATGTATCCTCTTATAAGCCTTTATCTTATAATACCGGTAGTGTCTCCATGGCTGGAGAGGGCGACCGCCAAGGAGGAAAGAATGTTCCTGGGACTCTTCCTGATATCGACTTTCATTCCTTGGATTCATCGTTTCATATCCCCTGAGATCTGGGGCGAATGCTTCTGGAACGGATTTACAGCGCTCTGGTACTGCTCCGGCTACCTCGGCTATCTGGTTCTTGCACATTATATCCGCTTCCACCTGGACTGGTCATACAGCAGGAGACTTTGGGTAGGAGCAGCATGTTTTGTCATAGGAGCGGCGTTCACAACCTGGAGCTTCTGGCTCAAGGGAGTGCCCGGCCAGCTTATCGAGACCCCTATGCTCGAGTGGGCATGGGAATTCTGTACTCCAAACGTGCTTCTTGCCACTTTCGGTATATTCCTGATGTTCACATGCATACGCCAGAAGAAGGCTCCGGCCATCATAACGGAACTCTCGAAGCTCTCGTTCGGAATGTACCTGATGCACCTGCTTTTCCTTGCTCCTATAGCAAGATTCATCATTGCAGGCAATCAGGCTGAACCACTCATTCCTGTGGCTCTTGCGATCCCTGTGATTGCCATTGTCACCTTCATCTGCTGCGCTGTGACAACAAAGCTCATATCCCTCATTCCCGGCAGCAAATATATAATAGGTTAAAAAAGCCCGTAAACAAGATTCCAGACGAGGAAACGGGCGAATTTGCCTATGAGCAGGAGGACCATCGTCCAGAGGGGACGGGTCTTGTAGAAGCCGAGGGCTATGGCTATGATGTCTCCGATGAACGGGATCCATGCGGTCAGAGCGAGCCAGACTCCGTATCTGTCTATCTTCTCCTTCTGCTTCTGGAGGGTTTCAGGCTTGACCTTGAACCATTTCTCTATCCATTCCCATCTGCCGATCCATCCTATCCAATAGGTCAGGACACTCCCGAGCCAGTTGCCCAGAGTTCCTATGAACAGGCAGCCGACGGGGTTTCCTGTGGCTGCGAGTATGGCCAGATACAAGGCGTCCGAACTGAACGGGAAGATGGTCGCAGCCAGGAATGTACCTATGAAGAGGCCGAGAAGCCCCAGTCCTTCAAGCCATTCCATGTCAGCTGCGTTTCTTTTTGAAGAATTCGGTCACAAGCTCTCCGCATTCGTCAGCCATGACTCCCGATATGGTTTCTGTCTTGGGATGCAGCATTGACGGAGAGAACATCGAGAAGCCTCGTTTCGGGTCGGATGCTCCATATACTACTTTCCCGATCTGTGCCCATGCAAGGGCTCCGGCGCACATGGGGCAGGGCTCCACTGTAACATACAGGGTGCAGTCATTGAGATATTTTCCTCCCATGGCTTCGGTCGCTGCTGTAATCGCAATCATTTCGGCATGGGCTGTAGGATCTCCGAGACGTTCTGTCATATTGTGGCCTTTACCGACAATCCTTCCCCGGCAGACAATCACGGCACCAATAGGCACTTCATCCTCTGCTGCGGCATATCCTGCTTCGCGGAGGGCCTCCTTCATGTATTTTTCGTTTTCTTCCATAGAGGGCATAAAAAAGATGCGTGGCCTTTTCAGGTCACGCACCGGATTTCTTAGTATCTTGCTTCAGATGATACTGTCAGTTTCTTGCGGCCACGACGACGGCGAGCTGCCAATACGCGACGTCCGTTAGGAGTCGACATGCGCTCGCGGAAGCCATGCTTGTTGCGACGCTTGCGCTGTGATGGTTGGAATGTTCTTTTCATATCTTGTTCTTTTTATATTATCCTATACAAATTGGGAGTGCAAAGGTAGTCTTTTTCAATTTATTTACAAAATATTTTTTATTTTTCTACGAAAACCACCTGCTTGGTCTCGAAGAATGGGTCAGAAATCCAGCTGGAGATGGGCCAGACATGCACTGAACCCTTTCTCATTCTGAATTTTGACATTGCTGTGGAAATCTCTTCCGCCAGATCTCCGCCCTTGAGATACAGGATTCCTTCCGAATATTTTCCCTTCACCCATGGCATGAAGTTGTCCAAAGAGGTCACGGCACGGGATACGACATAGTCGAAGGTCTGCGGCAGACTCTCGGCACGGGCATTGACTGTCGTGACATTCTTCAGTTCCAGTCCCTTGCAGACCTCTGTCGCTACGATGATCTTCTTGCCGATGGAGTCGCACAGAGTGAACCGGGCATGAGGAAACATGACGGCAAGAGGAATGCCCGGGAAGCCTCCTCCCGTACCGAGGTCAAGTATCTTCATGGGTTCGGATATGCTGTACGGCCCTTCTCCGCGCAGACGCTCATACATATCCGGCATCATTGTCCTTATGTATGCGGCGATGCCGAGCGAATGTATGACATGGTGCCTGTACAGTTCGTCTATGTCCTTTCTCGATATTACGTTTATTTTCGAGTTCCAGTCACGGTAGAGCGCCTCCATCTTTTGGAACTGCTCCATCTGCAGCTGGGTCACTTCAGGGAACTTCTCCCCGATGATTGTCTTGAATTCGTCGTATGTCATGTCTTTATAGTAATTCGTCAGAGTAATCCATCATCTTCAGCAGTTGTGCCTTGGCACGTCGGATCTTGGTCTTTACCGTGTTTATGGGCATGTCGAGGGCATCGGCTATTTCCTTGTAACCGAAATTGTCGATGAGATTCATCTTTGCCACTGTCCGGTAGTCATCCTTCAGCTTCTCTATGTTTGTGAGCCACTTGTCGTACTCCTGCTGTGTTATTATGTCCTCTTCAGGGTTGTGCATCGTTGCCGGCAGCTCCTTCAGTTCGGCCGTATCCTCATTTATCGATGTGGTCGGCATATAGTTCTTTTCGCGGTCGTGCCTGCTCAGGTGGTCGAAGGCCGTGTTGCGGGCTATCCTGTAGAGCCAGGTCGAGAACTTGTATTCGGGATTATATGTCCCTATCTGGCTGAAGGCCTTCTGGAAGCTTTCGAGACAGATGTCCTCGATGTCTTCCTTCTGGGTGACATATCTTGAGATATGTCCCTTTACTCCGGCATTGTACCTTGTGTAAAGTACAATGAATGCTGCCTGATTCTGTTCCAGTGCCAGGCTGACCAGTTCTGTGTCAGATAGGTTAGTGAGCTTCGAGCCAGTTGTTTCCATGGTTGCATTCTACTGTTAATGGTACAGACAGTGTTATTACATTCTCCATCTCTTCCTTGACGATCTCCTTCAGATGACCGACCTCCGATGGCAGGGAATCGAAGAGAAGCTCGTCATGGATCTGAAGGACCATGCGGCTTTCAAGCCCTTCTTTCCTGAGCCTCTTGTCCACATTGATCATTGCCATCTTTATGATGTCGGCGGAAGTGCCCTGGATAGGTGCGTTTATGGCGTTCCTTTCGGCAAGGGCCCTGACCGTGGCATTCTGTGAGTTGATGTCCGGCAGGTATCTGCGCCTTCCGAAAATGGTCTCTACATATCCGGTCTCACGGGCTGCGGCCACTGTGTCATTTATATATGTAGAAATTGCCGGGAAGTTGAGGAAATAATCTTCGATTATCTTTTTGGCTTCCGCACGGCTGAGTTTCAGCCTCTGGGCTAGACCGAAAGATGAAATTCCGTACATGATGCCGAAATTGGCTGTCTTCGCGATCCTTCTCTGGTCTGCAGTGACTTCCTCAGGGCTGATGCCGAATATCTTGGCTGCAGTGATGGAATGTACGTCCTTTCCTTCGCGGAATGCCGCTATAAGGTGTGCGTCGCAGCTGAGATGGGCCATGATCCTCAGTTCTATCTGGGAGTAGTCTGCCGATACGATGACTCCGTCCGGATGGCTCGGCACGAAGGCTTTCCTGATCTCCTTGCCTCTTTCCGTACGTATAGGTATATTCTGCAGATTCGGCTTTGACGAGCTCAGACGCCCGGTCGCTGTAAGTGCCTGATTGAACGTCGTATGTATCTTTCCTGTTGTCTGCGATACATAGTTCGGGAAGGGTTCTATATATGTGGAAAGCAGTTTCTTTATGCCCCTGTATTCCAGTATTTCGTTGATTATCGGGTGCTTGTGCGCAAGTCCCGAGAGAGTGTCCTCGTCTGTAGGATAGCTGTACCTTACTCCGTTCTTCGGCTTGACCTTGGAATCGAGAGCCAGCTTCTCGAAGAGAACGATGCCGATCTGCTTTGGCGACATTATGTTGAGGTCCGGCTCTCCGGCCATCTCTCTCACCTTTTCCTGTATCCCGTTCATTTCAAGGGCAAGTGAGGAAGCATATCTGCGCAGCTGGGCCAGATCCACCTTCACTCCTTCCAGTTCCATGTCGGAAAGAACCTTCAGAAGAGGCTCCTCCATCTGGTAATACAGGCCGTCAAGTTCCATGGACCTGAGTTCTTCTTCTATCTTGAGGCCGAGCATCATGGTTACGACGGTTTCCGCCTTGAAGTCAGCCGCATCTCTTTCTTCTTCTGCATCGTCGAACAGGGAAAGGACCTCCTCCTTCTTTTCCTCTTTCGGCTTCAGCTCGTCAATGTTGATGTCAAGATACGAACGTGCAAGCATCTCCAGCTTATGGCTCTTTTCCGGATTGATCAGGTAATGCATCAGTTCGATGTCCATTAACTTTCCTTCCAGACGTAAGCCGCTGTTTGTCAGTATGTCGCGCTGTCTCTTCAGGTCATATCCGAACTTCACTATCTGTGGGTCTGCCAGTATGCCGGCAAAATCTGCGGCAGAGCCTTCTGCAACTTTGATGTTTCCTTCGTTGTCAATGACTGCGACTGTCACTGATTCCACAGGGGCAAAAATACCGTCGCTTCCTGCCGCTGTCATTATGGCGCAGCGTTTTGTCCCGGTTGCTGTCGCAGCAGCTTCTTCAGCATCTGTTTCATTGAAGGTGATGCTTTGTGACTTTTCCGCAACCGGGGCCTTGACATCGGAAATGAACCTGCGGAGCGAACCGAATTCATATTTCTCGAAAAGATCCGCGATGGCTGGGTCGTAGCAGCAGTCAACTGCCATTTCCTCGCATGTGACGTCAAGCTTTATGTCCGTCCTGATCGTGACCAGATCGTGACTCATGTCTATGTGGTCTTTCGCATTCTCGAATGCCTCCCTCTGCCTTGGGGTCAGTTCTGCTATATGCTCGTATATACCGGCGACGGTGCCGTATTTTCCTATGAGCTTTCCGGCTCCGACTTCTCCGACTCCTTTCACACCGGGCACATTGTCGGAAGAATCTCCGCAGATGGTCAGGATTTCCACCACCTGCTCGGGACGGCTGATCCCGTATTTCTCACATATCTTTGCACTGTCGATCAGTTCGATGTCGCTGCCTGCCTTGCCCGGCTTGTACTGGATTATGGAAGGTGAGATTAGCTGGCCGTAGTCCTTGTCGGGCGTTACCATGTAGACCATGAATCCTTCCTTTTCGCAACGCTTTGCCATCGAGCCTATTACATCGTCCGCTTCATAGCCCTTGACCATCAGGACGGGGATCTTCAGGGCCCCGCACAGTTCGGTCAGAGGCTCGAGAGCATCGATCACAAGCTGAGGCGTTTCCGAGCGTGTGCCCTTGTATTCCGGGTACATTTCATGTCGGAAAGTGCCTCCGGGAGGGTCGAAGGCCACTGCAAGGTGGGTGGGCTTCTCCCTCTCTATGAGTTCCAGCAAATATTTTGTGAATCCGAAGAGAATGGACATGTCAGCTCCCTTTGAATTTATCATGGGATGTCTGAGGAATGCATAGTACATCTTGAATATCAATGCATGTCCGTCTATAAGAAACAGTCTTTTCTCCATTTTATCCTGTAGTTTCGGTTCTTTCGCAATCGTTTTAATTGAACCCCAAAGGTATAAAAAGTTTCAGATATGTGCAATTGTGGAAAAAATTGTATAAATTTGTAGAATATGAAGCTGCTGATAATAGAAGACGAACTGTCGCTTCAGGAACTTATGACGAAGGCCCTGAGGGCGGAGGGACATGTAGTTGAGAATGCCCTTGATTTCGACATGGCCATAGATAAGGTCGGGAGCTACAGTTATGATTGCATACTTCTGGATATCAATCTTCCGGGAGGAAGCGGACTTGACATATTGTCACATATAAAGAAGCAGTCTTCAGGTCAGAATGTCATAATAATCTCGGCACGGGATTCCATCGATGACAAGGTGCTCGGCCTTGAACTCGGTGCTGATGACTATCTCGCCAAGCCTTTCCACATGGCGGAACTTTCCGCCCGCATAAGAAGTGTCATCCGTCGCAGCAGGAACGACGGCGAACTTGTGTACAGGTTCGGGAATGTCGCGGTCGAAGATGCTTCAAGGAAAGTTACTGTGGCCGGGCAGGAGGTAGGGCTTCTCAAGAAGGAATTCGACATTCTGAAATATTTTCTGATGCGTCCGGGCCATACGGTCGACAAGGCTGTCCTTGCCGAGGCCGTATGGGGGGATCACGCCGATCAGGTAGATGATTTCCAGTTTGTATATGCCCAGGTAAAGAACCTGCGTAAGAAACTTTCCGAAGCGGGAGCTGACATAGAGATCAAGTCCGTATATGGCTTCGGATACAGACTTAGCGAGTCATGAGATTGGTCTATAAGATAACCTTGACTTTCATTTTCCCCTTGGCTGTCACCTTAGGCCTGTGGGGATGGTTGTCTTACAGGACTATGGAAAAGAAGATACTTGCCGATACGGACCTTATCCTCAGGAGCTATTCAGACGATATCATCCTGAGATTCCTTTCCGGCAAAGAACTGCCCCCTCGTTTCAACGGTGTATACAACACCTATCATATAGAAGAGATCACTGCTGAAGAAACGGGTTCGGAGGCCCGTGTGGAATACCTTGAGGCTGAGGCGTATCTGCGCAGTCAGGAGGATTTCGCAAGTTCCAGAATAAGGCGGCAGACCTTCAGGAACAATGAAGGTGCCTGGTACCGGCTGACTGTCTCTCTGCCTACTTTCGAACGTGACGTCCTTGTGGAACATGTCCTTTGGTGGACGGTAGTCCTGTTCTTTGTCCTCATGGTCGCGATTATATTCATTGGAATGATCGTGCTGGGCTATAATATGAAGCCGTTATACAGACTTCTCGAATGGATGGAAGAGTATGAACCGGGGAAGCCGTCCGGTTCAGTCCCTTCGGATACGGATGTCATCGAATTCCGCAGGCTTGCCTCTACTGTGCAGCTGGCTGTGGACAGGTTTGAAAAGCAGTACGAGGAACGGAAGATGTTCATAGGAAATGTCGCCCATGAACTCCAGACTCCGCTTGCTGTATGCATCAACCGTATGGAGATGCTGCTGGACTATCCTTCGCTCGATGAGGAAATGGCTGGGGAACTTGTAAAGGTGCACAGGAGTCTTACGTCTCTGTCCCGTATGAACAAGTCTCTTCTGATGCTGGCCAGGATAGAGAACGGGCAGTATTCTCAGCTGGAGGATATCGATATGACTGAGGCCATAAGGGAAAGCATAGCTCTCAATGAGGAGATATATTCATATAAGGAAATAAGAGCGATGATCCGTCAGGAGGCGGGTGACCTGCACTTCAGGATGGACGGGCAGATGGCCGCTGTCCTGGTCGGAAACCTTGTGCGCAATGCATTCAGATATGCTCCTCAGGGCTCGCAGGTTGAAGTCGTCATAAATGCTGAAGGCTTCTCGGTCATCAACGAAGGTGGTTCACCGTTGGACAAGAACCATGTGTTCAGGAGGTTCTATCAGCCATCGGGAAGGAAGGAGGGCTCTACAGGGCTTGGTCTGGCTCTTGCCTCGGCCATCTGTACTCATAGCGGTCTGGGTATAGGTTATGAGTATGCCGACGGCTTCCACAGATTTTCTGTAAATTTGAAAAAATAAAATTAAATCCCGTTTTATTTCAGTTTCTTTTCAGAATTGTGTCTGACTTTTGCATTGTGATTTATGACAATGACAAAATAAAGATATGATTATGAAAAGATTTTTGATTTTGATGGCATGTGTTCTAGGAACAATGTCTTTGGCAAAGGCAGATGACAGGCCTGTGACCGTCGATCAACTTCCTCAGGCGGCCCGTACTTTTCTGAATGTCAATTTTCCTGATGATAAGATATCATTTGCAACCAAGGATGACGATCTGATCCGCCCTGATTATCAGGTCGTTCTTGCAAGCGGAGTAATGGTGAAATTCAATAATGCCGGAGATCTGGAGGAGATCGAGAGCAGGGGAAAGGAGATACCTGACGGAATCATTCCTATACAGATCGTCGAGATGGTCAAGGGGCATTATCCGGATGTGATGATAACAGGATATGAGGTCGGTAGAAGGACGTATGAGGTGAAGCTCTCAAACAGAATCGAACTGAAACTTGACAGGAATTTCAATGTGATAGAAATAGATGACTGATGACCATATAATAATATTGACAGATAAATATTGAACTGATTATGAAAAAGATGATTATTGCCGCAGCTGCATTTATAGCTGCAATAGCTTTTGTTTCTTGCGACAGATATGAGGACGGACGCCCTTCAAAGGATGTCAGAAGTGAATTTGCCAGAATGTATCCTGATGCCTTCGATGTGGAATGGGAATGGGACGGCATGAACTGGGATGTTTCTTTCGAAACAGGAAAACGTCCGAACGGAACTGAAAAGGAAGCCTGGTACGACGCTGACGGAAACTGGCTCAGGACTACTACGGATATGATGCTGTCTGCAGTGCCTCAGAACATCAAGGATTATCTTGCTGCAGATCCGGTTTACGGAACGTCTCCGATAGCGGACAATGAAGTGGAATTCATCGAGACGCCTTCAGGAAACTTTTACCGTTTTGAGCTTTCCGTTGAAGGCAGAAGGGTTGAGGTAGATGTGAATGTGAACGGCGAGGTGACTTTCGCGAAATATGATTTTTAGTTTCGTTTACGATTTATGAGTAAAAGTGCTATCTTTGTTGAATAACTTAGATGGCACTTTTTTATGAAAAGATTATTTTACGCGGCGGCATGTGCCGCTATCATGACATGTACAGGCGCGGCTGCCCAGCAGAGGGCCGGTTCGGCAGAAGGTGGAATATCGGCTGAAATGCTTGCCGAGATAAGCAAGGGATATGAAGGAAATGCGGCTGACAAGGCTGTGAAGAATGCTCTTGCAGGCAGTCCGATATCAGTACTTGCGGTAAATGCCGACAATGCTCCGATGATTGACACTCATTTTTCGGACAGGGTTCGTACGAAGGGTATAACAGATCAGAAATCGACAGGAAGATGCTGGCTTTTTACCGGTCTTAATGTGCTGAGAGCTAAAGTGATAGATAAGTATGACCTTCCGGGTCTGGAATTTTCTCAGAACTATCTGTATTTCTACGACCAGCTGGAGAAGGCTAATCTTTTCCTCCAGGGCGTAATCGATACTAAGGAACTTCCGTATGAAGACAGGACTGTGGACTGGCTGTTCAGGAATCCTCTCGGTGACGGCGGACAGTTTACAGGCGTTTCCAATCTTATAATGAAGTACGGCCTCGTTCCGGCCAACGAAATGCCGGAAACATATCAGTCGACCAATACGTCCCAGATGTCCACCCTTATCAAGACAAAGCTCAGGGAGGATGGCCTCGACCTCAGGAATGCCTATGCTGAAGGATATGCAAAGATCGCCAAGCGTCCGAAGAAGGATGCCGGAAGGCTTCTCGAGGAGCTTGACGGACAGCTCCAGGCCATGAAGGTTCAGCAGCTTTCGGAAATATACCGCATGCTTGTCATCTGTCTTGGTGAGCCGCCTGTGGAGTTCGAGTGGACAAGGTGCAATTCAAAGGATGAGATCGTGAGCCGCAAGACCTATACTCCGAAGTCATTCTATGAAGAACTGATCGGAGATAATCTCGAGGACAATTATATCATGGTTATGAACGATCCATGCCGTGAATATGGAAAGGTCTATGAAATCGCTTATGACAGGCATGTGTATGATGGTCATAACTGGCTGTATGTCAATCTTCCTATCGAGCGTATCAAGGAGATGGCCATAGCATCGATCAAGGATAACGTGGCCATGTATTTCTCATGTGACGTGAGGAAGTGTCTCGATCTGAAGAAGGGTACGAATGATGTCGCCAACCTTGACTATGATTCCCTGATGGGTGTGGACTTCGGTATGGACAAGAAGGAAAGGGTGCAGACATACGCGAGCGGTTCGACACATGCTATGACGCTTATCGCAGTGGATATCTGCGAGCAGACCGGCAAGCCTGTGAAATGGATGGTGGAAAACAGCTGGGGCCCGTCTTCAGGCTATAAGGGCTGTCTCATCATGACTGACGAGTGGTTCAACGAGTATATGTTCCGTCTGGTCGTCGAGAAGAAATATGTCCCTGCCGACATACTTCAGATGCTTGAACAGACTCCTGTCCAGCTTCCGGCGTGGGATCCGATGTTCGCATCTGAAGAATAATTACTATCTTTGCATGATTCACTGAAAAACAAAGACCAATGGCACAGAAACCGTCAATTCCAAAGGGCACAAGAGACTTCGGACCTGCAGAAATGGCAGGACGCAACTATATTTTCGATACAATACGTTCGGTCTTCAAGACCTATGGCTATGCTCCTATCGAGACTCCGTCCATGGAGAATCTCAGCACTCTTCTTGGAAAATATGGAGAGGAAGGGGACAAGCTCCTTTTCAGGGTTCTCAATTCGGGAGATGCTTTCTCAAAGATAAACTACGATGATTACCGTGTCGAGGGGACAGAAAACAGCTATAACAGCAAGGCCCTTTCGCTCAAGGTCTGCGAGAAGGGACTTCGCTATGACCTGACGGTTCCTTTTGCGAGATTTGTGGTTCAGCATCAGAACGATATAACCTTCCCTTTCAAGAGGTTCCAGATCCAGCCTGTATGGCGTGCTGACCGTCCGCAGAAGGGACGTTACAGAGAGTTCTATCAGTGCGATGTGGATGTCATCGGTTCGACTTCGCAGCTCAACGAACTTGAGCTTGTGCAGATTGTCGACAGGGTGTTCACGCTTTTTGATGTAAATGTGTGCATCAAGATAAACAACCGCAAGGTGCTGACAGGTATGGCCGAGATCTGCGGTTTTCCTGACAAGGTGGTGGATATCACCGTAGCTATCGATAAGATTGACAAGATAGGACTTGAAGCAGTAGAGGCGGAGATGCTGGAGAAGGGACTGACTGCGGAGGCGGTTGAGGTCATCCGTCCTGTCCTGATGCTTTCCGGTTCCACAGCTGAGAAGATCGCCGTGATGCGTGACCTTATGAGCGGCAAATCTGCGTCCGGTCTGGTTTCCGAGGCCGGTCTCAAGGGACTTGATGAACTTGAGGAGCTTTTCGGCTTCATCGAGGCTGCCGACATACGTCACGAGGTGGAGATCGATCTTTCACTGGCTCGCGGACTCAATTATTATACAGGTGCCATCTTCGAAGTCAAGGCAAAGGATTTCGCCATCGGAAGCATCTGCGGAGGCGGACGTTATGACAATCTTACAGGAATCTTCGGCCTTCCTAACATGTCGGGAGTGGGAATTTCTTTCGGTGCAGACCGTATATATGATGTCCTCAAGGGGCTTGACAAGTTCCCTTCGGAGGTTACATCGACTACAAGGCTTCTCGTTGCGAATATGGGAACAGATGAACTGAAATATCTGATTCCTGTGGTGAAGTCCCTTCGTGAAGCCGGCGTGGCCTGCGAGATCTATCCGGAGCAGACTAAGCTGAAGAAGCAGTTCGACTATGCTGACAAGAAGGCGATACCGTTCCTTTCGATAGTAGGCGGTAATGAAGTCGCAGAAGGCATAGTGAATATAAAGAATCTTGCGACAGGCGAACAGAAGTCGTTTGCAAAGGACGATACGGATGGCATGATGGCATTCATGAACTGAATAAAGAGCGGATTATCGGATTGTTTTTAAAATTTTGCAATAAAAATTTGCAGTTTCAAAAATTGTCCGTATATTTGCAGTCCAATATCGCGGGATAGAGCAGTTGGTAGCTCGTCGGGCTCATAACCCGGAGGCCGGAGGTTCGAGTCCTCCTCCCGCTACTACCGAGGAAAAATCGAAAGGTTTTTCCTCTTTTTTTTGTTCTGTTTACTATCTTTGCATCGGGATCATGGAGTAAGGGAATCCGGTGAAAGACCGGAACTGTGCCCGCAGCGGTAAGTTTCATGACGCTACGACTTCATGCCATTGCGGCCTTGTGCCGTGAGAAGGCGTCGTAAAGCGGAAACGAGTCCGAAGACCTGCCGTGGTCAAGTCAAACGGAAGAGACTCGGGGGCAAGTCTCTGTTAGGGCGCTTATTTATGTTATTATCTTTATTTGTTTCAACAGGACTGCTGTCTGCAGGCCTGAGCGGTGATTTGAATCAGCCGCATACCGATACCCTTCATGCCGTCACTGTCATGGCCGACAAGGGGGTGGTCGTTTCACGGGTCGATACTGTTTCATTTGTCAATTCATTGACCGTTGCTGATGCCTTGAGCATGAATCCGGGGATACATGTTGGTGACAATGGAGGCTTTTCCGGGCTTAAGACGGTGAGTCTAAGAGGTATGGGAAGTGCGCATACTGCAATCTATGTGGACGGGATCAGACTTGGCAATGTCCAGTCAGGTCAGAATGACCTTGGTATGCTCGGCCTTGAAAACATGGAATCTGCAGTGGTGGATTATGCTCAGAACGGAGTCTTCTTCAATACTGCAAGGCCTCGGTTCTCAGACTCTCCGATAGCCGGAAAAGTGAGACTTAGCGCCGGTTCTTTCAATACATATCTTCCGTCAGCAAGGCTGGATTTCCGTCTTTCCGACAATCTCTCTTTGTCTGCAAATGCTTCAGGAGTGTTCAGCAAGGGTGATTTCGCTTATGGTGAGGGGCTGGAGAGGAGCAATAATGATGTTGAGCAGATCAGGGCGGGACTCGACCTGTTCGGGAATCTGAACGGGGGAGAGTATCATGTCAAGGCCTGTTTCAATGAAACGGAACGCGGGACTCCCGGCCCCGTGGACTGGCCTTCGGAGGATAGGCAGAACGACCTGAATGTGTTTCTGCAGGGATCTGCATGCAAGCGCTTCTCTCCGTTGTATACCCTGCATCTCAGTTCCAAGGTCTCTTATGACGATATCGGATATGTTTCGGCATATGGAGACAGCAGCTATGGTCAGACAGAGTTCCAGTTGAATACTTCCCATGATTTCCAGTTGAGAAGGTGGCTCAAGATGTCTCTGGCTGCGGATGTGCAGTGGGATGGGCTGAGGTCTTCTAATTATGTGATGTCACGTACTACGGCTTTTGCTGCGCTGGCATCTTCGTTCCGGACAGGGCGTTTCAGCGCGGATGTGGCGCTTGAATACAGCGGAGCCTTTGATGAAGGTGCTCGTAGCCGTGTGGCATTGTCGCCTTCCGCGGGTTTCAGATACCGTTTTTTCAAGGGGCTGGATATGACGGGCTTCGCGCGCAGGGCGTATAGGATTCCGACTTTCAATGAGCTGTATTATGTCGGCTACGGTAATCCCGAACTGAAACCCGAGGATGCCTTGATGACAGGGCTGGGTCTGGATTTCCGCCGCTCCTTGAATGGGAAATGGAAACTCGAGGGTGGAGTGGACGGATATTTCAACCTTCTGAGAAACAAGATCATTTCAGCTCCGAGCGAACAGGATCCGGCAATCTGGCTTCCATATAATATCGGTGCTGTCCGTTCGGCAGGTTGGGACATCAGGGCCGGTTTCGTCCGTTCGGGCATATGGACATACTCCCTCAATGCCAGATGGGCCTTTCAGTCTTCGACCGATAGGACGGAAGGATCATATACTTATGGTTCGCAGATACCGTATATCGCCAGGCATACCGTCATAGTCGATGCTTCTTTGTCATGGAAGGGCTGGAGCTTTGTTCCTTTGTGGCAGTGCCGTGCAGGCCGTACGGATGGGACAGGGATTCTTCCCGGCTGGAATACGCTTGACCTGTCGGTCAATAAGGCTTTTGCTTTAGGGAAGGGGTGTTCCATGACAGCGAGGCTGATGTCGAAGAACATTACGGGATGTGCTTATGAAGTTGTAAGCGGCTACCCGATGCCGGGACGCAGCATCATGTGTGGAATCGAATTGAACTTTTGATATATGCTCAGTCTTTTATATGTTATCATTGCAGGAATCGCTCTTCCTGTCGGCGGCGTGCAGATGCAGTATCTCTGGCGCAATCAGTTGGGTGATGTTTACAGTCTCGGTCTGGGCAGCGCCGCCTGTCTTGGTGCTGCGGCAGCAACCATGACCGGCTGGTGTTCTTTGACCGTGGGCAGCTTCATATGTACGCTGTTATGCACTCTTGTCTGTTTTGTCGTTACTTTGAAGGTCAATACCCGGAATCTTATAACCTTCGGTATCCTTTTCGGAACCTTCATCGGCTCTCTCGGAACTATAGTCGTGACAAATGCTCCGAACGGGGATCTTCTGAAGCAGTATTATCTGTGGGGGGCGGCAAACTTCAGTCTCGAGGGAGTCACTGCCGGGGATATTGCTTTCTCGCTTGTCCTGTTTGCTGTCGGTCTGGCTGCGGCTTTCGGACTTGCAGGAAAACTTACAAGGCACTTCAACGGAGAAATAGAGATAAGCAATGTCGGCAAGGCTCTCATCCTTCTGGCGATCATGTTTCTGGTGACAAGCGCAGTCTCAATCTGTGGCCCGATAGGCTTCATCTCTCTTGGAGTCCCGAACCTCAGCCGTATCCTGTCAGACAGCACGGACATACGCAGGCATTATCTGATTTCCGGGTTGATGGGTGTAGGGCTGCTTCTATTGACATATCTTGTGGTCAATCATGTCAATTTCGGAATATATCTCCCCGTAAGCGCCACGATGGCCATAATAGCCCTGCCTCTGATGGCCATATTGTTCCTGAAGAAATGAGAACCGGATAGTAGGGAAGTAATTGTTGCCGTTTAAAAAATAAATTGTATCTTTGCAATCCTTTCCATCAGGACAGGAAGTTTAGCGGGCGTGTTGAAATTGGTAGACAAGCCAGACTTAGGATCTGGTGCCGAGAGGCGTATGGGTTCGATTCCCTTCGCCCGCACAAAAAGAGCTTTAATTCTTAACTGATTAAAAATCAAAGAGTTAGAGCTCTTTTGTTTTTATGAGGTACAAGAGAGGTACAAAAATTTCGTTAAATTTCCGTACGGTTTCCGGTACAAAGATAAGGTTTTTTGTGCAGTTTTTCGGTATAGTCCCAAAATATCCTACTGAGTTTTTTGTCTTTTGCAAGATGTTTGTCAGCTTTGATTGCTGACTATTTTATACGAGAAAAGCCCGCATCAGAGTAGAATCTGTTGCGGGCTTCGTCAATAAAATTCAGGAAGTAAAGGATTACTCGCCGTCGGCTGGGGCGTCTTCGTCGAGTCTGACCATGGTGAGCATCTCGCCGGATTTTTCGCCGGTTTTGGTGTTGACGAAGAAGTACTTCATGAAGATCTTTGGAGCGGCGGCGTTAGGGGCGCCGTGCTTGTTGTCGTAGTCTTCTTTGATGTCGTACTCCTCTGTTACTGCCTCAAGGACTCCACCGATCTGAACAGCCTTGCTGTAGGCGCGGGTCACACCGTTTGACTGAGGGGCTGAAGCCTGAATGATGAGCTTCAGATCCTGAACATTCTCAGGTTCGCTCTCGAGTTCGAAGGTGAACTTGGTTGGGGTGAGGGTTACGACGGCCTCAGTTGGAGCTTCAACGCCCTGAAGTGCTGGTGGGTTGGAGAGGGCTTCTCCACCGCAGAAGACAATCCAGTAGTTGAGGCGTGAGTAGAGGTTGGCTCCGGAGATCTTTGCGGATGTTCCGAGAACTGACTTTCCTGCCTGGGTCTGAGCCAGGGCATTCCATGCGAGGATC
>JAGAIY010000017.1 GCA_017626355.1 Bacteroidales bacterium
AGTCTCCGCATTGTAGACCTTGCTTACAGTGATGTTCTGTACAGTAGATGACGGGAAAAGGTTCAGCGGCACAAGCTTGTTGTCAGGGTTGGGAGATGCTATCGGCAGGCCGTTCAGCGTCGTGATGCTGTATCTATCACCGAGACCTCTCACTATCAGCTGACCGGCTGAGGCGACAGATATACCGGTGATCTTTTTCACACCCTCCTCCACATTAGATATTCCTTTTACAGCCATCTCCCTGGCTCCTATATTCTCTATGGCCGCTGTCGACATCTGCCTTTCCATCTGCAGAGCCGCAACGCTTTCGAGATTCTTCCTTCCTATGACGGTCACTTCATTGAGCTGCTGGCCGTCCAGCTCCAATCCTATGTTCAGTTCAGGATTCTCTGCCTTGACTTCTACATCAATCTCTGCCGTGCGATAGAAAATATATGAGATGACCAGTTTTTGGTTACCTTCTTTGAGGTCCTTCAGTTCAAATCGTCCGTCAATGTCAGTAACAGTTCCTGATGCAGTACCCTTCAACTGAATGGAAGCGCCTATGAGCGCCTCTCCCGTCGCAGCATCGATTACGGTCCCCTTCAGTACCTGTGCATGCGAAACAACCGCCAAAGTCAGCAAATAAATTGTCAGAACAAATCTTATAAAGTTCTTTTTCATTCTCCACTTGTCTTTTATTGTTTACGGTCGCAAAGGTCGCTGATAAAGATTTCATCAATCATAAGGTTCCATGAATTACCTGTGACAATATTGTTTCGTTTCCATTACATACTTTCACCTTGGCTCAAGTTATGCTATAACGTTTGCAATTCTAAACATTTATTCATACTTTTGTACGTAATTATAAACATTATAATATGAAACGCGAACTCTTACCATCACAAAGACGCTTACTTTCGACTCTTGGAGAGCAGTTGAGATATGCCAGACTCAGACGCGACCTGACAACCGTCCAGATTGCAGAGAGAGCCGGCATAGCGCGCACCACACTGGTGAAGATTGAAAAGGGTGATGAAGGCGTTGCCCTAGGTCAGTATTTCCGTGTCATGTTGGCACTGGGACTTGGCAATGACATCGTTCTTATAGCACGCGACGACGAGCTGGGACGCAAGCTGCAGGATGCCAAGCTTGAGGTAAAGGAAAGGGCTTCAAAGAAATAATTATGGCTGATACCAGAAACATATTAGTATATTATGACGGAGAGCAGGTTGACTCTCCTCTATTGATGGGTACTCTGGCATGTGACCATATCAGAGGCAAGGAAATATTCTCATTCGAGTTCGACGCGTCATGGCTTTCTGACAGACGATTCAGGAGTTTCGATCCGGATCTTCAGATGTTCGGAGGAAAGCAGTATGTGCCTCAGGACAAGGATAACTTCGGGATTTTCCTAGATTCCACTCCAGACCGATGGGGGCGTGTCCTGTTGGAGAGGAGGGAGGCTGAGATGGCCAGGCTAGAGAACAGGAAGGCAAGAAATCTGTTCGAAACCGATTACCTGCTGGGTGTCTATGACGGCAGCAGGATGGGGGCACTCAGATTCAAGACCGACCCCTCAGGTGAATTCCTTGATAATGATTCGGAAATGGCGACACCTCCTTGGACATCACTCCGAGAATTGGAAAACGCTTCGCTCCATCTTGAGGACTGTCCTGAAGTGCAGCAGAGCAAATGGCTTAGGATGCTGGTTGCTCCGGGTAGTTCCCTGGGCGGCGCAAGACCTAAAGCCAACGTCATGCATGCTGACGGGAGTCTATGGATAGCCAAGTTCCCGAGCAGAAAGGACAGACGGGATGTGGGAGCATGGGAAGCCGTATGCTGCGACATGGCCAGGAAATCCGGAATAAAGGTCAGCGATTTCAAGACAGAACGCTTCAATGACAGGTATCACACTTTCCTCACGAAGAGATTCGACAGGACGGAAGAGGGAAGACGAAGGCAGTTCACTTCCGCAATGACACTTCTGGGATACGCAGATGGGGAACGATCGGAAGGTGCAAACTATCTGGAAATAGCCGAATGGATTCAAAGGCATTGCATGAACGTGGAGGAAAACCTGACGGAACTCTTCAGAAGAATAGTCTTCAACATAGCGGTCTCGAACTGCGACGATCACCTGCGTAATCACGGATTCATCTACTACCCTAAAGGATGGACTCTCTCCCCTGCCTACGACCTGACCCCGGATCCAGCAGGCTACGGACTGAAACTGAATATATCAGAGACAGACAATGCGCTTGACTATGATCTGGCATTATCCATAACGCCATATCTTGGGATAAAGAAAGATAGGGCTGTGGCTATTGTCGAACAGATCAAAAGCGTCGTAGCAGAATGGAGGAAGGTCGCCAAACGATATGGAATATCCAATTCGGAACAGGATCTGGTCGAAAACGCATTCAGATACTGACAAAGCCGTTGTAAGGAATTACCTTACAACGGCTTTGTCTTAATGAATCTTATTGCCGCTATCCCAGCTGGAACTTTCTTGAAGAGCGGATCAGTCGTGATAGCGTGATGGCCATCGATTCTGATTCCTGCAGGACATTCAGATACAGGTATGCGGTATTGATGTTCACCTGTTTTGCCTGGATATCGTCCATAAGTTCCTTTCTCATGTCAGAGAAGACAGTCTGGAGACGTCTGAGCTTCGGTTCAAGATTACGGAGGGCTTCGAAGTCTCCTGTGGCGCTGAGCTCACGGAAGTCAGCTATGCAGTCCTCAAGGGCATCCCTCTGCGGCCTGAAATCTAGTATGTACTTCTCAGGAAGGGGTGTGAAGTTATTGTCGACGTGTTCATAGGCAGGCTCGCACATGCGCCTGATGGTGTAGTAGAGCTGCTCCAGTTCGTTGAATGAAGCGAAGAACCAGGCATTCTTCGCCATCGCTGTCTCCTGATCGATGCGGCGCATGCATATAGTCTCCTTCCTTCGGATATTCTTCAGCTTCTCCTTGTCGTCCCTAAGGTCATAGAAGGATTTGCGGAGCATCTTCACGTTCTCATTCATCAGTCCTTCCGTGATGTTCTCGTAATGGAAGGCTATATCTGAAAGGACCTTGCTTTCATTGGTGCTGACATAGCGGCTCAGAAGCCTCCAGGTCATCTCCTTGTCTTCAGAATTGAGGATGGCTCTGAAGGCCTTATCTCCGTTCTCCTCATCATTCTTCATCTTGTACCTGATATTGCTGTGAATCATCACTCCGAGTCCCACGAGTACGATAATGACCGCAGCAACGATACCGCCGAAATGCATGATCATGGCAATGACGAACGCAGCAACGAAAGCGATGCCGGCCGTCATGAACCATCCTCCTATCACAGAAAGGACTCCGGTAACACGGTAAACCGCACTTTCCCTGCTCCATGCCCTGTCAGCCAGAGATGTACCCATCGCCACCATGAAAGTCACATACGTAGTTGAAAGCGGAAGCTTCAATGATGTACCGAGGGCTATGAGGAGTGAGGAGATCACAAGGTTAACTGATGCCCTCACCAGGTCATAGGAGGCTCCCTCCTCCTTCTCTATCTCGGTATTGTCGAATCTCCTGTCGATCCATGAGCGCACGGACTCAGGTGTATGCTTCACAAGGAAATTGGCCGTACTGTTGGCCCATCTTACCATGCTTCTGGCAACTCTTGACGAGCCGAACATTTCCTCGCCTTCATCCTGCTTGGCAAGGTTGATCTCCGTCTTGGTCACGTTATGTGCCTTCTTGGATGTGGCAAGGGAAACGACCATGATGACTCCTGCTGCAAAGAGGAAGATAAACGGGGTTCTTGCCTCACCATTAAGTACTCCCATCATATGAGCGGAAGGGTCTCCAGCTCCTGCAGCCTTCCAGTCCAGATACGATTCCATTCCGGCAAGAGGGACACCGATGAAGTTCACGAGGTCGTTACCTGCGAATGCTGTCGCGAGAGCGAATGTGCCGATGAGCACCACGACCTTGAAGACATTGACCTTGCAGGCATGCAGGATCTGCATCAGGACTGTGAAGAACACCATGCAGCTGCCGAGGATGATGAGTGTGTTGTCAGCGATCCAATGCTTGATGTCGGCATTCATGAATGACATCGTCTTGATGCCCTTGAGAAGCATGAAGTAGACGATACAGGTCACGGCAAAGCCGCCGAATATGCCTATCTTCCATTTTAGTTTGCCGGAATACTTGAATGTGAATACCATTCTGGTGAGCCACTGGACCACCGCACCTACCGTGAATGCAATCGCCACTGACACGAAGATGCCGACAATGACTGACAGGGCCTTCGAGGTGTTGAGATAGTCGGAGAACCCGAGTGCTCCTTCACCTGAGTTCATCTTCAGTAGAGCGAAAGCGAACGAGGCTCCCAGCAGTTCGAACACCATTGATACCGTTGTCGAAGTTGGCATTCCAAGCGAGTTGAACGCATCCAGGAGGATGATGTCCGTCACCATGACAGCCAGGAAGATATACATCAGCTCGCTGAATGCGAAATGCTCCGGCTGGAAGATGCCGTGACGGGCTATGTCCATCATACCGTTGCTCATTGTCGCTCCGCAGAACACACCGAGTGCTGCCACTATGATGGCTGTGCGGAATTTCGCAGCCTTGGCGCCGACTGCTGAATTAAGGAAATTAACCGCGTCGTTGCTCACTCCCACCCACAGGTCAGAGACCGCAAGGGCAAACAGGAAGATCACAAAACATAAATAAATCCATTCCATATCTGATATTATTTGAATCTGCACAATCTTTCGGCTGCAAAATTACCCTATGGAGATTTCACGCCTTTTGCAGATGCATTAAAGTTCTGATACAGACATGTTACAAATCCATTAAAATTGATTTTTATGTGACAATCATATCCAATAATGAGTAATTTTGCATCAAATCAGAATGGCTTATGACAACAGAAAGCATATTGATAGTAGACGACGAGGAGACCTTGTGCGAGGTTCTCAAGATCAATCTTGAAAACGAAGGATACGACGTCGACACGGCCTTGAGTGCAGAAGAGGCCCTCAGGATGGACCTCAGGAAGTATTCGCTGATACTGCTTGACATCATGATGGGAGAGATCAGCGGAATACGTTTGGCCAGGATGCTGAAGGCCGACGTCAGCACAGCCGACATACCTATTATATTCTGCACGGCGCGGGACTCCGAGGATGACATGGTCAAGGGTCTGAACCTCGGTGCGGACGATTACATCACAAAGCCCTATTCAGTAAGGAACGTCATTGCGAGGGTGAAGACGGTGTTGAGAAGGACATCAGGACAGAAGGTCGCCGAACGGAGCAACACACTGTCAGTCGACGGACTTTCCCTGGATCTTGACCTTAAGACCTGCAGCGTCGACGGTGAAGAGGTCAAGCTGACAAAGAAGGAGTTCGAGCTGCTGGCATTCCTCATAGCGAACAAGGGCAAGATATGCTCCAGGGACCAGATTCTGGCAAACGTCTGGAGCGATGAAGTGATTGTCCTTGACCGCACAATCGACGTGAACATCACGCGAATACGCCAGAAGATCGGGCAATACGGCTCATGTATAATCACCAGAGCAGGATTCGGATATGGCTTCAGGAATTAGTCTTTCTTATCACAAGAAGCTCTTCACCCTGCTGCTGAGCTGCATTTGGGTGATGGTATTCTGCTTCATCGGATTCCAGTACTACAGGGAAAAGCAGTTCAAGACCGAGGTCCTTAACGCACAGCTGCAGCTGAGCAACAGCCACATACTGGGAGCCCTTGAATCAGGGATTGCCCTGGAGGATTATGTCCATGCAATTCCCCTCCCCTTCGACGACGTAAGGATAACCTTGATAGGCGATGACGGGGTCGTGACCTATGACAGCATGCATAGCGCTGATTCGATGGACAACCATATCTCACGTCCGGAGATCCAGGCAGCGATACAGAAAGGCAGCGGATATAACATCAGCCGCAAGTCTGCCAGCGACGGAAATCTGTATTTCTATTCCGCGACAAGGGGTGACGGGATGATAGTAAGGACAGCGGTCCCTTACTCATCCTCGCTGCGAGACCTCCTGAAGGCCGACTGGACTTTCGTATGGGTGATCATATTCATAAGTGTGCTGATCAGCGTAGCGGGCTATTTCTCGGCCCTCAAGCTGGGAAAGACAATAGAGAGTGTAAACAAGTTCAGGGAAGAAGAAAACGCCCTGAGGGAGGAACAGGATAAAAGCCGGCTCAAGAGGCAGCTCACGAACAACATCAATCATGAGCTAAAGACTCCGGTAGCCTCGATACAGGTATGCCTTGAGACCCTTCTTTCGGGAATCACGCTTTCGGAAGATAAGAAGCAGGAGCTTATAGAAAGGTGCTATATGCATAACGAAAGGCTCAGAAACCTCCTGCGTGACGTTTCGCTCATCACCAGGATCGAGGACGGCACCGGCACGATAGAGAAGGAAGAGGTGGTGATCAATGACCTTCTGGACGAGATAGCATATGAACTCTCCGTCATTCCGGAAGAAGAGAGGATGTCGCTGAAGATCGATTTCAGAGAAAGAGTAGTGGTCAATGGCAACCAGTCGCTCATAGGATCGATATTCAGGAATCTGACGGAGAACGCAATATCCTATTCGGAGGGAAAGACAATATATATAACCCTTGCAGAAAACACCCAGGACTCCTGCAGGATCATCTTCGAGGACGACGGGCAAGGTGTGGATGAGAGCAAGCTGCCGAGACTCTTCGAAAGATTCTACAGGGTGGACAAGGGACGCTCAAGGAGCAAGGGAGGAACTGGACTGGGCCTGGCGATAGTCAAGCATGCAGTGCTCTTCCATGGAGGTACAATCAGCGTCACCAACCGCCCTCAGGGAGGACTCAGGTTTGAGTTCACACTCAAGAAATAATTTTACATTAGTGCACTATAAAAAAGGAAATTATTTTAATATCAAAACAAAGTTTATACAAAATTCATATCAAATCCCGAGACATCGTTTAGAACTTCTGCGATTGTATCATTTTCAACGGCATCCAAAAGATTCTCAATCTGTCTGAAAAAGTCATTGTACCTATGCTCTGAAATCTGCTTAAGAAAGAATTTAGTTTTTGTATCTGCTGTTCTATCGTAGTGGCATACTTCATACTTTGATATTTTCTTTGAGACAAAGATACCATTAAATTCCATAATAGAGCAAATAGCTGTCTGCGATGACTATAATTGCCTGCAAACTGATAAGGAACAGCAACCCCATATAATAATCAGGATTATCTGATATATGGATAGCAGAACTATCTGTTTCTTGCTGCGTTCACTGCATCCTTGAAGTCCTTGACAGGGCGGATAGTGAAGGAGTAGCTGTAAGCCTTGTCAAGGAGTCTGTGGTGAACCTCAGGCCTTGCCATGATGCTCCATGTATCTGTTCCTCCGACTCCTGCCTGAACGCAATCAACATTGAGCACGAATGAACCGTCAAGGAACTGTGCCCTGAGAAGAAGGTTCTGATTCCCGTACCTGATGCTGGATGCTCTTTGGCGGAATCATGTCCGGCGGAAGAGTTCGCTAAGTTCAGGAAGAGATATCCGGACCATACGGTCGTGTCCTATGTCAATACTTCTGCAGAAGTAAAGGCGCTGACGGATGTGTGCTGCACATCGACTAACGCCCTGAAGATAGTCGAAAGCATTCCTGCTGGCCAGCCGATAATATTCGGACCGGACCGCAACCTTGGAGGATACATAAGGAAGGTTACAGGAAGGGAGAACATGATTCTGTGGGACGGTTCATGCCATGTGCACGAGAAGTTCTCACTGGACAGGATACGCGGCCTCAAGGCAACCCACCCTCATGCGAAGACCGTAGTGCACCCGGAATGTCCAGCCGAAATCGTGGAAGAGGCGGACTATGTAGGCTCAACTGCCGGTATACTGGACTACTGCGGGCAAAGCGAAGCCAAAGAGTTCATAGTCGTCACTGAGTCCGGAATCCTTGTCGAGATGAGGAAGAGATATCCCGAGAAGGTTTTCATACCGGCGCCATCTGTCCATGAGGCGGCATGCAATGAATGCAATTACATGAAGATGATAACGCTGGAAGCATTCTGGAATGTCTTGAAAGCGAGACTCCTGAAGTTCTGATTGACGAAAGTATCAGGGAAGCAGCCAAACGCTCCATTGACAATATGATATCCGTAAGATAGTCTGTCATAATGGCAGACCGCAATATTTTCGTATCCTCACCCGCGTGGGGATACGATTTTTATTTCAGGACTACAATCCTACCAGGCTATTGAACAACGGAACGATCACTGCCGTAAGGATTCCCATCAGGGCTATCGCAAGGCCGCTTATCGCTCCTTCAACCGCCCCCATTTCTATAGCTCTGGCTGTACCCAGTCCATGTGAGGAGCAGCCCATTGCCAGGCCTTTCGCTACCGGATCCTTAATGCCGAAGAGTTTCAGAGCGAAAGGACCGACAAGCGCACCGATGAACCCTGATATTATAACTGAGACTGCTGCAAGAGAAACATCACCACCCGCCGATCTGGTAATATCCATAGCTATCGGTGTTGTAACCGATTTCGCTTCGAGAGCCTTGACAAAAAACTCATCCAATCCAAGAACCGGACACAGCAGATATACAGAAACAACTCCTATAATGCTGCCAGCCACTACGGCAGACATGATACCAGCAATATTTTTCCTGACTGTCTGTCTATGCTTATACAGAAGATATCCGAGTGAGACAACGCTCGGCCCTAACATGAAGTCGATGAGAGAATTTGACTGGATATAGAATTCAGGAGATATGTCAAACAACTTGATTACTGCGATGATTACCGGTATGCTTATGACAAAGGGATGAAGAAGAGCAATGCCGGACTTTCTCCTGAGCCATACGCCGAGAAGATATGCTCCTATCGTCAGAAGAAGCATCGCCGGGAGATTATTGAATATTTCATGCACCATCATTTTCTCCTCCTTATTCTAT
>JAGAIY010000018.1 GCA_017626355.1 Bacteroidales bacterium
GCGGCAGACCGATGAGCGTCATTCTCGTTGGTGGTGAAAGAATCTGGGTGTTCGACAAGGTGGATGACCTTCTTCCGCTGATCTTTGACAGCATCTGACCCCTATATACGAAAAAAGGGAAAGCTTGATACATCGCACCGCTACGACCTCCTACCCTTGCTGCGGTCAAGCCCTGGGGGAATTCAGAGGGAGCTGGTCGTGTATGACTTTCCCGAATGCAAAGGTAGGCAAAATTTTGTTATTGCCAAAACTTTTGCCTCTATTCAGTATAGAATTCTATGATACGTGCAATGGCTCTACGGCACACCGGACAGAAGGATCCGGCACCGTTCGTATGCATACGGCAATCCATGAAAGGCCTGTATACACCCTTGGACTGATATCCGGCACCTTCGTATACACCTACGAAATCTTCCATCGGCTTTCCGGCGCTGCACTCCTCCCAGACATTGGACTTCATCGGTTCTGTAGGGATCGACACACCCTCAGGAAGCATATCCTTCCACTTACTGTCAAAGTCATGAAGCGTAGTGATGTTCTGCTCCCATGGCTCCGATTCCGGATAATAATACTCCACGAACTGATCGTCATAATAGTACTCGTCCGCAAGACCGGCGAAGCTGTGACCGAACTCATGCACGACCACAGGCTTGAACGCCCTGTGTCCCGCAGTGGTAAGCGTGTAGGAATTATAGATTCCACCGCCACCGTAAGTATCTGTATTGGCGAGGATTACAATATGTTCATATGGTACTCCGCAAAGCTTGTCATGCATCTGACGAAGGCGCAGAGTCGTAAGATATCTGTCCATATAGAAGGTATTGAAATGCGAGCCGAGAGCCGTTTTCTTCCATTCTCCTTCGCCTGGAACACTGACTCCGCTATCCTCTGACGGCAGGGCTACGGCGACGAAATTGAAACGGTCCCTGTAACTGCCGAAAGGTTCATGTGCAAGAATAGCCTCCATCGCAGTCTGAGCCGCTTTATAGAAATCTTCCGCTTCAGCTGCAGTATAGCCCTCTGCAACAATAGCCACATCGATACATTCCTGAGGAGTTCCGCTCTTGAGCAGGTACCTGTGTGGAGCAGCTGTCGGATCGATCTGACGGATAAGGATGTCGGAAGGATCGACTTCATGATTGAGCGAAGCATAGACACTGCCCCAGAAATCATAAAGCTCTATGCTCACCACAGCCTTGGCAGACGGCATCGGAAGAAGGAAGACATTCTCGAAAGCCTTGCGCACCCGGGTAGCCTCCTCAGTCGTCTGCCACTCCTGGAAAAGCGACGAGAATGACTGGCGGTACAGAATCTCACCAGTCTGAACATCCTTCATGCAGATCTGGCCGTTACCTCTCACTGCAACCGAATCCAGATTGGTCCTTCTGCCGGCCCAGCCGTCAAAGCAGGACATTTCATCAAGGGATATATCCACTGACCTGTCAGTGCCGGAGAAAATATAATCGACTCTCAAAGTCTTATCCTGAGCTGCAGACATCAAGGCTGACAGCATCAGAAAAGCTACCGCTGTATATCTAAGGAATATTTCACGCATATATTTATCATTCAACAAGTTATACTTTTCGGGCGCAACCGGATCAGATTCGGGCGGCGCAGTTGATTCCGTCGAGGGCGGAGGAAACGATTCCTCCTGCATAGCCGGCGCCTTCACCGCAAGGATAGAGGCCGCTTACCTGCACATGTTCGAGGGTTTCCGGGTCGCGAGGGATTCTGACAGGGGAAGAAGTACGGGACTCCACACCAAGAAGAAGGGCATCATTCGTATAGTACCCGTGCATCTTCTTGTTTCCTATCTCAGGGAAGGCGTACTTGAGTCTGAGGGATACATGCTCCGGAAGGAGTTCGTGCAACGGGGCATTCTCGGCTCCGGGATGATATGAGGTCTGCGGAAGGCCTGTCGAAGGAATCCTGCGGCAGAAATCCATCATCCTCTGCGCCGGAGCCTTGAGGGAACCTGTATATTCGAACATTTTCCTTTCGACATCCTTCTGGAACTGGAGCAGGGCAAGAGGACCGTGCTGGGCATATTCAGGAAAATCCTCAGGTTCTATCTGCACCACGACTCCCGAGTTGGCCCATTTGGAATTACGCTGCGAATTGGACATTCCGTTCAGGACGAGCTCCCCTTCCGCTGTTGCAGCAGGCACGAGAATGCCGCCCGGGCACATGCAGAAAGAGAACACTCCCCTTCCCAGCACCTGGGTAACGAATGAATATTCGGCTGTCGGCATGTAAGGCTGGTACTTGCCATGGTACTGTATCTTGTTGATCAGAGACTGCGGATGCTCGACACGGACACCGAGGGCAAAACCTTTTGACTGGATCTCCCAACCCTTGCGGTCGAACATCTCATATATGTCACGGGCCGAATGGCCTGTCGCGAGTATGACCTTGCGTGAGCTGTAGACTTCCGGAACCGATCCGCAACCGGCGACGGTCACATCAAAGGAACCGTCCCCTTTCTTCACTATATCGGTCACACGGGAATCGAAATGATATTCGCCGCCATGTTCAATTATGCATTTGCGGATATTCTCCACTACGACCGGAAGACGGTCGCTGCCTATATGCGGATGGGCATCGATGAGGATTGATGGGTCCGCGCCGAAACGTACAAGCTGATGGAGCACCTCACGGATATCTCCTCGCTTCGAAGAACGGGTATAGAGTTTTCCGTCAGAGAACGTACCTGCTCCTCCTTCTCCGAAACAATAGTTGGAATCAGGGTTCACGACACCGTCCCTGGAGAGCTTCGCCATGTCGAACTTCCTCGCATGGACATCCTTTCCTCTCTCGAGTATCACCGGCCTGAACCCTCTCATAAGCAGACGGAGAGCCGCGAACATGCCGGCAGGACCAGCTCCGATAATGATGACCGGTTCAGCTGACGAGACATCCTTGTAATCCTCCAGAACATATTCCTGCATCACTTCATCAGGCTTGCAGACCTCTATCCTGTAACGGTAAAGTATATCGTTCCTTGCATCTATCGAACGACGCAGGATCCTGTACTTCAACTGGGATTTCATCTTGGGAGAAACGCCCAAGGCCTTGACTGCGGCCATCAGGATCTCATCTTCCGAGAGTTCCTTGCCCAATTTGCAGGTTACTTCTATCTCTTTCATAATCAACTGTCTTTACGTTTAAAATTCGGCAAGTCGGCTCACCGGAGCCACATCCAGCGATGTACGTTCTCCGTTACGGTAGTGATACCAGCCGGCAATGGCTATCATGGCAGCATTGTCCGTCGTGAACTTGAATTCCGGCAGGAAGGTAGTCCAGCCTCTCTTGCGGCCTTCCTCGACGATACGTGCACGCAGCCCGCTGTTGGCTGAGACACCGCCTCCGATCGTTATATGCCTGATGCCGGTCTGCTTCGCGGCCTTGATAAGCTTGTCCATCAATATGTCTATCAGCGCCTTCTGGAAGCTTGCGCAGATATCAGCCTTGTTCTTCTCCATGAACTCCGGATCCAGAGCCATCTGGTCTCTTACAAAATAAAGAAGAGAGGTCTTGATGCCGCTGAAGCTGTAGTCCAGTCCGGGTATATGAGGCTTTGAGAATCTGAACCTGAGAGGGTCGCCCTCCTTGGCAAGACGGTCTACGATCGGGCCTCCCGGATAACCGAGTCCCATCATCTTCGAACATTTGTCAAACGCCTCACCTACAGCATCATCTATGGTCTGGCCGAGGATTTCATATTCAAGGAAGCTGTTCACCCTCACGATCTGTGAATTGCCTCCTGAAACCAGAAGACACAGATACGGGAACTCCGGCTGGCGGTTTTCGCTGTCAGCCTGCTTGATGAAGTTCGCGAGAATATGTCCCTGAAGATGGTTGACCTCCACAAGAGGCTTGTTCAACGACATGGCAAGACCCTTGGCGAAAGAGGTGCCGACGAGCAGCGACCCGAGAAGTCCGGGACCTCTGGTAAAAGCTATGGCCGTAATGTCTTCAGGAGAAATCCCTGCACGGGTTATAGCCTCACTGACGACAGGGACGATATTGACCTGATGCTGACGCGATGCAAGTTCCGGTATCACACCGCCATAGGCCTTGTGCACATCCTGACTTGCAAGGACGTTTGACAGGAGGTATCCGTCTCTGATCACTGCTGCAGATGTATCGTCACATGAAGATTCGATTCCTAATATAATTTCTGACATATCCTGTATTGTTCGTTAAAAGGCATGCAATATGCACTTCATTCAATCGGCAAAAATACGGATTTTATCCGATAAAATTATTATTTTTGCAAGTTAGACCACAAAAACTGATTAGTCATCAAAAAGGCGCTCAAAATATTCTGGCTGGCACTGGTCACCATCTTGTCTGTATTGTTCGCGACTACTCTGGCAATACAGTTCCCGCAGGTACAGACAACTGTGGTCCGCAAGGCAGTGGATGCCATATCGAAAAGACTCGACGCCGACATAAGCTTCGAGAAGATACATCTGAAGCCTTTCACGACACTTGTACTCAAGAATGCAGTGATCACAGACAGGAATCCGGCACAGGACTCGAGGGACAGTCTTAACATGCCCGTCGACACTTTCTTCCGTGCGGAATACATCATAGCGACCTTCACTCTTGACGGACTTATCAGACAGGAAGGCCTCCATCTCCGTAAGGCATATATCGAAAACGCCCAGATGAACCTTGTACTTGAAGACAAGGAAGACACTGGAGACGGAGACGTGAAGACAGACAACCTCAGCAGGATATTCAGGCTCAAGAAGGCGGACCCCGACAAGCCGAAGAACATGAAGGAGATATTCCATATCCGCGATGCGGAAATCAGGAACATGGGCTTTGCAATGAAGAATTACCAGACCGACAGGCCGGAATATGACTATGAATCCGGCATCGACTGGAACGATCTTGATATCAGGGACATAGACATCGAGGCCCATGGCCTGAAGTTCAAGGAAGGAAAGATGTCAGGCACGGCCGAAAGCGTCTCTTTCAGGGAGAAGAGCGGCTATGAGGTGGAAAGCATTTCGGGAAAGACCATCGTAGGAGGCGGCAAGACCATAATCGAGGATCTGCATATCAAAGACTTATGGTCGGATGTGAACCTGTCTGAGTTCATGATGAGCTACAGTGACGCCAAGGCATTCTCCGACTTCATTTCACAGGTAAAGCTGGACGGCAGGATAGAGCCGAGCCGTCTTGACTTCAGCACCATATCGTATTTCGCGCCTACCCTGAGCGGGAACAAGCTAAGGGCATCGGTAAGGGGAAGCGTTTCCGGATATGTTGACGATTTCACATTCACAGACATTGCGGTAGCTTCCGAAGAAGGTGGATTTTCAGGTACGGCAAACGGAAGGATGACCGGTCTGCCTGATATCGGACAGACACGTCTGTCTGCATCTGTCAGCAACTTCAGCCTGACGACCGACGGTCTGGGCAGGTTCATCAGCCACTGGTCACAGGGTACGAAGCTGGATCTCGGAAGGTTCGCGAAAGGGGTGGTCTTCGATCTTGATGCCAAGACGTCAGGCCTGCTCAACAAGCTCAAGATCAAGGCGGAGCTTGACTCTCCGGAAGGAAGCCTCCATGCAGATGTGCTGCTTTCTGACATTGTATCGACTGGAAAAGCGATAGGCATTGAAGGAACAGCCAGCACGCATGATCTGGATCTGGGACGCATCATAGGTACCGACATCGTACATCAGACAACCATGAGAGCCGGAGTGAAGGCCCAGATAGGAAGGGAGCACATCCGCACATACGCCAAGATAGATTCAGTTGTCGTGGACAGACTGCATGTCAACGGATATGACTACAGCAACATAGCCGGAGCCGGAACCGTGGCCGAGGAAGCCTTCAACGGAACGATAGTATGTAATGACCCGAGCCTGAACTTCATGTTCCAGGGTGCATTCGCGCTTTCGCCAAAGACGAAGAACTCGAGATATGACTTCTATGCTGTCGTAGGACATGCCGACCTCAACGCCATGAATCTGGACAAGCGAGGAATGTCACAGATCCAGTTCCAGACAAAGGCAGACTTCACAAGGACCGGTTCAGGAGACATAATCGGAAAGATAGACATCGCGGATCTGGTGGCAAGAAACGACAAGGGAAGGCATGAAATCGGAAACATAAATCTCACATCCCACAGCAGCGAGAACGATTTCAGGGCAAGACTCAACTCGAAGTTCGCAGACGGAACATATTCAGGTTCTGCCGCCATGACACGTTTCATAAAGGATCTGCAGAACATCACGCTGAAGAAGGAGGCTCCGGCCCTGTTTTCAGACCCGTACTACGAATGGGACGGCAATCATTACGA
The DNA here is from genome assembly GCA_017626355.1 of Bacteroidales bacterium. Taxonomy (GTDB): domain Bacteria; phylum Bacteroidota; class Bacteroidia; order Bacteroidales; family UBA932; genus Cryptobacteroides. The sequence continues at coordinate 6,323 of JAGAIY010000018.1, forward strand.
CCTGAACTTCAAGTTCCACAATTCGATGGATCTTCTTGACTATGTGATGCCAGGCCTTTACATTGCCGACAGCACATCCTTCCATGCCGCCATAAGCCCGGACGGAACTCTGGTCGCAAGCCTGGCATCATCGAGAATAGCCTTCAAGGAACAGTACCTGAAAGGTCTCTCACTCACATTGGACAACACGGCGGACAATCTCAGCGGAGAACTTTCATGCAAGGAGATGAAGGTCGCAAGCGTCAGTCTGAAAGACAACAGCCTGCAGCTTTTCGCCAACGACAACCACATAGGAGCCGGCTACAGGTTCGACAATCAGGACGACCTGATCAACCGTGGAGAGTTCGTGACCATAGGAGACCTGAGCCGTGATGAGGAAGACGAAATAAACCTTGCCCTCGACATCCTGCCTTCAGCCATTTATCTGGATACCAGAGAATGGAGGATAATGCCGTCCAAGATACATCTGAAGCCGGGAGAGACCGCAGTCAATGACTTTGAAATAAACAGCGGAGACCAGAAGATCAGGCTCGAAGGAGGCACCTCGAAAGCGGATGCTGACACCCTCACCCTGTCACTTGAAAGATTCAATATTTCTGGCATAAACCATCTAACCAAGACAGATCTCGGAATAAACGGAACGATGACCGGAAGGGTGCAGCTCACCTCACCTATGGAATCGAAAGGACTTCTTGCCGATGTCCTCTGCGACTCTACCGTCATTGCCGACATTCCGCTCGGCGTACTGACCATAGGCAGCTTCTGGGACGATGAATTCGAAAGATTCAACATATCCCTCAGGAATGACCTCAGCGGAAAAAGCAACATAGACGTGAAGGGCAGATTCACTCCGAAGCTGCGCAGCATAGAAGGCATGGTGACGCTTGACAGGCTCAACATAGGCTATGTCCAGCCGATACTGGCAGATGTGTTCAGCGAGATGGAAGGTACGGTTTCAGGAACCATCATGGTCGACGGCCCGTGGAACAGCATGTCCATATCGAGCAGGGATACCCGCATCAATCCTTCGATACTCAAGGTAGCATATACGAATGTGCCTTATTATGCGGAAGGAACCTTCCACCTTGACGACAGAGGCGTGTACTTCGATGACATCGAGATAACCGACAGGCACGAGGGCTACGGAAACGTGAGCGGAAGCATAAACTACAATCACTTCCGTGACATCACCTTCGACACAAGGATAAAGGCCAATGACATGGAGTGCATCAATCTGTCCGAGACTCAGGCAGATGTATTCTACGGCAACATATTCGCGACAGGAAACATAAGCATCACTGGTCCTGTCAACTCGCTTCTGATGAACATCGACGCCGTCACTTCGAGATCCGGCCAGATCCATATACCTCTGACCAACCTGAGCAGTGCCGTCACTTCCACCAACCTGCTCAAATTCACAGAGCCGGAAAAGGTGGAATACATTGACCCTTACGAGGTTATGATCTCAAAGCTGAATACCAAGAAGATATCGCAGAATGACTTTGCCGTCAAGCTGAAGGTCAACGCATCTCCGGCCGTGGAAGCATTCATGGAGATAGACAAGGCTACGGGCAACGTGCTCTCCGGCCGAGGCAGCGGAACCATAGACCTCGAGGTAAGCAAGGATGTGTTCAGCATCAACGGCGACTACACCCTCAACAGCGGAAAATACAAGTTCAACGCAGCCAACATCGCCACCAGAGACTTTGAAATCCAGGACGGCAGCTCCATCAGATTCAACGGCGACATCATGGAAAGCACACTGGACATCGATGCCGTCTACAGGACCAAGACATCCCTTTCCACCCTCATTTCGGATACGACATCCGTAAGCAACAGAAGGACGGTGGACTGCGGCATTCAGATAACAGACAAGCTGAGCAATCCGCGTCTGAAGTTCTCCATAGAGATACCTGACCTTGACCCTACCGTCAAGTCGAGGGTTGAAAGCGCCCTGAGCACAGAGGACAAGGTACAGAAGCAGTTCCTGTCGCTCATCATCACCAACAGCTTCCTTCCGGACGAGCAGTCAGGAATCGTCAACAACTCTTCGATGCTCTACTCGAGCGTCACGGAAATCATGGCGAACCAGCTCAACAACATATTCCAGAAACTCGACATCCCTCTGGACCTCGGCATGAAGTACCAGCCTAACGAAAGAGGCAATGACATATTCGATGTTGCCGTATCCACACAATTGTTCAACAACAGAGTCGTGGTGAACGGAAACATCGGAAACAAGCAGTACAACTCCGGCTCGCAGAACGATGTGGTGGGAGACCTGGACATCGAGATAAAGCTCGACAGGTCCGGTGCGTTCCGTCTGAACATCTTCTCGCACTCCGCAGACCAGTACACGAACTTCCTTGACAATTCGCAGAGGAACGGCGCAGGTCTCACATACCAGACCGAGTTCAACAGCTTCAGGTCGTTCTTCCGCAACATATTCTCAAGCAAGAGGAAGAGACAGGAGGCCAAGATGGCAGAGGAACAGGCAATGATCGAGGAAGGACGAACGACCATAGCAATAGAAAAACAGACAGAAAATGACGGAAAACAAAGGCGCAAATAAAGGCAGACTATATCTGATTCCCTCCCCTCTCGGAGACAATGATCCGGCGGAAGTGATACCGGGTCCTGTGCTTGAATCGCTCAAGGGATTCAGGACTTTTGTCGTAGAAGAGGTAAGGACGGCACGCAGGTATCTGTCCAAGGCAGGACTCAAGGGAAGGATCGGCGAACTCGAATTCCATGAACTTAACGAGCATACCGATCAGGCCACAATAGAAGGATACCTGAAGCTGTTCGATGACGGAAACGATGTAGCCCTCATCTCTGAAGCGGGGCTTCCTGCCGTAGCGGATCCCGGCGCACAGCTCGTGGCCCTGGCGCACAGCAATGGAATCGAAGTGGTTCCGGCTGTCGGCCCTTCATCACTCATGCTCGCTCTGATGGCATCAGGCCTCAACGGCCAGTCATTCGCTTTCTGCGGCTACATACCGGCCAAGACAGATGAAAGGAGGAGCCGTCTGCGTACGCTTGAGAAAGTATCGGGACAGCTGAAGCAGACACAGATCATCATAGAAACGCCTTACAGGAACGATTCTCTTTTCAACGACATCCTCGCCGTCTGCGGGGCATCGACAAGGGTCTGCGTCGCAGCAGACATAACCTTGCCGGACGCCTTCATCAGGACGAAGAAAGTCGCCCAATGGAAAAAGGAAGGCCTCGTGATAGGCAAAAGACCATGCGTATTTCTCATTTTGGCTTAAGACATATGAAGAACATAGGAACAATAGAACTGGAAGGAATGGAGTTCAAGGCCTATCATGGCTGCCTTGAACAGGAGAAGGTAAGAGGAAATTCATTCACTGTGGATTTTCGCGGAGAACTTGACCTGTCGGCTGCGGCTGACAGCGACAATCTGAACCACACGGTAAACTATGCGGACATTTACGAAATCATTTCATATGAGATGTCCATCCCGTCCGAGCTGCTGGAGAATGTAGCCGGACGCATAGTGAAGGAGATAGAGAAGAAGTTCCCTCAGCTTGTTTCGTTTTCTGTAAGGGTATCCAAGAAGAAGCCACCGGTGGACGGAGTCGCACAGTGGTCAAGAGTAACATTGTATCACTGATGAAGAGAATAGCATTCATAACCTTAGGCTGCAAGCTGAACTACGCCGAGACTTCGACATATGAAAGAGCCCTCCTCAAGGAAGGTTTCGAGGCCGTGCCTTGGAACAAGGGGGCGGATGTCTTTCTCGTGAACACCTGCACCGTAACTGAACACTCAGACAAGAAGAGCAGGAATATAATCCGCAAGCTGCACAGGCTGTCACCTGATGCAATGATATTCGTGACAGGCTGCTATGCGCAGCTCAAGAAGGCCGAGATAGAAGCCATCGAAGGTGTCACCGCAGTATTCGGAGCCACGGAGAAAAGCATGATTGTGCCAGCTATACTTTCCAGGACAAAGGGAGAAGACTGGTGCTGCGCTGGCTGCGACAGCTTCTTCCCGGCATATTCAAGCGGAGAAAGAACCAGATCCTTCCTTAAGGTACAGGACGGATGCGACTACAAATGTCATTACTGCACAGTACCTTACGCACGTAGAGAAAGCCGCAACATCCCTATATCGGAGATAATACCTCAGGCTGAAGCCATTGCGGCCGAAGGCATAAAGGAGATCGTGATCACCGGAGTCAATACCGGAGATTTCGGACGTTCTACCGGAGAGACTTTCTTCGAGCTCATAAAGGAGCTGGAGAAGGTAGAAGGCATCGAGAGGTACAGGATATCATCCATAGAGCCGAACCTGCTTACCGAGGAGATGATCGACTGGATCGCTTCCGGAACAAAGTTCCTCCCCCATTATCACATTCCGCTCCAGTCGGGTTGCGATACCATACTGAAAGAGATGGGAAGGCGGTACGACACTGCTGCATTCGCACATAAGATACAATACATCAGGTCGAGATGCGAGAGTCCCGGAGGGCCGAAGGTATTCTTCGGCATCGATGTCATCGTGGGATTTCCAGGAGAGACAGACGAGCTGTTCATGGAAACATACAATTTCCTGAAGGATGTGGTCAGACCGGCCTTCATCCACATATTCCCGTATTCCCGTCGTGCCGGGACTCCAGCCGCAGACAGGAAGGATCAGGTGCAGGACAGCATCAAGACACGGCGTGTCCAGCTGCTGGAAGAACTCAGTGCAAGGCTGCATCAGGAATTCATCGAGGCCAACAAAGGTGTGGCAGAAAAGGTTCTGTTTGAAAGCACGGACCGGAACGGCATGATGGAAGGATATACAGGAAACTATATAAGGATATCCCGTCCTTACGATCCGGAACTGATAGGAAAGATAGCGGACGTCGAGATATGAAGAAGGCAAGACTTACATTTTTAGGAACCGGAACATCTCAGGGTGTGCCTATGATCGGCTGCGGATGCGAAGTATGCAGAAGTTCCGACCATAGGGACAAAAGGCTCAGATCCAGTGTTCTGGTGGATTATGACGGTCTGAAGCTGCTCGTGGACGCAGGCCCTGACTTCAGGCAGCAGATGCTCAGAGAAGATGTTTCACATCTGGATGCTATTCTGCTGACACACAATCACAAGGACCACACCGGAGGTCTTGATGACATCCGAGCCTTCAACTATCTGGAAAAACGCGCGACCGAAATATACTGCGAACCTTATGTAGAGGAATCGCTCAGACTGGAATACGGATATGCCTTTGCTGAAAAGAAATATCCCGGGGCTCCGGAATGGAATGTAAACAATATCGACGACAAGCCCTTCAGGATAGGCAGCACGGAAATAATCCCGATAAGGGGAAGGCATTACAAGCTGCCCGTACTCGGATACCGGTTCGGAAACATAGCCTACTGCACAGATATGAACCACATTCCGGAAGAGGAATTCGCCAAGCTTCAGAACCTTGACCACTTCATAATAAACTGCGTAAGGTACGGAAGGCATATTTCCCATTTCTCTCTTGAAGGAGCAGTTGAGACAGCTCTGAAGGTCGGTGCAAAGCATTCATGGCTCACCCATCTGTCACATCAGCTGCCACGCCATGCCGTCCTGGAGAAGGAACTGCCACCAGAAATACTTCCGGCATACGACGGTCTTGTACTTGAATGATCCTATAACACCAAATAACCATGAAGAAGTTTTTATTTACAGCCACAGCACTGATTCTGGCTGTCACCGCCTCAGCGCAGGAAAAGGTATATCCTGAAACACCCGAGATGAGTCCTGCTATGACAGAATTCTGGCTACCTCAGCCGAAGGTCGTCACTCCGGGAGACTTTGCCACCAACACAGCGCCGTCAGATGCCATTGTCCTCTTCGACGGCAAGGACTTGAGTGCATGGCAGAGTTCCGACGGAGGAGAAGCCGGATGGGATGTCCATGACGGAGTGTTCACAGTAAAGGCCGGCACCGGAAGCATCCAGACAAAAGACGTTTTCGGAAGTTTCCAGCTGCACCTTGAATGGAGATCTCCGGCCAAGGTCCATAGCGAAGGCCAGGAAAGGGGTAACAGCGGAGTCTTCCTTCAGGGTCTCTATGAGGTACAGATCCTTGACTGCTACAACAACGAGACCTATTCCAACGGACAGACCGGCAGCATCTACAAGCAGGCCACTCCGCTTGCTAACGTGATGCGCAAGCCAGGCGAATGGAACACATACGACATCATCTACAGCGCCCCTGTATTCAATGAGGACGGCACTTACAGGGTAGCTCCGACAGTCACAGTCATCCAGAACGGAGTTGTCATAATCAACCACTTCACAATCAGAGGAACTACAGAATACATCGGACACCCACGCGTGATCCCTCACGGAGACGGTCCGATCGCTCTCCAGGATCATGGTAATCCTGTGAGCTTCCGCAACATATGGTTAAGAAAACTCTGACACTTTTCATTTAAACTAAACATTTTAGTTATTAAACTATATAAAATAGTTACACTGAAAGAAAATTTAGTTACATTTGTGTCGTAAAGGTATATCGACATGAAGAAACTGACCAGAAAAGAGGAAGAGATAATGAATCTCTTCTGGGACAAGGGAGCGATGTTCGTGCGTGAACTTCTGGAGTATTACGACGAGCCGAAGCCTCATTTCAACACCCTCTCCACGATGGTACGCAATCTGGAGGCAAACGGCTATGTAAGCCACAAGGCCTATGGCAATTCCTATCAGTACTACCCTGTCGTTTCCCGTGAGGAGTATGCAGGAAGGACTTTCAAGGGCATCATCAGCAGCTACTTCAACAATTCTTATCTCAGCGCTGTCTCCACACTCGTAAAGGAAGAGAAGATCACTGTGGAAGAGCTCAAGGAGCTGATCGAGCAGATTGAAAACGCACAGAACAACGAACACAGATGAGCGAATTCATAATAACATACCAAGGTAAAACCGCAATCGCATTGGCGGTATTCTATCTGTTCTATCGTCTGCTGCTCAGCAAAGAGACGTTCCATCGTTTCAACCGCATCGTGCTCCTCGGGACGGCTGCCCTTTCATTCGTACTCCCCCTCTGCGTCATCACTTTCAGGAAAGTTGTGGTGCTCCCCGCCATGACCTCCGTACCAGATACTCCTGCTGACGGTGTCGGTGAAACATTGGCTATGATTCCGGAAGCATCATCCGTACCGATATGGCAGGTTGTTCTGTGCGTCGTCTTTGCTGCTGGAGCATTGGCAGTTCTGGTTCATGCTGTCGTTTCGATGATCAGCATAAAGAGAATCATAAGCGGAGGAAGCAGGCAGACTCTCGAAAGCGGTGAGACACTTATAATTACAGAAACTGATACAGCACCGTTCAGCTGGATGAAATATATCGTGATTTCCCGTGAGGATTACGAGAGCGGCTATGAACAGATCCTGACGCACGAAAAGGCACACATCGCTCTCAGGCATTCGTGGGACATCCTTTTTGTCGACCTTATCACCGCCCTCCAGTGGTTCAATCCGGCAATCTGGATGCTCAAGGCGGATCTTCGTGCCCTGCATGAATTCGAGGCTGACGACGCAGTCCTGAGAAGCGGAGCGAATATCAAGGAATACCAATATCTGTTGATAAGAAAGGCTGTCAGCAAGAGCGGCTACTCACTTGCCAACAGCTTCAATCATAGTACACTTAAAGCGCGTATTACTATGATGTCAAACAAAAGATCATCCCGCATGAGTGCCTGGAAAGCTCTCTACGTCATTCCTCTCGTAGGAATCTCTCTGGCAGCAACTGCCGAGACAAAGGTTGATTACCGGTATGAGAGCCAGCAGTCTGAAACCGTGACTGACTCTCTGAAAGATAAAGATAGTGAAAATTGGTATAAAGTCGAGCAAAAAGGTTCCGTTTCAAAACCCCAAAGTGTCTTCACGCAAAAGAATCTTACAGAAGGAAGATTCATTGTCGATAAGGAAAACAACACGGTTACACTAATCTATTTTGACACTGCCGGCAAGGAACTCAAGGTTCATTATACCGGGCTTGACCTTAACGAAAACATCTATATGCACAACGGTGCGATCGTGACGAAGGAAATGCAGACAAAGGCTCAAAAAGACGATCCGGAAGTTGTGGTAATCGTGGCATATCTTAAAGACAACAACAGGGTAAGTGCAGCAATTACTACGACCGCCCCTTATGTCACCGGGACAATAAATGTAAATCCGGAACATGATGGACTAAGGCTGAAGTCAAGCATAAATGTCCATATTGTAGACGAGAATTTCGAAAAGGGCAATGATATTGATGTCAACAAGGATGACCTTATCTTCGTTGTCAACGGTGAAAGAACACCGGACGGATTTGACATGAACACTATCAATCCGAACACAATCACTTCAATAAAAGTACTCAAGACAGAAGAGGCATTGCGGGAATATGATATAGACAAGGGTGTGTTCGTCATTACCACCGATACGTCAAAGACATCAAGCGAAGAGGTTGCAGCTGACAACAGGTTGCCTTCATTCAATGGCGGTACATACACAGATTTTCAAAGATGGGTTCAGGCAAATATCAGATATCCGGAGGGGACGGCAGCTGAAGGACAAGTTGCGGTATCATTCACAGTTTCAGAGACCGGAAAGGTTATGGATGTGGAAGCTTTTAAAGGACCTGACCGGAAACTGATTGATGAGGCAGTCAGAGTCATCGCTTCTTCACCGGACTGGGCTCCAGGCCTGAAGGAGGGCAAGCCTACCGCAATCAAGCTGATGATTCCTGTCAATTTCAGCAAATCATGACGACTGGCAGATTATGATATGATTCCCGACAATGCATGCAGTATTGCCGGGAATCATTTTGTCTATTTGTCAAGTATGCTGATTCTGCAATCAGTCGTTCTCTTCGAGCTGGAAAATTTCGTCAGCGTGTCTGCCGAAGTATCTGGCGATCTTCAGGGCCACGACAGTCGAGGGCATATAGCGGCCGGTCTCGATGAAGTTTATGGTCTGTCTTGAAACTCCGACGGCCTCGGCCAGTTCCTGCTGGGTGATGTTCCTGATGGCTCTTTCTACCTTTACCGTATTCTTCATTCCTGGTCCTCCCTGTATTGTCTACGCATCTTCAAGATTGAGATACGGAATATTATCAGATAAAGGATTATATATGTATTCACACTTGTAAGACCGGTTCCGGTCAGAACGGTAACCAATGAGGTCACAAACGA
>JAGAIY010000019.1 GCA_017626355.1 Bacteroidales bacterium
CAGGACGATAAGCCTCCTTATCGATCTCGCAAAGTGCGCGAGAGATACCGAGTCTCAAAGCCTCTGCCTGGCCTTTGATTCCACCTCCGTCGAGGTTTGCCTTAACGTCAAACTGAGCTGCAGTGCCTGTCACCTCAAATGGCTGGTTAACAATGTAACGGAGAGTGTCCTCTTTGAAATAGTTCTCGAGTTCACGACCGTTGATCACGATGTTACCTTTTCCAGGCACGACATAAACGCGAGCGACTGCTGATTTACGTCTTCCAAGGGCGTTTACTACTTTCATGCTCTGCTTAAATTTCGTTTAATGTGATTGTTTTAGGATTCTGTGCCTGGTGCGGATGCTCATTACCTGTGTAAAGGTAAAGGTTGTTGATGAGCTTGGCACCAAGACGGTTCTTAGGAAGCATGCCTTTGACAGCCATCCTTACGAGTTCGGTAGGCTTCTTTGCAAGGATCTCCTTAGGGGTGCTGAAACGCTGTCCTCCCGGATAACCGGTATGACGAACGTACACCTTGTCGGTCATCTTCTTACCAGTGAGTCTCACCTTGTCCGCGTTGAGGATGATGACATTGTCACCACAGTCCATGTGCGGAGTGAATGAAGGCTTGTTCTTACCACGAAGAACGAGCGAAACTCTGGCAGCAAGACGTCCGAGCACGAGATCGGTTGCATCGATCACAACCCACTCCTTCTTGATATCACCTGCCTTGAGGGATACCGTTTTGTAGCTCTGTGTGTCCATCTTGTACTTTTAAATGGTTAATACTTAATAACTTATAATAAAAAATTGCGATCCCTACACTACATAGGGGTCGCAAAGATAGCAATTATTTTTTTGATAGCCAAATTTTATATTGACAGCACGTTAAGCACATTTATGAGTTCGCGGTCAATCGGCTTGTCGATTCTGATGGCCTTATTGAAAGGCACATAGACGATCTGGTCGTTCTTCACACCCACCATCACATTGCGCTGTCCGTCCTTCAGAGCCTCGATGGCGGCAACTCCCAGACGGCTCGCAAGGATGCGGTCATTGGCAGTAGGGATACCTCCGCGCTGGAGATGGCCGAGGATGGTCACTCGGGCCTCGAACTCCGGATATTCATGGACAAGACGGTCAGCATAATACTGGGCGCCGCCTGTGCCGTCCTTCTTGCTTTCCGAAACCAGGACGATGGAGCTGTTCTTGCTCTTGCGCACTCCCCTGCCGATGAATGTGGCAAGCTGGTCGACATCAGTCTTGTCCTCAGGGATGATGGCAGCCTCCGCTCCTGTAGCGATGGCGGCGTTCTGCGCCAGGAAGCCTGCATCACGGCCCATTACCTCCACAAAGAATATGCGGTTGTGCGAGTTTGCCGTATCACGGATCTTGTCGACACATTCCATTATGGTATTGAGGGCGGTGTCGTATCCGATAGTGGTATCCGTTCCGTAAAGGTCGTTGTCGATGGTTCCGGGAAGTCCCACGCAAGGCACATCGAACTCTGAAGCCAGAACCTGAGCTCCGGCAAGCGAGCCGTTTCCGCCGATGACCACAAGGGCATCTATATTATGGGCCTTCATGTTCTCGTAAGCCTTTGCACGGCCGGCCTCATCCATGAAGCCTTTGCTTCGGGCTGTCCTGAGGATAGTTCCTCCACGGTTGATCGTGCCGCTGACACTTTCAGAAGTGAAGTCCTTGATTTCATTGTTTATAAGGCCTTCCCATCCTCTATATATACCTTTGACCTTCCATCCGTTGTAGATCGCAGATCTTGTCACGGCTCTGATCGCCGCATTCATTCCGGGTGCATCACCGCCGGAGGTGAGCAGACCGATTGTTGAAATCTTTGCCATTCTGTCGTTTTGTTTTATTCCTTCGCAAAGCTACAAAAGTTTTTGTATTTTTGCAGGCTGATATGAAAATTGGTGACATAAATCTCGGAGACAGACCTCTTTTTCTCGCGCCCATGGAGGACGTGACCGATGCTTCGTTCCGCTTCATCTGCAAGGAGTTCGGAGCTGACATGATGTACACGGAGTTCATTTCATCCGACGGGCTCATCCGCGACGCGAGGAAATCGCTCGAAAAGCTTGTGACATATGACTACGAAGCGCCTATAGGCATCCAGATCTACGGCAACATTCCGGAAGCCATGGTCGATGCTGCGGTCATGGCCGAAAAGGCTGCCGAGATAGCCGGAGGCCATGGTGCAGACCTTGTGGACATCAACTTCGGCTGTCCTGTGAACAAGATAGCGCGTAGAGGTGCAGGCTCGGGAATGATGAGGGAGCCGGACAAGATGGTGGAGATCACCCGCAGGGTCGTGGAAGCGGTAAAGCTGCCGGTAACAGTAAAGACCCGTCTCGGCTGGGACGAGGACTCGAAGATCATAGTGGAGCTGGCCGAAAGGCTGCAGGATGTCGGAATCCAGGCCCTTACCATACACGGACGCACACGCTGCCAGATGTACACAGGAGAAGCGGACTGGACCCTTATCGGAAAGGTAAAGGAGAATCCGAGGATGCATATACCTGTCATAGGCAACGGAGACATCAATTCCCCTCAGAAGGCAAAGGAATATTTCGACCGCTACGGAGTGGACGGAATCATGATAGGACGTGCAACCTACGGACATCCGTGGATATTCAGGGAGATCCGCCACTACCTCGACACCGGAGAGCTTCTTCCGCAGATGAGCGTGACCGACAGGGTGGCCCTGGCCAAGAGACACCTTGCCAAATCCCTGGAAATCAAGGGAGACCGCGTGGGAGTCCTGGAAATGCGCCGCCATCTTTCATGTTATTTCAAGGGCCTGCCGGACTTCAAGGAGACAAGGCTCAAGCTCGTGACGCTGAACGATCCTCAGGAACTGTTCAGCACATTGGACAACATTGCTGCACGCTGGGGCGGAAGCGAGGCTCCTGCGGCAGGAAACGTATATGGAATATAGGATTATGATAGACAAGATACTGCTCTTCCCATATTGGCTTGCACTCAAGACAAGACACCTCCTCTTCAATACAGGAATAAGGAAATCCGTGAGCGCGGAAGTCCCTACGATATGTGTAGGCAACATCACCGTAGGAGGAACCGGCAAGACGCCGCATACCGAAATGATACTTAGGGGGCTTCTCGAAGACGAAGTGTGGGGAGGAAAGAATCTTGCTGTCCTGTCAAGAGGATACAAGCGCGAAAGCAAAGGTTTCCAGCAGGTACCGTTCGACGGTTCCGCACATGAGTATGGAGACGAGCCGCTTCAGATGAAGAGGAAATTCCCTCACGTCACGGTAGCCGTGGACAAGTCCAGAAGACAGGGATGCAGCTTCCTGTGCAACCCGGAGCTTCTCCAGACTTCGAAGAAGGCGAAGAAGTGCAGACATAAGGACATGCCGAAGGCCGATCTCATAATCCTCGACGACGCCTTCCAGCACAGGGCCATCAAGCCGTCCGTATCGGTAGTGCTCGTCGATTATAACCGCCCTACCTTCAAGGACCATCTTCTTCCCATGGGAAAACTTCGCGACCTCCCTGAAAGGATAGCCGCCGCGGACATTGTCATAGTATCCAAATGTCCTTCATACATCGACACTTACGAGAAGGAGCAGTGGGCCAGGTCCCTCGGCCTGAAGAATTACGACCCGGCGGCATGCTGCGGAGAACGCAGAAAGGGAAGAAAGCAGCATATCTTCTTCACCACGATAAGCTATGATGTGGCAAGGCCTATCTTCGAGGAAGGCGACCAGAGATATGTATATGCCCAGAGGCTGATCCTGCTGACCGGCATAGCAAACGACAAACCGTTCAGGGACTATCTGAGCGGTCATTACAGGATAGTCAGACATTTCAACTTCCCTGACCATCACAGGTTCACCCATGCAGACATATCAGCGCTCAAGAATGCAGCCGATTCGTTCCCGACTTCCGTCGTGATGACCACAGAAAAGGACAGCCAGAGGGTCAAGGACGCGGCAAGGATACCTGAATGGCTGAAACAGAGACTGTTCTATGCCCCCATCAAAGCGGAATTCGTCTCTGATGAGGACAGGAACATATTCTTTACTCTTTTGAAGAGTTACCTGAAATGATATCGTTCTGTGCCTCCACAGAAGCCTCGTGGATGGCGTTGAACACATTCTTGACAAATTTCTCGGAAAGACCGAACTCCTTACCGGACTCGACTACCTTGGCCAGAATGGCATCCCATCTTGAAGTCTGAAGGATGGCGATATTGTTGTTCTTCTTGTATTCACCGATCTGACGGCTTATCTTCATTCGCGAGCCGAGGGCATAAAGGATGTTCTCGTCGATGATATCGATCTTCGCACGAAGCTGGTCGATGTTCTCCTTCCACTCCGGAGAATCCGAATCCTTCTCTCGAACAACTATCTGATTATAAAGAAGATCGCTCAATTCCGGAGGGGTAAGCTGCTGCTTGGCATCACTCAACGCCACCGACGGGTTGCAATGTGACTCGATCATAAGTCCTTCAAAGCCAAGGTCGAGAGACCTCTGGGAAATCTCACGGATATAGTCCTTGCTTCCGGCCATATGGCTCGGATCCACGAAGAACGGAAGCTCCGGATGACGGCTTCTGAGCTCTACAGCCACCTGCCACTGAGGGTCGTTGCGATATTTGATCTTGTCAAAGGTAGAGAAGCCACGGTGGATTACTCCGAGCTTCTTTATACCGGCTCTGTTGAGACGCTCGAGAGCTCCTATCCACAGGTCAAGGTCAGGATTGACCGGATTCTTAACGAGCACCGGAATATCCGTATCCTTCAAGGCATCCGCGATCTCCTGCACGAGGAACGGATTGGCAGTGGTCCTGGCTCCGAGCCATACGAGATCGACTCCGAATTTGAGGCACTCGAAGACATGCTTCTCGCTTGCCACCTCTGTCGAAATCTTGAGTCCGTACTCCCTCTTAGCCCTCTGCATCCATTTCAAACCCTCGGAACCGATTCCCTCAAATGATCCCGGATGAGTGCGCGGTTTCCATATTCCTGCGCGGAACACATTGATACCAAGATCCTTGAGTCCGGCTGCAGTCTCCATTATCTGCTCCTCTGACTCTGCGCTGCAAGGACCTGCCACGACACTTGGTCTCGGCTCTGTGAACATACCCCATTCATAAAGGGGGATGATGTCTAATTTCTTGTCTGACATGATATTGTATGTTTTGATATTTTCAAATCGGTAACAAAGTCATCGGATGATGCGGCGGATGCGGTTTGCATCCTCGATAAGTCTGCGCACTGCATCCTCATCCCCGTCGGCGATTGCCTGACGGAATGCATTCATCTTATCTATATATGTATCCATGACATGAAGCACATTGTCCCTGTTCTGGGAAAGGATCGGAGTCCACATGTCCGGGCTGCTCTTGGCGAGCCTGACAGTAGAGGAAAATCCTCCCGAAGCAAGATCGAAGATATGCTTTTCATCCTTCTCCTTGTCAAGCACAGTCAAGGCAAGGGCGAAAGAGGTCACATGCGATATATGGGACACATAGGCAGTGTGGACATCATGGTTGGACGAATTCATATATATAGTCCTCATATTCAGGACTTCATAAAGCCTCTCCACCAGCCTGACAGCCTTCGGAGACGACTCTTCCGAATCACATATGATGCATGCATGCCCGTCATAAAGTCCCGGCATGGCAGCCCACGGACCGCTGTATTCCGTACCGGCCATAGGATGGGAAGCCACATAATTCCTTCTCATCGGATGATACCTGACGCTCCTTGCGAGATGCTCCTTCGTCGAGCACACATCCATGACGACCTTCTCGGTCCTGCCGTCACAGGCCGTCTCCGCAAAACGGTCGAGCACCTTCGGAAGCAGTCTTACAGCCGCCCCGACAGGTACAGCGAGAATCACCATATCACTGCTGTCCACGCACTCCTGAAAATCAGCGATTCTATCCACCAGACCGATCTTCTCAGCAGCAGCGGCATTGACAGGATCGGCCTCTACACCGATGATTTCCTCTGCGAAGCCCTTCCTCTTGAGATCTATCGCCATCGAGCCTCCTATTAAGCCCAGTCCTATTATTCCTATCTTCATAGACACAAAAGCGTGGCGCATAAACGCCTGATAATCAATCTTCTAAACATTTAGCCTGCATCCCCGGGGCGGCAGGCTTACACAAGACCTGTCTGATCCTCCGGGCCGCCTGCCTGAGCACTTCCGGCTTGGCGCAGAGGGAGATACGCACATGATTCTCTCCGTTCTTTCCGAAAATGAAGCCCGGGGTTATGAACACGCCGGCATCATACAGGATACGGTCCGAAAGGCGAGCTCCCGACGACATTTCCTGACTGCCTCCTGCCACAGAGGACGGAACGCGTCCCCAGAGGAACATGCAGGAAGAATTGCGGTCATATTCCACACCCAGCAGGTCAAAGATTTCTCCTGCCAGCACCCTCCTGCGGCGGTATTCTTCATTCAGCTCAGAGAACCATTCAGGACCCTGAGCCAGGGCCTGGACAGCAGCAAGCTGAAGCGGCTTGAACATTCCCGAATCCATCTGGCTCTTCACCTTGAGTATCTGAGATATGACGTCAGGAGCGGCGGCTACCATTCCGATTCGCCATCCGGCCATATTGTGGGCCTTGCTCAGGGAGTTCAGTTCCAGGCAGCAAGCCTTTGCATCAGGCCGGGCAAGTATCGACAACGGTCTGTCATTCAGGATGAAGCTGTAAGGATTGTCATTGCAGATCATGATGCCATGGCGGTTGCCGAAATCGACAAGCCTCGAGTAGAGTTCCTCAGAGGCTGAAGCTCCTGTAGGCATATTGGGATAGTTGGTCCACATGATCTTGACCCCGGTCAGATCCATCGCCTCAAGCGCCTCGAAATCAGGCTGCCATCCCTTGTCTTCCCTAAGATTGTAGGTCAGGATCTCCGCCTCTACAAGTTTCGAAGCCGAAGAATATGTCGGATAGCCCGGATCCGGAACGAGCACCTTGTCACCTTTATCAAGAAAGGCCAGGGAGATAAGCAGGATCGCTTCCTTGGAACCCACAAGAGGCTGTATTTCCGTTTTCGGGTCAAGGACGACCCCATACCAGCGCTCATACCAGTCGGCGAAAGCCTGCCTCAGCTCCGGCAGTCCGACATAGCTCTGGTAGGCATGGTTGCCCGGCTGCACAGCCGAAGCGCACAAAGCATCTATTGCCGGCATCGGGGGCATCCCGTCCGGCGAGCCGATTCCGAGATTGATGACGGGTTCCTCGCCATGCTCTCTGCGCACGGCGTTCATTTCTGCTATTTCCTTCAGTTTTCTGGAGAAGTAGTACTCCTGTACAGACTCCGTCCTTCTTGCAGGTTTTATGATCATTGTCGTCAGATTGCTGCTACATATTCACCCAGAATGTTGAGATCCTCCATCAGCGGACGGACCGCAGCCAGAGCCTGCTCATATCTGAGATAGTCTTCGAACTTTATGTCAACATAAAAGAAATACTGCCATTCATGTCCCGGGATGGGCAGAGACTGGATTCTCGTCAGGTTCATGCCGTAGAACGACAGTATGGTAAGCACATGGGCAAGCGAACCTGGAGCATGAGGCAGGGTAAAGCACATAGACGCCTTGTTCACCTTGACCTTGTCCACTTCAAATTCATCGTCAAAGACCAGGAATCTGGTGAAATTCTGCTTATATGTCTCTATGCTTTCAGCCAGTATTTCAAGCCCATACATATCCGCAGCGAGAACAGAAGCGACTGCACCGACGCCCATCAGGCCCTGTTCGGCGACATCTGCGGCACTTTTAGCAGTATCTTCAGACTCCACCAGACGGATCCACGGGCAGTTCTTGAAGAACTCACGGGTCTGGTTTATCGCCATGTAATGTGTCCTGACTTCCTTTATATCCTCTATCTTCTGGCCGGGAAGAGCCATGAGATTCTGCTGGATCCTCAGGAATACCTCGCCCTTTATCTTACGGTCATATCTGCGCAGAAGTTCGAAGTTCGGAAGAAGACCTCCCGAAACAGTGTTTTCTATGGCCATGACAGCGGCATCCGCAGCACCGGCATTCATGCTTCTGTACAGATCGTCGAACGTCAGACATTCTACAATTTCAGGCACGATGTGCCCGTGCTCCCCGTAGAAAAGCCTTGCCGCCTGCTCATGAAAGCATCCCTTGACTCCTTGAATAGCTATCTTTTTCATTCCGCTTAAAAAATGCTGTCCGGCATTCACCGGACAGCATATGAAACTATGGTGCAAATATAATATTTTTTTTATTTACACGGTCATCATTTCCTTTTCCTTGGCAACTACGAGCTCGTCAACCTTCTTAGAGAAAGCATCTGTCTCTTTCTGAACAAGCTGCTCGTACTCTTTCTGAAGATCCTCAGGCATTCCCTCCTTGTTGGCCTTCTTGAGCTGCTCGATCGCATCACGGCGTGCATTCCTTACACTTACCTTCGCATTCTCACCTGCTCCCTTTGCCCTCTTGAGGAGTTCCTTACGACGGTCCTCTGTAAGAGGCGGAACGGTACAACGGATGCTCTCGCCGTTGTTTGAAGGAGTGAGACCGATATTTGCATCGAGGATAGCCTTCTCGATAGCCGGAATCATCTTCTTCTCCCATGGCTGAAGCATGAGTGTCTTAGCATCCGGAGTCGTTACGGAAGCAACCTGAGGAACAGGAGTAGGGCTACCGTAATAATCTACCATAACATTATTGAAAACGAGCGGGTTAGCCTTGCCGGCACGGTATGTCTTGAGTTCCTCGTCGAGGTGATTTACCGCGTTGCTCATCTTTTCCTTGGCACTGGCCAGAATTTCTTTTGCTCTTGTAATCATAGTATCTGTATTTTTGGTTTTGTTTCAAGTCATATGGCCATGACAGGCCTCCGGTTCAAAGGTTCCGGCTACACGTGTACCAGCGTACCTACCTTCTCTCCCTTCACAAGCTTTGTAAGGTTGCCCTTCTGATTCATATCGAAGACGATGATAGGCATGTTTCCTTCACGGCAAAGGGCGAATGCAGTCTGGTCCATGACCTTGAGACGGTCCTCTATGGCCTTGTCGAAGCTGAGTTCCTCATATTTGACTGCAGAAGGATCCTTTTCAGGATCGGCTGTATAGACACCGTCCACACGGGTTCCCTTGAGCAGGGCGTCCGCACCTATCTCGAGGGCACGCAGAGCCGCACCTGAATCGGTAGTGAAATAAGGGTTGCCGGTACCGCCTGCGATAAGAGCGACACCACCCTTCTCCATCACAGCCACCGCATCGTCACGCATATAATATCTTGCAACCGGCATCATAGGGGTCGCCGTGAACACTTCCGCCTCCACGCCTGCCGAGCGGATAGCCATGGCAAGACCAAGGGAATTGATTACTGTGGCAAGCATGCCCATCTTGTCTCCGTTCACACGGTCGAAACCCTTGCCGACGCCCTGAAGGCCTCTGAAGATGTTGCCGCCTCCGATGACGATGGCCACCTGAAGCCCGTTCTTTACCGCAGCCGCGACTTCTTCCGCATATGCTGCAAGCCAGTTTTCATCTATACCTTTGCCTGCGGGACCTCCCAGGCTTTCACCGCTCAATTTGAGCAGAACCCTCTTGTATGTACCCATAATCCTTATGTTTTCAAAAATTCAAGCAAACAAAAGTATCGAATTATTATGAAACTTCCAAGAAAGAATATATCTTTGCATGATAGAAGAGCATATTCAAACCGGATATTAACTAAAAAGATTATAAACTATTATGGCACTTTCTTCAATTACCAAGAAGCTTATCATGAGTATAAGCGGCCTTTTCCTCATCGTGTTCCTTCTTCTGCACATGACAATCAACTTCTTATCAGTGATTGACTCCTTCAAGGGTACCTACGGCGCTGCTGACGGTCTCTTCCAGGCAGGCTGCGACTTCATGGCGCTTCCTATCGTCACCATCATGGTTCCTGTTCTTGCTGCAGGTTTCCTCGTACACATCGTATATGCCCTCATCCTTTCTTACGGAAACTACAAGGCACGTGGTACAGAGCGTTACGCAGTAGCCAACAAGACACAGGCCAAGTGGGCATCAAAGAATATGCTCGTTCTCGGTGTCGTGGTCATCGGTCTTGTAGTGTTCCACCTCAACCATTTCTGGGCTGAGATGCAGCTCAAGGAGTTCATGGGCGAGCACGCAGAAAACCCTTACCTCCTCCTCAGCGAGACATTCAAGAACTGGTGGATGGTACTTATCTACATCGTTTGGTTCGTAGCCCTCGGCCTTCACCTCTGCCACGGCTTCTGGAGTGCTTTCCAGACCATCGGTATGAGCAACAAGGTTTGGGAGAAGAGACTCACCTACATCGGCTACGCAGTCGTTGCAATCATCGTTCTCGGCTTCGCAGCAACTGCAATCAACGCATTCTGCCAGGCAGGCTGCTGCTAAGCACAGAATAAAATCGGAATACATAATACCAGCCTCAAAGTCTGACTGATTTTGAGGCTGGTGTCATATAATAGACGCCTGCGTGAGGGCAGGTCCAATAACCGATATGGAACACCTTTCAAAAGAAAAGCAAATGTCACCTGTCCGAATGGTCATACTGGACTTCGACGGGACTCTGGCGGATACAGCCGCCGTCATCATAAGAACAATGCAGGCTACCATCCTCGAGCTGGGGCTCCCTTCCCGGACTGACGAGCAATGCGCAGCCATGATCGGTCTCAGGCTGATCGAGATAGCACCGGTCCTGTTTCCCGAGTGCAGCATTGACGGTGACCTGTATGCACGGACATACCGCAGGCTCTTCCATGAGTTCGATACGGACGGAGCAGTAGTACTCTATCCGAATGTAGTGGAGACCCTTAAGACATTGAAATCCAAAGGTGTCATCCTCACAATTGCAAGCAGCAGGAGCCATGCCTCCCTTGCCGAATACGTGGAAAAACTCGGTCTTTCATCACTTATCAGCTATATCCTGGGAGCAGATGACGTGGAGAAAGGCAAGCCAGACCCTGAACCGGTAAACAGAACTCTTGAAAGATTCGGATCAAGCCCGGAAGATGTAATCGTTGTCGGTGACACATCCTTTGACATTATGATGGGAAAGAACGCCGGCACAAGAACCTGCGGAGTAACCTACGGCAACGGAAGCCGTGAGAGTCTCTCCGATGCAGACTGGGTCATTGATGATTTCGGAAAACTGCTGGATATTTTCAAGAAATGCCTCCCACATGTGTGAGAGGCATTTCATTATTTTGTAATCTCATATGTTCCCGAAGGGTATTCCTTGGATTGGGTTTCGCCCGGGAGCGTCACTACCGCAACGGCTCCTTCCGGTACTGTGAAGTTCCATATCCACTTGTCGCCTTCATACTTCCACGAACTCTTTATCAGACCGGCTGCAGACCTGTACTCCGCATCGAGATGACCGAGTCGCTTGTCAGGAACCGGCTTCATGATTATACGGCTGAAGCCAGGAGCGGAAGCGTCGCATGAGATGCCGGCAGCTGTCTCCCAGAGCCACTCGCATACGCAGCCATAGGCATAGTGGTTGAAGCTGTTCATTCCGTTAGGGCCCATTCCCTTCTCCATCATGTAGCTGTTCCACCTCTCCCAGATAGTTGTCGCGCCATTATCTACAGAATAGAGCCAGCTTGGGTTCCTGCGCTGGAAAAGAAGCTCATAAGCGATATCAGACATGCCGTTCTCAGTCAGCGTGTTCATAAGGATGGAAGTGCCGAGGAAGCCTGTCTGGAGGCAGTTGCCATGCTGCTTGAAGTTCTCGCGCAGACGTGCCGTCATATTCTCCTTGGCCTTACCCTCGACGAGCTTGTTCTTCAGGGCGAAGAGGGCAGGAGTCTGCATGGTATTCAATATATCAAGCTTGAACGTTCCGTCCGGCTTCATGAATTCCTTGCGGACATAAGCCTTTGCTTCATTTACCATTTTCTCGTACTTGGCCGCATCCCTGCCTGTTGCAACCGCCATATCGCGCATCATTCCGGCATCGATGATCCAATATGATGCACTGAGGTAGTCCCAGTAAACCACAGCCTCAGGACGTGGCACCCATCTTCCTTTCGCGTCGTGATGGAAGGCTCCGCCGCCGCAGCTTTCAAGAGGCTCATAGCTCAACCAGTCAGCCCACTGATAATTTCTGTTCTCCTCTATATGAGCGTCATGGTCATACTTTGTCTCATTGATATGGTTCATAAAGCGTTCCATGGCTCCCCAGTTCTCTTCTATTATCGAAGTGTCGCCGAACTGCTTCCATATTGTCCAAGGAACGATGACACCGGCATCCGCCCAACCAAGGCGCATCGTTTCATTGCCATACTGTGCAAAAGGCGCCACGCCGGGAAAACCGCCCAGCTTGCTCTGGCTGTCCCTCATATCGCGCATCCACTTGTGCATGAACCTGTCAGTATCGGCAAAGAACGATCCTGTCTCCGTAAAGACCTGTGTATCAGCCGTCCAGCCAAGTCTCTCATCACGCTGAGGGCAGTCTGTCGGCACAGAAAGATAGTTCGAACGCATTCCCCACACAGCATTGGATATGAGTCTGTTTATCAATTCATTACCGGTAGAGATACGACCTGTCTCCATATCCTTGGTTATAGATGTGACAGGGATGGACTTTATATCCTTCAGGCAGACCTTATCCGTAGCTGACACTGAGATGAAGCGATAGCCGTAGAAGGTACGGGTAGGATTGTAAGTCACATAATCCTTGCTGTCTCCAAAAGTGTACTGGAGAAGGATCGCCGGCTCCTCATGTGCTCTGAGACTCTTGCGATGAACGCTTCCCTCAGGGCCGTCCATGCCTCTGCTTTCCGCACCGTTACCGTCGTTAAGGATCTCGGAAGGAAGACAGGTAAGTACGGTTCCTTCTGCAGCCTTGAAAGTGAAGGACGGAACAGCTGCAGCATTCTGTCCGAAGTCAACAACCAGAGTCTCACCAGGTTCAAGTACGATTTCATCTCCGGCTGCATATTCTGCACTTATCACGACCTTTCCATACTCTCCATCCTTGGCTCCTGAGATTCCATTCCACACATAAGTCCTTACCGGATCAAGGGTAAGGTCATGACGAAGATATATCTCCGCACCGGCTGAAGGAAAGATTTCCCCCTTGAACTCAGTGTTCACCTCCGGCGTTCCCAGCTTCTGCACGACCTCGGCTTCGTATCCTGGAAGAATACGGGCATCATAATACTCTCCGTCAAAGATTGCGGAGTGTGTGACAGGGCCGGCTATTCCGGCCTTCCATGTCTGAGGATCGGTTCCGACAAGCTCTACAGTGCCGTCCTCATAGGTCAGCTCCACAACCGACCTGAACGCACATTTCTTTCCGACCATACCGTATCGGCCTCCCGGAGTCACGATCTTGTCTGCCCACCAGCCTGGGGTCACCTGAGCCGCAAGCACATTCTCCGCTCCTGAAGCTGAGTTGAAGGCGTCGGTTATATCGTAGGTAAACGAATACTTGGTCTTTTCATTATGAGTAAATCCAGGCTTGAGGAACTCTTCACCTACAATGCTTCCGTTCACATAGATGTCATAGACACCCAGACCTGCTGTCATCCATTTGGCTGACACCACCTTACGGTCATTCTTCAAAGTAGTCACAAACCAGCTCGCGCCATCTGCCGCAAGCCATCTTTCATCCGGCACATATTCGGTAACCACCTGGGCGTCGGCAGCGGAAATCCATACAGAAGATTCCCATGAGGACTGATCAAGAGCTTCCGTCCTTCTGCCAACAGGACCTGGAACAGTTGAGCCGCATGACAGCAGCATGAATGCAGATACAACTGCAAGAATAAGGTTTTTAATTTTCATAAGTAATATCAATTGGTTATTTCGTACATCTTATATCATATGTCCCTGCCTTGAACTTCCAGTCGCCTGAGTATGGCTTGCCGTTCACGGTCACGGAAACGTAATCATCCGAAGGAAGCACGACAGAGGCTGTCGTTCCCTCAGGAACAGAAACGGTCATCACAAAAGCATCTTCGCAGTCCTTGAATGCTGACCTTATCCTTCCCTTCACGCTCGGAATCACGATGTCACACTCCGGAATCACAGGATAAGGACGGATCTCGAACTCGCCCCAGCCAGGCACTGTCGGACGCACTCCGCAGATATTCTCAGCTATGACGGTAAGCATTCCGCCGCTCCATGCGTGGTTGGTCGATCCGCCGCCGAAGCCTCCTTCTTCCCAACCCTCGTAAAGGGTAGTATGCATCGGATCCTCGATCATGTTCCTGAAACGGCTCTTGAAGCGCTCAAGCGCATAGTCACCGTGTCCTGTCTTCACCAGAGCTTCAAGGACATACTTTTCCATATAAGGGCTCGCATGCTCCTGTTCCTTGAAGAGTTCGAACAAGGCGTCATGCTTCGACTCGTCCGCTATTCCTGCGATTACAGCCATAGCGTTGACCCTGTCGTCTGTCTCGCCATGATATGAAGGATGTCTGTAGGCATAGCCGTTCCAACATCTGTTGTATGCATCCTTGATGCTGGCCATCTGCTTCAGATAGCCTGCCACATCAGCATCGTTGCCGCTGAGCTTTGCCATCTCAGCAGCTGACTCAAGGGCAAGATAATGCCATGCCGCAAGAATGAGCCTTATATCGATGTTATCTCCCCAGTCTCCCCATGACCAGTCTCCTTCCCTGTACGCAGTAAGGCCGTCCTCGTCAAAAGTCCACAGGGCAAGATAGCGCTTGACGGCAGGATAGACATCAACCATGGTCTGGCTGTCGCCGGTATGAAGATAATAGTACAGGAAGCCGTATGTGCTTATTGAAGCAAGCATCTGCGCAGGAAGTTCTATATCCCAGTTACCGGCAGGTACAGGAGAGAAGAGCACATCGTCTTCCCTCTGCCAGTAAGCAAGCTCATGGATAGCCTTGTATACCAAGGCATTAGCCTTTGGTGAAAGCTGGTAATAACTCTGGCCGCTGAGGACTGTAGCATCTCCCCACCACTGGGATCTCTCTCTGTCAGGACAGTCGAAATAGGTGTCTCGCATATTGACATAAAGGGTTCTCATGGCCTTCTCCCAGAACCTGTTGACCACCTCGTCCGATGAAGTGAACGAACCCTCGAACTCACAGTTGTATCCGGTCTCACGATAGCCTACGAAATGGACATCCACATCGGCATCAGCCGGATATTTGATGCGGAGTTCATCACCGTTCATCCAGCCGAGAGACTCGTAGCTCTGTCTTCCGCTTGCGGTAATGTATTCGGCATAGATACAATTGTCGCTGCCGCCGCGGATATGGTCTGTCTCCATACGGATACATGTACCTTCGCCCTTATCCGTCAATTCGATGACAGGAGTGAACTGGGCGTTGTAAGGAAGACGTGCGACAAGTTCTATCTCATCATCCGATTTCCACTTCCTGAATGTCACCGGCTTCACACCATAGTCCTTCCAAAGAGGGATCGGCCTTCTTACAAGCTTGCCCCAAGGGCCCTCGTCCCAGTTTCCGAGCTCCACAGATGCACTCCACTGATCCTTTCCTTCCATCCTCGCATCATATTTTATGCTCGACTCAGGAAGACGCCAGTTCGGCTCCGGATCCGTAGCTGCCTGATATTCACTCAATCGTCTGCTTTCCCATGTGCTGTCGCTGACAAGGCCGATCTTTCCGGCATTGAAGATCATGCCGGCCTTGCCGCTGTCCTTATGAGAAAAACCTTCCTTTCCGAAATACCAGAGAAGGAGACGGATGTCATTCTCACCCTTTCTGAGATATGGCGCAAGCTCAACGACATCATAGTAGCTGTCGCGCGGGTTAGGTCCTCTCTTGAGACCTCCCTCAAAGACCACCATTTCACCGTTGACCCAAAGCCAGTATTTTGAGTCTACTGCAATTTCCGCTTCGATGGAAGTTACCTTCCTGTCGAGTTTCCCGATTGTGAACTCCTTGCGGAATTCAATCCATGTGTTAGGTTCATCAGCCTTAGGGCTGTCCGCTGTTATCCATCGCGCTGTCTGAGCATGGACTGAACCTGTAGCTAAAACGGCAAAGCTGAGCATTACCATCAGAAATCTGACCATTCTCTTCATATTCAAAATAATATCATCAATATAAATCTGACACACAAACCACTGAAGGTCACTCCACATCTATGCGCTGCACCTCATCGACTCCCGGAATAGCCCCGATGCTTTCCATTGCGGTCTGAAGTTCGCCCATCGAATGGACAGCGAAATCAATGGTACAGACACCGATATTGTCTGCGGTCTCCGTCCTGAGGCCACGCATCGAAAGATGCAGCTTTTCCGTGATGCACTCGACAAGATCGCTCAGAAGGTGGTATCTGTCTATGGCTCTTACACTTATACGGACCGGATAAAGACGATTGGTATCGTCGTCAAAATTGACGGCCACGATCGAGTCTCCATCCTGCGAAGCAAGACGGATGGCTGTCTGACAGTTTCTCTTATGAACCTCGATCGAACCATCCTGCTTCTTGAAGCCTATGACTTCATCACCCGGAAGAGGGTGGCAGTGAGGACAACGTATAAAGTCGGATTTGCCCTGACGGGCAAGATATGTGGTTATGAACTTACGGGCCTTGTAAGTGGAGACATGGGTCAGCCAGTCCGCCTGAGGTTCCGTTTCCTCATTTGTACCTATCTCTACGCAATCACCTCGCTTAAGGACGGTCTTGACGGATGACAGCTTGCCGTTGATTCTGGCATAATGGGCATGCTCTCCTATACGACTGTGTATCTCGAAGGCGAAATCGAGGGCGGTAGCACCCTTCGGAAGTATGATACCGCGGCCTTTCGGCGTAAATACCATGATGTCGTCATAATAGAAGGAAGAAGTTACATCATCCATGAAATCAAGGCCTTCATCCCTGTCCGCCACCTCTTTCAGCAGTTCGTTGAATTTGTTGAGCCAGGACTGGATGTTGTCATCCGTCCTTTCCGCAGCACAACCGAGGCGGCCGTTGCGGACCATTCTTTCAGAAGATATATGAAGTTCCTCCCATTTGCCCTGATCGTTCAGAAGCTTGACCTGAAAACTCTGATAGCCGTTCTCCTTAGGTGCATCTATGTAATTGGACACACTTCCCGGACGCTCCTTGAAGGCATCCGTCAGGATGGAATATATACGGAGACTCGTATCCTTTTCCGACCATGACTCAAGAGGCTGGTAAATGACCCTCACATAGTATTTCGTGTCGACATGGGCAAAGTCACATCCTTTGGAATGCATCTTCATCCATATGCTGTACGGCCTTCTGTAACGGACCTCCGTACGGGCCTTGATGCCTCCCTCTTCGAGAAGACGTTCGATCCTGGAGGTGAAATGCCTGATATGGCGGTCCTTCTGCTCGAACTCCTCGGCGAGAAGCTTCTCCAGAAGTGCGAACTCGCGGGGACAGCGGTACTTGAAGGAAAGGTTCTCAAGTTCAGTCTTTACGTGATATAAGCCGAGACGGTTGGCAAGAGGAGCATAGAAATAGTCAGTCTCACCGGCTATCTTCATCTGCTTGTCAGGGCGCATGCTGCTGAGTGTACGCATGTTATGGAGACGATCCGCCAGCTTTATGAGCAGAGCACGGACATCATACTGCATCGAAGCAAGAATCTGCCTGTAGTTGTCCACCTGCTTGGACTGGACATATTTGTCCTTCTTCTCCTTGGTGACGACTCCGACAAGAAAGGCGACATCGTCTCCGAAACGTTCACGGATATCCTCGATGGTGTAATGGGTGTCTTCAACCACATCATGAAGGAAGGCCGCGATCACCGGATCGGCTCCAAGCTCAAGCTCTTCCGCCACAATACGGGCGACACATACAGGATGTATGATATATGGCTCACCTGATTTACGCCTCTGCGGGCTGTGGGCCTCACGAGCAAATTCAAAGGCAGCACGAAGCCTGTCTATTTCCTTAGTGCTGACCTTCTGCTCCATCCTGTGGAACAGTTCTTCCGCACTGCATCGGATCAATGCATCATAGTTCGTTTCCATAAGTCTTAAGCGAATAAGGAGCCTAAGTTAGATATTTTTTATTACAAAGGCAATGTTTTATTTCTGAGCCAGGCAGATTCCTCCGCTGTAAGAAATGGGGACAATGTACGATACACCTTCTCGTTATAAGCGTTCAGCCATGCTCTCTCCTGCATGTCAAGCAAGTCCGTAATTATGGCCGATGTGTCGATATGGCAGCACGTAAGTGTCTCGAATTCAAGCCAGTCACCGAATTCATTGACACCGGCC
This sequence comes from Bacteroidales bacterium, assembly GCA_017626355.1. Classification (GTDB taxonomy): domain Bacteria; phylum Bacteroidota; class Bacteroidia; order Bacteroidales; family UBA932; genus Cryptobacteroides. Next base: position 18,209 of record JAGAIY010000019.1, read on the forward strand.
TCACGACAGAGCACGACATTTTCATGACGGATGCCATGACGGCCTTCACGATATATTCCCGGCTCGTTCGATGTGACCATGCCCGGAAGCAGAGGCTGAGTATTGAAATTCTGACGGATATCCTGAGGTCCCTCATGGACACAAAGCCAATAGCCTATTCCATGACCGGTACCATGACCGAAATTCCGTTTCGTCCTCCACAGGGCGTTCCGGGCAAGGACATCGAGCTGGCAACCTGCCGTTCCACGAGGGAAAACCGCCATGGAAAGAGCGATCATGCCCTTCAGGACAAGAGTATAGTCCTCCTTTTCCAGAGGAGTACACTCCCCCATAGGAACAGTTCTCGTTATATCCGTGGTTCCTGTAAGGTACTGTCCGCCCGAATCTGTGAGATAGAGACTCTGGGGACGTATCATCGCGCTCCCCTTTTCAGGCGTAGAATAATGAGGAAGGGCGGCATTGGCTCCATATGCGGAAATGTTCTCGAAACTGTTGCCTCTGTAGCCCGGTATCTCCGCCCTTAACGAGGTCAGTTTCTGCGAGGCTTCCCATTCAGAGACCTCACCCCTGTCTGCCACTTCATGCTCGAGCCAATAGAGAAACCTCTCGACCGCAGCTCCGTCATCCACATAGGTCTGTCTGAGGAAATCCGTCTCCGAACGCGTCTTCACCGCCTTCTCGAGGATTACCGGAGATGTTCCGAAAGAAAGCCTGACCTCAGGGCACGAATCATTCAGATAACTGCTTATGTGATAGTTGAGAGTAGAAGGGTCGACAAAGAGGGCCGTACCCGAGCCGGATTCCGAAAGTGAAAAGTACACGGACTCATAATCCTCGATCTCCACCTCATCCATCCTAAGTTCATTAAAACTGTCCTCCGTGTCAGGATCCGGAGCCATAAAAGTTGACTTGCGGACGAACCATTTCACATAATCCTGACTGACAAGAAGATATGATATGACAAGCGGATTGTATTCTATATCGTTGCCACGGACATTCAGAAGCCATGCGATCTCGTCAAGCGAAGTCAGCAGCACCTTGTCCACTTCCCTAAGCATCATCCATTTCCGCAGCCATGAAATCTTGTCCAGACGGGAAATCCCGCCGAAGCACTCGACATCCAGAGTCGCGATAGGAGTCGTCGGAATCTGAGGACGGTCCTGCCACAGAGACTCCAGCATATCCGGCACATCCACGATCCTGAAATCGCCGTCAGGATGGGTAGAAGCCAGAGCTTCACGGATTTCCTCCACGGCCCCCATACTCTGGCAAAGCCCGTCCAGAGCCACTGTGGAAGCATTCGTGCTCAGCCACTGCGGGATCAGGACTGCTCCCGGAACCCTCGTCTTATGCAGTTCCACGCCTGTCCCTTCAAGCTGGTTCACGGCCTGGATGAAATAGCGGGAATCCGTCCAAAGCCCGGCATGGTCCCTTGTCACTACCACATCACCGGCCTCACCCGTAAATCCGGTAAGCCATTCGACCTGCTTCCACCTCGGAGACGGGTACTCGCTTGCATGAGGATCCGACCCGCTCACCACGACTGCATCCCAGCCCTTCCGGGCCATCATCTGCCTCAGGGCAGCTATTCTTTCTGCATAGATGTTTTCCATAAGCTCTGGTTTTGGTTACAATAGTAGTGATTTTAAACGGATTATCCTACAGGATGATGCAACAAAACCAGCATTGTGTCAGATGACAAGAAGAGAAATGATATTGTCCGATATGAAGAAACGGTTTTCCGGGATACGAAGGTTGCCGCAAACACCTGAAGGGACAAGAGAACCCTCAGACAAAGCGTCTGACAAGGCCACGGGATCCGCATGAGCCCGCAGGAAGGCTTCCGGAATGCCGTCAGCTGTACGCAGGGCAAGCATGATCTTCTCCATAACCAGCTGTTCTTCATCCAGATCCTCATATCCGACCACTGAAGCAGGATCGGCGACATAGGCCTTGAGATCGGGATCGTTCCACCGGCGGCGAGGTGACGGCATCTGGCCTTCGGAGGCTGGCTCCGCCACAGGAATGGAAAGGCTGTGCGCACCGGGGCCGAGTCCGACATACGGGACATGAGTCCAGTAAGCGCTGTTATGTCTTGCCTCGAAACCCGGAAGGGCGAAATTGGATATCTCATAATGACAGTAGCCGGCCTGCCCCAATGTCTCGCAAAGCATCGCATACTGTCTGGCACACTGCTCTTCCGAAGCTTCTTCCCAGACTCCCCTTTTCTGAAGCTTCGCCAAGGCGCTCCCTGGCTCCACGGAAAGCTGATAGGAAGATATGTGCCGAGGCAGAACACCCTTCGAGGATATCTCCAAGGCCTTTTTCATGGTATCCTCCCACTTCCTATCCGAAAGCTGAGGGAGTCCGAAGATAAGGTCTATGCTTATGTTATCCGCTCCGGCTGCCTCCAGAATGCCATAGGCCTTGCGCGCGGCAGCGGCGTCGTGCCGTCTGTTCATCCATTTGAGGATGCCGTCATCAAAGGACTGGACGCCCATACTGAAACGGTTGACACCCAGACGCATAAGCCCCTCGACATATGGTATCCCCTTTTCAATTATATCTTCCGGATTCACCTCGAAAGTGAATTCATCGAAAGGAGCCTTGACCCCAGCAGAAGCCAGGTCATCCACCAGCTGTTCATAAACATGAAGAGGCAGCACCGACGGGGTGCCACCTCCTATATATAATGTATTGTTCCTGTCCGAAATCTCGTCCTTTCTTTCCGCGATTTCACGACCCAGAGCCATGGAAAATCCATTGAAAAGACTTTCCTGTCCGGCAGCGTCCTCCGCCCTGCGGCATTTCGCAGCAACCTCCGAATAGAAATCGCAATATGTGCAGAAACTTCTGCAGAAAGGTATGTGGACGTAGATCACAGCTTTATCTGAGCATCAGCTCAGCAGTTCCGAGAAGCGAGTCCTCAGTGTAGGCCTCAACGGTATAGATACCTTTGACATAGCCTGTTATATCGTTGAGATAGATACTCATCTCCACTTCCTTTCCCTGATAGTCAACCTCACGGGAAGCCGAGCAGATCATAGGCTCGCCATCGAAGTTGAATGTCCTCTGCTCAGAGTTTGTAAGAAGGATCCCGTCCGGTCCCTTGACCCTGATATAGACTCTTACCGGTTCCTTAGGTGCAAGGTCGTTCTCCACAAGGCTGAGAGTGGTCAGGAGACGCACCACCCTGCTGCTTCGGTCGGTAACCTTGTCGGATGCATTGTAAGCCTCGATCCTCAGGCCACGGGCCTTGATGACCGCTCCTGCTGCCACCTGGCCTGAAAGGTTCTGGACCTTCTTGCTGAGCTCCTCAGACTTCCTTCTGCTTTCAGCTGCCTCACGACGCGCCGCAGCCGCATCTGCCGTAAGCTGCTTGTTGAGAGTATTGAGAGAGTCGATCTGCGTGATGTAGTTGCGCATGATGCTTCTGAGAGTTCCCAGTTCCTTCTCATACTGTCTGATCTTGCTTCTGTTCGTAGCCTCCGTCTTCTTTATCCTTTCGATCAGCTGTGACACCTCTTCACGCGACGAATCGAGCTGTGAGTTGATGGTATCATAGTCTGATGACAGGGTCGCATAGTCATTCTGAAGTTCGACCATCTGTGCTGTAAGTTCTTCCTTCTCGATCTTGAGGTCGTTCACAAGCGAGGCCTTCTGAATCCAGATGAATGTAAGCGTACCTGCCAGAACAACCGCCACCGCGATCAGCGCATACATGATTTTTTTCAGATTCTGCTCTTCCATATTATTTCTGTTTTGTTTAATGTTATTCTCAATAAGGCCACAAAGATAGCAAAATATCGGATTTTTCATATCTTTGCATCATGGGTATTTGCAAAGATTGCCCCACGCTGCAGATCAAGACATAAAAATCAGACAACATGAAATATTTAATAAGATCAATCAAATACTTCTTCTACTTCGCATTCCTCACAACCGTGATCATCCTGGCACTCGTTGCAACCGGACTCGCCGAGGGAGACATCGACACGATGTTCAGAGGCGGCGCCAGCGCCATCTGGAAGATAGCTGCATTCTTTGTGCTTGTCGCATCCGTCTATCCGAAGGTAGGCTTCATCAGAAGGAAGATACAGGTAGAGCGCGGCTGGGACGAGATCCGCGGCCTCACAATCGGCTACATGCAGGAGAGACAGTACGAACTGGAGTCAGAAAGCAGGGAGACCGTCACTTTCAGACACAGGGGAGCCCTCAACAGACTCACCAGAATGTATGAAGACAGGATAACCCTCACGCTTCAGGAAGACGGCTTCGAGATGGAAGGACTTAGGAAAGATGTATTCCGTATATCTGCCGGTCTCGATTATCGCCTGAACCCTCAGCAGTAAGGACTATTCTCCATTGATATGCTTGGCGGCCTGATCCATGGCCTGCCAGAAATCTTCTCCGAAATATCTTTCTATCGGCTCCCTGAGGAACTGATATACACGGACTTTATCCTTCTTTCCCTTTTCGAAGGCATCACGGCAGATGTTCCACCTGTGCAGATTCAGCGCACGGGTACCGTTGCTCAGCTGAGATATGCGGATAGGATAGAGCCAGCATGATATGGGCTTGCGGAAATCGCCCTTTCCCTGGAACCAGCACCTCTCCATCGAGCAGAAGCAGTTCCCGTCCTCATCGAAAAGGGTGTAGGCACATTCCTCGCTGCCAGGAACCAGAGGAGTCACAAGGTCACCGTCGACATCTATTTCAAAAAAGCCCTTCTTACTCACCGCTTCACGGCCCTTTTCCTGCATGATCGGCGAGAAGATATGGTAATTCTTCTCGATGGCCTCCACTTCGCATTCCTCCAGAGGAGCGCCGCTGTCGCCTATCACGCAACAGCAGCCCTGACATTTCTCATAATCACAGGCGAAATACTCTGTGAAGACCTCTTCAGATATAAGGCAGTCATCTATCTGCACTATTGTTCCAAATCTGTTGTCCATATTCCGTATTATTCCACTACATATTCCACTTTGGTTCCTTCATTCAGAGCAAGGAGCATGAGATTGACCTTATCCGCAGTCACGGCATCTATCTTTGCCGCATAGGAAGTCGTAAAGTCCTTGCCGTCAAGATATCTCTTGGCGATGGCATCCACCCAATAAAGAGGTTCCTGCATCCTTCCGGCTATCAGATTCTTCAGATATTCCTTGCTTGCAGCCAGGAAAGGATCCGATATCTTCGTGCGTGTCAGGTCCTTGAGGGCCTCCCTGACTATCTGGAGAGCCTCTACCGAGCCCTTGTGCTCGATATGTGAAGCATAGCCCATAGGCGAAATCGGCTCCACCGTAACCATGACACTCAGCCTTTCTTTCGGGCTTATCTGGAAGTTATAGCTGACCTTAGGGAAAAAGCCTGTTTCAGACAGGGCGTCCGCAAGACTTTTTTCCAGAATCCTTGTTGCGATCGAGGCCGTCATATAATTGTCCATTGTCAATGGCATCGCCACAGACATCACGACATCTATACTTTCATTCTCTCCCTCGAACATATGGGTAGACCATCCTGAGACAGGCTGATATCTTACAGAAGGGCGGCGGAACGCAGATTCCTTGGTTCTGAAACCTCCCACATAATTGATCAGCAGCTTCTTGAGTTCGGTTTCATCCATATCGCTGACCAGAATGAGGATTCCGTCATTCATTTTCTGCGATTGGGCCTCGTAGAAGGCATCCGCCTTGGCCGCGAACTCAGGAGTCAGCTTGCCCTGGGACTTCATCCATGAATATTTATATCCCGGACACATTATGCTGTCGATCGCCGCAAGCCTTGCCTGACGGCTATGCTTCGCCAGCTTGAGACGAAGCTTCTCATTCGCCATGTAAAGATTGAAGACCCTCTCATCCGCTTCTCTTTCATTGAACACCGCAAGAAGAGCCTGAAGGAGCTTCTCGGCATTCTGTTTCGGCGCATCACCGGAAAACAGAGTGGCTGTCAGTCCCACCCGCGACTCCACCGTGATACCTTCCGACTTGAGCATATCGCTGAAATATGAAGCCTCGACACCTCCTATACGGCAAAGTCCGTAATAATCAGGAACATAGGCACCTTCTCCCTCTGCGAGGTCAGGAATGCTTCCATAACCTCCGTTCAGAGCCATGGCCCAATATATCTTTCCGTCCGTGTTCATTTTCCTGTGAATGACACGGAAGCCGTTGGAATATGTCAGCAAGGTTCCACCTGACATCGGATCGGTCTTCGTGCTCTGAAGCTTGACCTTCGGGCCGTATCCAGGCCATTCGAAGTCAGGCTTGACATAGAAGGCATCCAAAGGAGACGGATTGTAATATGAGTCGCCCCATGCGGCATAGAAGGTGTTCCTCATCCTGGTCTCATCATACATAGGGGCAGGAGATACACTTGTCACCAGAAGATTGCGCTCACCGTCTATCAGAGCGTCAGCCATATCATTGAACAGCTTCAGCTGGGTTTCATCCGAAAGGTCGCGGGACACATGAAGATTATATTTCTCGACCGGAGAAGCAAGCGAAGCATTCCTCAGAAAAGCGGATACACACCTTTCTATATATTCCGTATTGCTTTTGTATGAGCTCTTGGAAACAAGATACAGATTCTTCATATACTCCTCTCTGGCCAGACGGTACTCATCCAGAGTAACGCTGCCTGCATCCAACGCGGCAAAAGCACGCGCCATCGCTCCGACCGCATCCATCACGTTACCGTCCATAACATAGGCTGTCGAGGTATAGGTTTCATCCCCCGGACCTACGGCACTGCTGCGGTGACTCCATCTTACATCCGCCACAGGCACACCCCTGCTCTCCAGATCAAGAACGATCCTGCGGTGGGCTATGTATCCGAGCTCGTTTACAAAGCGTTCGTAGATGGCCGGCTGCACAGTATTCATATATTCATGCGGAGCACGAGGCAGCTTCCATGCAAGCGTCACCGCCGCCAGGTCCGCCTCAGGATCCTTCACGACTCTGAACTCCGCAGTGTCGGAAGGCACCCACTCATATTCCTTTCTTGGCCGGGACTCCACGGCAGGTGTCATGTAAGACAGGGAGGTAATCATTGAGGCCATCGCATTGACATCGATATCGCCGGACACTATAAGTGCCTGATCTGAAGGGGAATACCAATCCTTGACAAACTGATCGTCGGTAACCGACACCCTATCGGTTATGCTCATAAGGAGGAGAATCGTAGAGTCAGCGAGATTCTTTGTCGCAGACAACGGTACATCGTGAAGACGGAAGACCGTCGCATCAGATGAGATATTTATGAATCCCTCCGCAGTTGTGGTCACACCGTGAGCCGCGAGCCAGGCCTGAGGAGACTTGCCTCCCATCCTTGGAAGATGTGCAAGAGCCTCCTTTGCGATCTCCACACTTCTGACTGCACCTGAATCAGGCACAGTCGCCGTTCCTGTCTTCTGGACAAGGGCGAAATCGGCAAATCCTTTCACCGAAGGATTGGAAACCAGATAATATTTCATCCCGTTGGGCAGGGCACCTTGCTTAACTGCAGGATCCGGGGTGAGAACCGGAAGATCCTGTGCAGGTACGATTATTGCAAGAAATAGTCCTGATATGGCTGCTATTAACCTTAAAATTCCTTTTTTCATATAAATACGCTTCACAAATGCAAAAATACGACAAAAATTTCCTATTTTTGCATTTATGTGACTTTTAGACCCAATATTAGGCCATAAATCACAATATATGGATTATTAATGTTGAACAATAATTTATAATTTCTGATCATGAAGAAAATCTTCCTTACGCTGGTAGCGGCTGCAATGACAGCCCTCACCGTTTCTGCTCAGGACATCGCTCAGGCGACTGAGAATTACAACAATGGTGCAATGGAGCTCCAGATGGGCAACAAGGATGCCGCTCTCAACTATTTCCAGACTGCTCTCACAATGGCAGAGGCTCTCGGTGACGAAGGAGTCGACATCGTGACAAACTGCAAGAACACAATCCCTGCCCTCCTCGCATCTATCGGAAAGGACCTTGTAAAGGCAGAGAACTTCGACGCAGCCATCGAGCAGCTCAAGAAGACTATCGAGGTTGCTGAGAACTATGGCAACGTAGAGGTTGTAGAAGAGGCAAAGACCCTTATCCCACAGGTACTTATGTCTAAGGCCGGCGACCTCCTCAACGCAAAGAATTTTGCAGGCGCCGCTGAGGTTTACAAGCAGGTTGTGGATGCAGACCCTGCAAACGGCATGGCTGCTCTCCGTCTCGGTATGGCTCTCGGTTCACTCGGCAAGGTAGAGGACGCTGAGGCCGCTTACCTCCAGGCTGCAGCAAACGGTCAGGAAGCAAATGCTAACAAGCAGCTTTCAAACCTCTTCGTAAAGCAGGCTGCCGCTCTCCTCAAGGCAAAGAACTATCAGGGAGCAATGGATGCAGCTGTAAAGGGTAACGGCTATCTCGAGAACCCTACAGCAATGAAGGTTGCAGGTACTGCAGCTTCACAGCTCAAGAAGAACGCTGAGGCTATCGCCTTCCTCGAGAAGTATCTCGAGCTTTCTCCAAACGCCAAGGATGCCGCTAAGATGAAGTACACAATCGCAGCGACTGCTCAGCTTATGGGTGACAATGCCAAGGCAAAGGAGTTCTACCAGATGATTACAAGCGATCCTCAGTTCGGTGCTACAGCTCAGGAAATGCTTAAGGCTCTCTAATCGATGAAGCAGCTCGAACTGCTTGCTCCGGCAAGAGACGCGGAAATCGGCATCGCAGCAATTGACTGCGGTGCCGATGCCATGTATATAGCCGGGCCACGGTTCGGAGCGAGACAGGCTGCAGGAAACGACATCGAAGGCATAAGGGAGTTATGTTCCTATGCCCACAGATACGGAGCACGTGTCTTTGTAGCCCTCAACACAATATTATACGACGACGAACTGCAGGACGCATACGAGCAGATGCTTCTGGTGCAGGATGCAGGAGCCGATGCCATCATAGTCCAGGACATGGCTGTAGTGAAGATGGCCGCAGATGGAATCGGAAACAACCGCAAGGACCTCCGGATACCGCTGCATGCATCAACCCAGTGTGCTATAAGGACACCTGAGCAGGCACGGTTTCTTGAAAGTCTCGGATTCTCAAGACTGATTCTCGAGCGCGAACTGTCGCTCGAACAGATACGCGCCATACGCAATGCCGTAAGCTGCGAGCTCGAATTCTTTATCCACGGAGCTCTCTGCGTATGCTACAGCGGCCAATGCTATCTTTCGGAACATATAGCCGGAAGAAGTGCCAACAGAGGCGCATGCATTCAGGCCTGCCGCTCCCGTTACGACCTTGTCGACTCCTCAGGGAAAGTGCTTGTAAAGGACAAGGCCCTGCTTTCACTCAAGGATTTCAATCTTCACGACAGGATTGAAGAACTGGCAGAAGCCGGTATAACATCCTTCAAGATCGAAGGCCGTCTGAAGAATGCATCATATGTCAAGAATGTCGTCAGGTACCACTCTCTGGAACTTGACAGGATTGTCGGTTCTGCCCCGGAGAGGTTTGAAAGAGGTTCTTTCGGAAAAGTCAGGTCAGGCTTCACACCGGATCCGTTCAAGACTTTCAACAGGGGCTATACCGAGCTTTTCCTTGACGGGAAGCGAGGAAAGTGGGCGGCCATGGATGCTGCCAAATCGATGGGAGAGGAAATCGGAACCGTCAGCAGCATCAGCAGGGACAGGTCTGCCGTCACGGTCCGACTCAGAAGGAATGACATAACCCTCAATAACGGAGACGGATTCTCTTATGTGGACAAGGACGGCAAGGTAGCTGGTTTCCGTGGCGACGTATGTACCGGAAACAGCATAAAAGGCAAAGGTGCGGCCTCAGCCGGCATAGGCACAGTCCTTTTCAGGAACATCAATTCGGCATTTGAGAAGGAGCTTGACAAACGGGGATGCACCAGAGAGATCAGAGCTGATGTCAGTCTGAGTTTCAGCAGACATGACAGCGGCTGGGAGGTTTCCGCAACAGCACTCAGTGAAGACGGGCGCTCGGTCTGCGGAAGCTGGATGATCGAAGGAGAAGAGGCCATGAACCGTGAGAGAATGATGGATATGATACGGGGACAACTCGGAAAATCTTCCGGCATATACATATTCTCGGCCATTAAGACAGAGGCTCCGGACGGACTGCCGTTCATGCCGGCAGCCTTTCTCAATGGAATCCGAAGAGAACTGGCGCTGAAACTTGAGGCTCTTCCTTGCAACAGAAAAGACATCCTCTGCAGGAGTATGAGCAACGGGAATAACTCTTTTGTCCCACAGAAGGATGTCAACTACAAAACCAATATTTCAAACAACCTTTCATCCTGCGTCTACAAGGCGGCTGGAGCCGAGAGTATAAGCAAGGCCTACGAACTCTCCCCTGCAGCTGATGCCGAACTGATGCGAAGCAGATACTGCATAAGATATGAGCTCGGCATATGCCCCGTACATCACCGCGCCAAGGACAGCGGTCCTCTTTTCCTCCTCAACAACGGACGCCGGCTCGCCCTGCACTTCGATTGCAGAAACTGCGAAATGACAGTCACATTAGCTTAATATTCAATTATTTCAAACATAAGGTCCACATCGCCGAAATGGTTGACCTTATTGTTGAACCTCTCCAATGAATTGCCGCTGAGCATTCCCCTCCACACAACATCGTCTCTGGTATTCAAAGGTATGGTGATTTCAACTCCATAACTTTTTCCTGCCACATAGACCTTTCCCTTGCAGGTCCAGTCTTCCCTTGTGCCTCCGTCATCTTCAGATATCATGAATGCGTATTCGTCATAGGCATATCTGCAGTCGGGCAGGCACTCTCCCTCGCAATCATCCGAATGTTCAATAAGGTGCCGCTTCATTTCAGAAACAAGCATGACATTGAGAGGCTGAGGGATACCGACCTGATTCCTTTTCACTACGATCATGAAGTCGGTAACCATAGGATCATACAGTCGGAGTTCTGCTTCCGTCGAAGCCGTAAAATCATCAAGCGAAGCTATCTTCACGAAGAATTCGGATGCTCCGGCAAACCAGCTGTCATAGTTGCGCTTCATGGTAAATTCCTTCAGAACCAGCATTTTAAGCGGATTCAGCGCCCTTGTTTCAGAGCCTTCGTCTGAAGGTTTCACGATGATGTCTCCGCCGCCTTCACCCCAATCCGGATCTTCCCTTCTCAGCATCTCCAAAGAAGTGTAACCTGCATCTGAATTCCTGTTTACAACCCATACAGGTCTCTCCCGAGCCATCTCCTCGTCAACAACCACCTCATTCACATGGCGGAAGCCATCATCACTCAATAAAACCTCATAACCTATGTTTACATCTGAATTGTCCCCCGGATCGAAGGTCACCACCGGCATACTGTCTCCGTCCCAATCTTCTGAAAACGGCCAATAGATCTGCACGTCAGACTCTTCCAGAGCACATAGAAAATCTTCCGGCGAAGCCGATGAGCGCGTGGCAGATGACGAGACCACATATTCCTCTATCAGGTCACGCAAGGGACGGGCATATTGTCCCGGCGCACGCGTATCCCTGTCATATCCCACTCCTGACCCCGGTTCGGAGAAGAGATTGCGCATTGTATATTCCTCATCATAGCCATTACCTGAAGAAGAGGTGACAGCGTCGTGGACTTCCTGCAGCTGAGCGGTTTCCAATGGTATGGCAGAAAGGATCCGCGCCACCTCTTCCAAGGTAACTGACGTGCTGTCCCTGTCTGGGGAGACGTGCTTGTCCGGATCGTTATCCACGATTTCACACGAGACGAGTGACAGCAGAATCAAGCATAAGAGCTTATGGTTTTTGATGTTGCGAAATGTCTTTTTCATAATCCGTTTCTTAATCTGCTGCAAAGTTCCAAAAGATTATCCGTGTAACGAAAAAGTATACGGCTATTTTCAAAAATCGGCCTTACAGAGGCCTGTACACGCGATTCTGCACAAGAAATTTGTTTAAAAATGCTGCATTTTCAAACAAATTTCCCTTAACAGGCATGATTACGACAACCCAACTCCCTGGCAATCAGCACACTAACGATTCTCGGGTGCACCCAAAGGAACACCCGTGGAACAGGAAGGGGCTCAGTATCAAGGAGATGAGTGACGGAGAAGTCAACGGTGAAAGATGATGAAACGGTCGCGATCGGAGAAATCCTTGACTATTTCTGCAGATGAGAAACCCGCATCGAGGAAGACCCGGGCTGTAGGGAGCCCGAGAGCTTCATTGATCTCGACTATCCCTGTACCAGCCGGGGAAAGAAGATGTCCTGCCCAGCCGGCAACCGCCCTATAGAACACAAGAGGGTCGTCATCCGAAACAAACAAGGCAAGGTGGGGCTCGTGTTCAAGGACATTGGGCCTCATCAGGGCCTTTTCCTTGTCCATTACATATGGAGGATTGCTCAGAATCAGGTCGAACCGCACGCCTGAGCCATATAAAGAAGAAAGTGCGGAGTGCCCGTCAAGGATATCTGCCTTAAGGAAGGCCGGGGCTTTTGCACCGGTACGTGCCATTTCTTCCGCAAAGTCCTGGGAACGGGCTACCGACAAGGCCTCGTCCGATATATCCACAGCCGTCACCGCCGCTCCGGGACGTTCCAAAGCCATGGTCCAGGCTATGCAGCCGCTTCCCGTACACAGGTCCAGTACAGACGGAGAGGTCGGAAGATGTTCCAGCGCAGTACGGCAAAGGATCTCGGTTTCCGGACGAGGTATAAGGACAGAAGGGGTTACATGAAAGTCACGGCCGTAGAAGCATGCCGCGCCGGTCACATACTGCAATGGTTCACCACCGGCAAGACGCGAAAAGGCCTGCATGACCTCCTGCGCCTGCTCTTCCCCCACTTCATAAGCGGGCTCTATTATATGAGTATGGCGTTTTGTGCCGAGAATATGTTCCAGAAGCATGAAGACCATTTCTCTCGCCTCCCTTTCGGGATACAGCGGTGAAACGGTCTCCGTTCCTGTTTCTATCAGCTGCTTCAGTAACATCCTTGCCGCCAAAACTTACGAATTTTCTATGACTGTAGAAAGGAAATCAGTCATCGACATGCCGGCAGCACGCACCATCTGAGGGACAAGCGAAGCCGAAGTCATGCCAGGGATAGTGTTCACTTCAAGGAAATAGAGGTCCTCATCCGAACAGATGTAGTCCACCCTCACAAGACCTGAACAGCCCAGATGGGCGTATATCTTCTTGGAAACGTCCTGAATCCTGTCCCTGAGCGCGTCAGGAATCTGCGCCGGACAGACCTCACGGCTGCGGCCGTTGTATTTGGCCTCATAGTCGAAGAATTCGTTTTCCGTGATGATTTCGATGACAGGGAGAGCCACATTGCCGTTTCCGTCATTATAGACTGCACATGTAAGCTCGCGGCCTGACACTGCTGCCTCGGCAATAAGCATATTGCCTTCCGAGAACGCTGTCTCGACAGCCTTATCGAAATCCCCGATCTCCTTCACCTTGGTCACGCCGAAGCTGCTTCCTCCGTCGGTAGGCTTCACGAACATAGGGAGTCCGAGAGCCGCAACAGCCTTATCTGCAAGTCCTTCCGTCTCTTCTCCCTTGCGAAGGAAGATATCCTTTGCGCATCTGACATAATCCACATCCTTGAGATAGCTCTTGCAGGAGAACTTGTCGAAGGTCACGGCAGAAACAAAGGCATTGCAGCCGCTGTGGGGAATACCTATCATTTCGAGATAGCCCTGCATGAGACCGTTCTCGCCCGGGGTGCCGTGCTGCATGATGTAGGCATAATCGAACCTGACCTTCTGTCCTTCCACCATCGCGGAAAAATCTGACTTGTCTATCTCCGGACGCTCGGCAACCGGAATCACTACCCTTTCCTGCCCGTTCCTTCTATATGCCACGAGATTCCACTTGCCGAAACGGGCGAACATCTCATAGACATCATATTTCGAACCATCTATCTGAGAAGCGGTGAACTCGCCGCTCCTCACTGAAACTTCCCACTCGGAAGAATCACTGCCATATATAACTACAATATTTTTCATAACTGCTTTACTCAAAGAAATATTCTTCCGACTCCTCAGCCTTGACAGCCGCATCCGCATCACTTCCGTCACAATCAAGATTCAGAGAGATACCCGGAGGCGACACAAAACGGTCAGTCTCATAAACCCCTAAAGTACCGTCCTTCATGACCTTCTGCATGAACAGACCCCAGATAGGAAGGGCCATGTTGGATCCTCCTCCGAGAGAGAGCGATTCGAAATGTACCTGCCTGTCTTCAGCTCCGACCCACACTCCGGCAGTCAGAGAAGGCGTGTAACCGATGAACCATCCGTCCGACTGATCGTTTGTCGTACCGGTCTTTCCGGCAATCTCTCCCTTGAGCCCGTACTTCGCCCTGAGTCGTACACCTGTACCGCTGTTGACAACTCCCTGCATGAGATTCGCCATCAGATAAGCAGTGTATTCACTCACAGCCTCACGTTTCTGATTGTTGAACTCTCCCAGCACATTGCCCATGCTGTCCTCAATACGGGTGACAAAGATCGGAGACACATATACACCCTTCGAAGGGAAGGTATTATAGGCTGCAACCATCTCATACACAGATATGTCAGCCGAGCCTACGCAAAGCGGATAGACAGGATCGAGATAGCTTCCCACACCCATCTTGCGCATCATCTCCACCATGGCGTTAGGGCCGTACTGCTTCATCAGATAAGCGGAAATATTGTTGGAACTCTTGGTCAGACCCCACTTGAGGGTAACTGTCTGTCCGATCCATTCATCCTTGTCGGTACTCTTAGGAGTCCATGTCGTATCTCCCACGATGAAGGTCTGAGGCACATTCACCACCTTGTCGCACGGGCTCATGCCTTCCTGCATGGCAAGGGTGTAGAGGAAAGGCTTGATTGTAGAACCTACCTGACGTTTTCCCTGACGCACGTTGTCATATTTGAAATAACGGTAGTTCGGTCCTCCGACATAGGCCTTCACATGACCGGTATTCGGTTCTATAGCCATGAAGGCTGCGCGAAGGTGCGACTTGTAATACCTTATGGAATCGTTCGGCGTCATGACCGTGTCGATATATCCTTTCCTGTTCCATGAGAACACCCTCATCTTTACAGGTTCGTCGAAGCTCTTGCGGATATCCGACTCCGATGCGCCGTTATTCTTCATTATGCGGTAGCGGTCGCTCCAGCGCCTTGCCTGCTTCATGAGCTGGTCAATGGTTTCCTTAGGTATGTCATTAGAGAAAGGCTTGTTGGTCTTTCTCCTGAGATCGCGCCAGAAACTCTTCTGAAGATCCTTTCCAAGATGCTCCGCCACAGCCTCTTCCGCATATTTCTGCATCTTGTAGTTTATGGTCGTATATATTCTGAGACCGTCCTTGTCAAGGTTGTATGACGAGCCGTCGGCCTTCTTGTTCTTGTTGAGCCAGCCGTAGAGTCCGTCATCCGCCCAAAGAAGAGAGTCCACGACATAGTCCTCGTGCTGGGCATATGAAGACTTCTTAGGCTTCTTGGCATTCATGGTGCGGCGGAGCATGTCCCTGAAATACGGGCCGAGACCCGCATTATGGTCCTGCACCTGATATGAAAGGGTTATAGGGATCTGCTGGATCGAGTCACGCTCGGCCTCTGTGAGGAAGCCGGCCTTCTCCATCTGGGAGATGACGAAATTCCTTCTGACCAGAGACTTGTCAGGATTCAGGGCCGGATTGTAACGGGTAGGCTTATTGACCATGCCGACAAGCGTCGCGCTTTCCTCAACCGTAAGGTCGATAGGGCTCTTGCCGAAGAATGTGTGAGAAGCCGCCTTGATGCCATAGGCATTACTTCCGAAGAACACCTGGTTCATGTACATGTTCATGATCTCGTCCTTGGTATAGTTGCGCTCCAGCTTCACAGCCGTGATCCATTCCTTAAGCTTGATCCATACCATCTTCAGCGTGGACACACCGGGTATCCTGCTGCTCACATCCTCACGAGGATAGAGGGTCTTGGCAAGCTGCTGGGTGATGGTACTTCCGCCTCCCTGACCGGAATTACCTCCGAGCACCGTCTTGAAGGCCACACGGGCAAGCGCCCTGAAGTCGATACCCGAATGGTTGTAGAAACGGGCATCCTCAGTAGCGACCGCGGCATTGACCAGATTCGGAGAAAGTTCATCATATGTCACATACGACCTGTTCTCAATATGGAATGTCGTCAGTATCTCGCCGTCCTCAGCTATGACCTGAGTGGCAAGCTTGCTGTCCGGATTCTCCAGTTCCTCGAATGAAGGTATGTCAGCAAAGGCCCATACGAGACCGAGAAGTCCGATCACCATCAGTACAGGAACGGTAAAACATATCCAAAACCATTTTACAATCTTCTTTCTTGTTGCGTCTGTCATATATCGCTGTCTTTATCTTCCGATTAAACAAAATATCGTCACCTTTAGGTGACACCTATATAATAGAGGTTTCAAATCTACAAAATTAACAACAAAATTTGGAAAATTGACTGATTTGTACCTTACTTTGCAGTTTCTTTTTGAAAATCCGCCTGATGAAGGCGTAATAAACAGAGTAATACAGTAAGGTATGAGCATGAAGGAAGGACAGAATCTTGTTATTGTAGAGTCTCCTGGAAAGATCAAGAAGATCCAGTCAGCACTCGGAAGCGACTACACAGTAATGGCCAGCATCGGTCACATCCGTGACCTTCAGGACAACGGCCTCAGCATAGACATCGAAAACGGCTTTGCCCCACAGTACGTGATCCCTGCCGACAAGAAAAAGACTGTAAGCGAACTCAAGAAGGCAGCGAAAGGTGCAGAGACAGTCTGGCTCGCATCCGATGCCGACCGCGAGGGAGAAGCTATCTCATGGCATCTGTACGAAACTCTCGGCCTCAAGAAGGAAAACACAAAACGCATTGTATTCCAAGAGATTACAAAGCCAGCACTTCTAGAAGCAATCAAGAATCCAAGAGAGATAAACATGGATCTTGTCAATGCCCAGCAGGCAAGAAGGGTCCTTGACAGACTCGTGGGTTTCGAACTGTCGCCTGTCCTCTGGAGAAAGATTCAGCCAAAGCTTTCAGCCGGCAGAGTCCAGTCCGTGGCGCTCAGACTCATAGTGGACCGCGAAAGGGAGATACTCGCGTTCAGGAAAGAAGCCTATTATAAGGTCGAGGCAATATTCCATCCTGAGGGAACACCTGAAAAGACACTCGTGAAAGCCGTCCTCGACAGACGTTTCCCAGATCTGGAATCAGCAAGGGAATTCCTTGAAAGATGCATAGGCGCGGAATTCAGGATCAGCGGCATGGAACAGAAGGAAGGCACCCGCTTCCCTGCAGCCCCTTTCACAACTTCCACACTCCAGCAGGAAGCTGCCAGAAAGCTCAGATTCTCTGTGAGCCAGACCATGAACATCGCTCAGAAGCTCTATGAGAACGGACTTATCACCTACATGCGTACCGACTCCACCAATCTCTCCGCCCTCGCCCTCGGAACTGCAAAGAAGTTCATCTGCGAGAACTTCGGTGAAGAGTATTCCAAGACCAGGAACAAATGGGGAAAGAGCAAGGGTGCACAGGAAGCTCATGAGGCCATCCGTCCCACCTACATAGAAAACACTTCAATAGAAGGAACCGCTCAGGAGAAGAAGCTCTACGAGCTGATCTGGAAAAGGACCGTCGCATCGCAGATGGCTGACGCCAAGCTTCTGCGCACAGACATCAAGGTGGCATCCGACAAGGGAGACGAGATATTCAACATACAGGCAAGCCAGGTCCTCTTCGACGGCTTCCTCAAGCTCTATATCGAGAGTACCGACGACCCTCAGCAGGATGACGAGACAGTGATCCTTCCGGAGATGCACATCGGTGACCTGATGACTGAGAACGGAATAACTGCGGAGTGCAAGTTCACTTCCGCACCTTCGAGATACACGGACGCATCGCTCATCAAGAAGCTGGAAGAACTCGAGATCGGACGTCCTTCCACATATGCTCCGACAATCACAACCCTCACAAAAGCAAGGGGTTATGTTGTCAAAGGCGACAAACCTGGCGAGAAGCACGAGGTGACCAACCTTGCCCTGAAGAACGGAAAGATCAAGGCTTCGGCAAAGACAGAGACCACCGGAGCAGAAAAGAACCGCCTTCTTCCACAGGACATCGGAATGATTGTAACCGACTACCTTACAAGCAATTTCGAAAACATACTCAACTACAACTTTACAGCTGACGTCGAAAAGGATTTCGACAAGATAGCCAAGGGAGAACTGCAGTGGAACAGCCTGATAGCTGATTTCTACGGCCCTTTCCATTCTAAGGTGGAAGAGACCCTCAGCAACAGGGAATACAGCCATGTAAGCCGCGAACTCGGCACCGACCCGAAGGACGGCCAGCCTCTGGTAGCCCGTTTCGGTCAATACGGCCCTTATGTGCAGAAGGGCGAGGGAGAAAGCAAGCAGTATGCGAGCCTTGCCCCAGGCCAGCTGATAGAGAGCATCACCCTTGAAGAAGCCCTCAGACTTTTCGAACTTCCACGCAACGCAGGCCAGTATAACGGCATCGATATCATATGTACAAAAGGCCGTTTCGGCCCATATATCAAGTACGGAGATAAGAATGTGTCACTTCCACGCGGCACAGACCCTCTGAAAGTCGACCTTGACACTTGCATCAGGCTCATCGAAGAAAGTCTCAACAAAAAGACAGGAGGCATCATCCATGAGTTCAAAGACAGTGACATTCAGGTAATTGACGGAGCATATGGCCCGTATATAAAGCATGCCGGAAGCAATTACAGAATCCCTAAGGGAACAGACGCCGACACACTTACAGAAGAGAAGTGCAAGGAGATCATAGAATCTTCCGAACCTACAGGTCGTAAAAAAGGAAGCGATAATCTTAAGAATCGTAATTTTTTCGTATGAAATTTTGATAATTTCATTTTCTGTTATAAATTCGCAACAGGAAACGTTATAAATTACTATACATATGTCAAATTATCAGATTGACCACATTGACCAGAAAATCCTTTCATTCCTGGTAAAGAATGCAAGGATGCCGTTTCTGGAGATCGCACGAGAGTGCAATGTATCCGGTGCGGCCATTCATCAGAGAGTAAAGAGACTTGAGGCAAACGGTGTGATTACCGGTTCCCGTCTCCTCGTCAAGCCGCAGGCTCTCGGCCTGAACGTCTGCGCATTCGTGAGTGTATCCCTCTCGGAGGCGAACAAGTATCCCGAAGTGATCGAATCATTCAGGATGATTTCCGAAATCGTCGAGTGTCACTTCGTCACAGGAAAGCACACACTGCTGATCAAGCTTTACTGCTTCAACCACGATCATTTGATGGAAATCCTTCTCAACACCATCCAGAAGATTCCTTACATCCAGCAGACAGAGACCCAGATCTCCCTTGATCAGGCGATCGAACGACAGGTATGGGTAAAGGAATACCAGAACACCAGCTTCTTTGCCGGAGTCAGGAACAAGAAGGAAGACAACGACTAAGCTTCACGTATCTTCATGACGGCTTCGGCAAGAGTCAGGTCGTCAAGAGTCGTGATCTTGATATTAAGCCTCTCCCCCATCGTGTAGGAGAGGCTTTTTCCATATTTCTCCACCACCGAAGCGTCATCAGTGAAAGCCGTGTCATAAGCAAGTGAATATGCCTCCTTAAGGACTTCGCTATGGAAGATCTGAGGAGTCTGCGCCCCATAGAGCATGGAACGGTCGACTGATGCCCCAGGAACCGCTTTGAGCACATCTTCACCCGTAGCGGCCTTACACTTTGAAAGCACCTTCATCGTATCTACACAAGGCACCACAGGAATGAGGGCAGGAACACGCTCCGCCTTCGCAAACATCTCTGCCACAAGCTTTTCCGTCACCAACGGACGCACCCCGTCATGAACAGCGACCACCGCCCCTTCAGGTATTCTCTCCAGGGCGTTCCTTACAGAATGAAAGCGCGTTATACCTCCTTTGACAAGAATCTGAGGGCAAGTGAAGTTGCGCTTGTAACAGTAATCCCTCCAATAGCCGATGAAAGCTTCCGGCAGGACCGTCACCACAGATATCCCAGGGCAGGCCGCAAGGAAGACTTCGATGGTCTTCTGGAGAATGGCTTTTCCTCCGAGTTCAAGAAACTGCTTGGGCCTGTCGGCTCCCATCCTGGTTCCGCTGCCCGCCGCCATAATGATCACAAAGCGCTTTCTGTTCATAATTCTGTCGAATATTTTCAATCGAAGCACAAAAATAACAATTATTTGACAGATTTTTCGTAATTTTACCGCTTCAATCGATTAACAAGAAAAAAGATATAGAAATGGCATTTTTGACACAGGAAATTGCTATGGACCTCGGAACGGCCAACACCGTCATTTTCCAGAATGACCAGATTGTTCTGGACGAACCGAGCATCGTGGCAATCGACAACAACACGGGTAAGGCCATCGCCCTCGGACAGAAGGCGAAGCTGATGCAGGAGAGAGAGAACCCCGGCATCAAGACGGTACGCCCGATGAAGGACGGAGTCATTGCAGACTTCAACGCTGCGGAAATGATGATCCGCGGATTCATCAAGCAGGTGAACAGCAAGAGAAGGTCTCTCTTCACACCGAACATCAAGATGGTAGTAGGTATCCCTTCAGGTTCTACTGAGGTGGAAATCAGAGCGGTACGCGACTCATCGGAGCATGCCGGAGGACGCGAAGTATATCTCATCTACGAACCTATGGCATCAGCTCTCGGTATCGGACTCGACGTCGAGGCGCCTAAGGGAAACATGGTGGTGGACATAGGAGGCGGTACTACTGAGATCGCAGTGATCTCTCTCGGAGGTATCGTGTGTCAGGACTCCATCAAGGTAGCCGGAGACGTATTCACCAACGACATCCAGATGTACCTCAGGCAGCAGCACAACATCAAGGTGGGAGCCATAACCGCCGAAAGGATCAAGATAGCCATCGGAGCCGTGATTCCGGATCTCGATGAAGAACCGGATCCATATCAGGTTACAGGTCCGAACCTCATGACAGCTCATCCGGTGCACGCAAGCATCAGCTATCAGGAGATCGCCCACTGCCTTGACAAGTCTGTAGGAAGAATCGAGACAGGAATCCTTCATGTACTCGAGCAGACTCCTCCGGAACTTTATTCGGACATCGTGGAGAACGGTATCTTCCTCGCAGGTGGAGGATCGCTTCTCAGAGGTCTCGCAAAGCGTCTCACAGAGAAGGTAAGCATTCCGTTCCATGTAGCTGAAGACCCGCTCAGGGCCGTAGCACGCGGAACCTGCCTTGCTCTCAAGAATACAGAGAACTACACATTCCTCATGAGGTAGACTTTGCGACGCAACAGTATCATAACCCACATTCTCAATGCAGCTATCTTCATCATTCTGGAGATAGCTGCATTGAATATGCTCAGTCACAACGGAGCGATGCAGAACATATGGTTCTCCAAAGGAATGCATGCCATCATGGGAACCCTCTGGGGAGGTACGGAGCAGATAAAGGACTATTTCTCATTGAGAAAGGTCAATGACGCCCTTGCCATCGAGAACCATAATCTCAGGACCAGGCTTGCAAGATACGTAGCGGAGAAGGAAGACAGCCTTATGGAAGCCGGCTTCGAAGAAATCGCCGGAAACTACAGGTACACTCCGGCCACGATCATGAAGATCAGCCGCAACACCCAGCACAACTACATGATCATCGACAAGGGATCTGCAGACGGTGTCGTCACGGGATCGGGAGTGATAACCGGAAAGGGCGCCATCGGTGTGATCGATGCGGTAAGCAGCAACTTCTCATACGCCATATCTTTCAGGAACCATGAAATGAACATAAGCGCAAGACTCGGCAAGGAAGGAGCTGTCGGCCCTCTGAGCTGGGATGGGCACAGCAGTTCAGGAGCCATTCTGAAGGAGATACCGCATCATGTGGAGTTCGAGCCAGGAGACACCGTGTTCACAAGCGGTTTCTCTTCAATCTTCCCGCCTGACATTCCGCTCGGCACCACAGGAGAATCGAAGATTGTGAACGGAGCGACATACGAGATACAGATCGAGCTTCTCGAAGATTTCGGTGCATTGCGATATGTCACCATAGTCGAGAACCTCGGTAAAGGTGAAATGCAGCAACTGGAGGACAAACGATGAGGACAGGACAGAATTTCGGCTTGCTTTACTGCCTGCTGCTTATATGCCAGGTACTTTTGTGCAACTATTTCCAGTTCACTCCATATGCCATGCTGACACTTCTTCCGGCCATGATCCTGTGTGTGCCGCTCACTGTCAGCACTTTAGGATGCATGTTCCTGGCCTTCGCCAGCGGCCTTGCCGTAGACTGGCTCGCGGAAGGCATAATCGGACTGAATGCTTCGGCACTCGTTCCGGTTGCTGTTCTGCGCAAGCCCGTCATACGCATATTCTTCGGAGAAGACCTGATCACAAGAAAGGACAGTTTCTCGCTCAGAAAGTACGGAATGGCCAAAGTAAGTGCAGCCGTACTCACCTGTCTGCTGGTCTTCCTTACCATCTACATCTTCCTTGACGGAGCAGGCACAAGATCCCTATGGTTCAATCTCATCAGAGGAGGCGTGACTCTCCTTTGCAGCTACCTGATGTCGATGATTGTCGTGAACACCCTCACACCTGACGACAGAAAATAGGAGGCAGGCATGAAACTCAACAGGAAGAACAAGCTTCTCATAGGACTTTGCATTGTTGCTGTCATATTGATAATCAGGCTTTTCAGTATCCAGATAATCGATGACAGGTACAAGATGGATGCAGAGAACAACTCTATGGTCTACTCGACCATCTACCCCACAAGAGGTATCATCAACGACCGCTACGGAAACATTCTCGTAGGAAACAAGGTCGCATATGACCTTCTCGTGACCCCACGCGAAGTGGAGGCATTCGACACGGCGACCTTCTGCAATGTCCTCGACGTCACCCCTGAATTCGTCAGGGAAAAGATGCAGGAATACAAGAAGAACAGAAGGAGGATCGGATATCAGTCTGTCGTCATGATAAAGCAGATCCCACCTGAAACCTACATGCGCTTTGCGGAGGTGGCCTACAAGTTTCCCGGCTTCAGAGGCCAGGCCAGAAGCATCCGCGACTATCCGTTCAATGCCGGAGGAAACCTTCTTGGATATGTGTCCGAGGTTAATGCCAGATACATCGAACAGCATCCGGGCGAATACCGCTCGGGCGACTATGCCGGACAGACCGGTATAGAAGCGGCACGCGAGAAGGAACTCAGAGGAGTAAAGGGCTACAACATCTATCTGAGAAACTCCAAGAACAAGATAGAATCCAGATACAGGGACGGCGAATTCGACAAGGAGGCCATCCCGGGCAACCATGTGACAACCACCATCGATGCCGAGCTCCAGCACTACGGCCAGATGCTGATGGCAAACAAGGTGGGCAGTCTCGTCGCCATAGAACCCTCTACAGGTGAGATTCTTACAATGGTTTCAAGCCCGGGTATAGACGTGGACCAGCTCGCAAACATAGGCCAGCATTACAAGGAAATATCTTCGGATCCGTACAAGCCTATGTTCAACCGCGCCGTACAGGCTCCGTACCCTCCGGGCTCGGTCTTCAAACTCGTCAACGGCCTGATCGGACTTCAGGAAGGAGTGCTTACACCGGAAACCATGTATCCGTGCAGCATGGGTTATCATTTCGGACGCAACAAGCTGGGCTGCCACGCCCACAGATCCCCTATCAACCTTGAGGAGTCCATCATGATGTCATGCAACGCATATTACTGCTATGTTCTGCGTAATCTGCTGGAAAACAAGAAGTATGATTCCATCGACGAGGCAATGGACAAGTGGAACCAGTATGTCAGAAGCTTCGGATTCGGCCAGAAGCTCGGCAGCGACTTCCCGTCAGAACTCGGAGGCTTCATACCAGACTCGAAGTACTACAACAAGGTATACCGCAAGGGCGGCTGGAAGGCCACCACTGTCATATCGCTGTCGATCGGACAGGGAGAGATCGGCTGTACTCCTCTTCACCTTGCAAACCTTTGCGCGACTGTGGCGAACAGAGGTTTCTATTACATTCCGCACATCATAAAGGATTCTGAAAACATCAGGATCGATGAGAAATACAAGGAAAGACAGTACACGATGGTGGACACCACCCATTTCACAAAGGTAGTCGGAGGTATGTACAGAGCAGTGAACAGCGGCTACGGATCGGGAGGTACAGCCAGCGTCGCTGCCGTCAAGGGGCTTGACATATGCGGAAAGACAGGTACGGCGCAGAACCCTCACGGACACGACCACTCGGTCTTCATCTGCTTCGCTCCGAAGGATGATCCGAAGATTGCAGTGGCGGCATATGTCGAGAACGGCGGATTCGGAGCCACATGGGCGGCTCCTATCGCATCCCTTCTGACAGAGATGTATCTGACCAGAGAGATCAGCCCGGAAAGGAAGCCTCTGGAAGACAGGATTTTGAACGGTAACCTGATGGACAGGGTAAAGGTAAGGAAATAAGAAATGATAGACGCAGGAGGACATAGGGAAAGAGGACTGAAGCAGAGCATAGACTGGAAACTTGTCGTATGCTATCTGATTCTGGTGTTTATCGGATGGTTCAACATATATGCATCCGTACATTCATCGGAACCGGCTTCAATGTTCGACTTCGCGAGCCGAAGCGGAAAGCAGTTCATGTGGATAATGACGTCCCTGGGAATCGCCGCCTTCATTCTCTTCGTCCTGAGCCCAAGGGTATATGAAGGACTTTCCGTCCCGATATATCTGGGAACCCTCGCGTTGCTTGTCGCCGTGATCTTTCTGGGAATCGAGGTGAAAGGATCCCGGTCCTGGTTCGAATTCGGCCCTATCAGGTTCCAGCCTGCCGAAATATCCAAGATATCCACGTCGCTGATGCTTGCCACATACATGAGCCAGCTGGGCTATAAGATAGGCAGGATCAAGGACTTCCTCATCACAGCCGTCATCATTCTGGTTCCGATGCTCATAATAGTGCTCCAGAGTGAGACAGGTTCGGCCCTGGTTTATGTGGGATTCATCTTCATGCTCTACAGGGAGGGGCTGTCCGGCTGGCTGATATTCATGCTCGGAATGGCCATACTCCTGTTCATCCTCACCCTGACGGCGTCTCCGTTTGTGGCCATACTCGTACTCGCTTCCGTCGTGTCCCTATGCATATGCCTGTACACGGGACAGGGCAGGATGTGGCTCATGGTGGGAGTACCTCTTATAGTCCTTACGGCCTTCATACCTATGACAATAGACAGCATATATGAAGGTCAGGCTGCCGGAGAGCAAAGCGCCATGATCATAAACAATGTCCTTTCAGCCAACGGGGTCGACATTCCGGCAACGGAGGTTACTTCTCCGGAAACCGCTCAAGTCCCTGACGGCAATGAAGGTAAGTCCCTTCCGCTGTACATTATCCTCGGAATGGTAGCCGTTTCGCTGCCTCTGATGATGTACTCCGCCTACAGGAACAGAAGCCGCTTCGCCTTTCTCGCCATCATATCACAGATTGCAGGAATCGCCTTGATATTCTCCGCTGATTTTCTTTTCAACGAGGTGCTCCAGGACCATCAGAGAAAGAGGATCGAGGTGCTGTTAGGAATGAAGGAAGATCCGTCGGGAGTAGGATATAACGTGAACCAGTCCATGATCGCCATCGGCTCAGGCGGGCTTTTCGGCAAGGGTTATCTGAACGGAACCCAGACTACCTTCGGCTTCGTTCCGGAGCAGAGCACCGACTTCATATTCTGCACCATCGGCGAGGAATGGGGCTTCATCGGCTCTTCCCTTGTCATCCTCCTGTATGTCTTCCTCATATGGAGGATAATATATAATGCCGAACGAAGCAGAGAGGCTTTCACGCGAATATACGGATACTGCGTCGCCTGCTGCATCTTCATGCACCTTTTCATAAACATAGGCATGACAATAGGCCTGATGCCTGTCATCGGCATCCCGCTGCCGCTTATAAGTTATGGCGGCTCATCCCTTTGGGGATTCACCGCCATGATCTTCATCTTCATTGCCTTGTACCGCAACGAAAAGAAATATTTCTAATTACTCGCCGTAAAGATATCTGTGCTGCTCGGGAGTGAGGGTGTCGATTTCGCAGCCCCAGAACGAGAGCTTGCGTCGTGCCACTTCCTGATCTATCTCAAGAGGGACATCATTCACCATACGGCCCGGCTCACGGCAGATGATGCCGGCATTCTCAGCCAGATATTTCGCGCTGAGGGCCTGGATAGCGAAAGACATGTCCATGATTTCAGCCGGATGTCCGTCTCCGGCGGCAAGATTGACAAGACGGCCCTCCGCAATCACATATATCTTCCTGCCGTTCTCGAGCTTATATCCGATGATGTTCTTTCTTGCCGGCTTGATCTCGACGGCGATCTCACTCAAGCCTGCCACATCGACCTCGCAGTCGAAATGACCTGCATTGCAGCATATGGCTCCATCCTTCATCTTAAGGAAATGCTCCTTCACGATCACCGCATCACAGCCGGTCACAGTGACGAAGATGTCTCCCAGAGGTGCCGCCTGCTCCATCTTCATGACCTTGAAGCCATCCATCACAGCCTCCATGGCCTTGATCGGATCCACCTCAGTCACAATTACTTCCGCACCGAGGCCCTTGGCTCTCATGGCCACTCCCTTGCCGCACCATCCGTAACCTGCAACAACAACGTTCTTTCCTGCAACGATGAGGTTGGTGGTTCGGTTTATTCCGTCCCATACAGACTGGCCGGTACCGTAACGGTTGTCGAAGAGATGCTTGCAGTCAGCATTGTTCACGAGCATCATCGGGAACTTCAGTTCCTTGGAATTATTGAGCTGGATGAGCCTGAGGATACCGGTAGTCGTCTCCTCGCATCCTCCGATGACTCCCGGAATGAGATCCTTATATTCGGTATGCATAAGATTCACAAGGTCTCCGCCATCGTCAATTATGATGTTCGGACCGACCTCAAGCACGCGCCTGATATGGGCTTCATATTCCTGAGGGGTGGTGTCATACCATGCGAATACATTCAGGCCGGCTTCTACAAGAGCCGCGGCCACATCATCCTGAGTCGAGAGAGGGTTGCTTCCTGTCACATACATTTCAGCTCCACCTGCAGCCAGGACTTCGCACAGGTAAGCGGTCTTTGCTTCCAGATGGACTGAAAGAGCCACCTTCAAGCCCTTGAAAGGAAGGGTCTGCCTGAATTCCTCCTCAAGTCCGTTGAGAAGAGGCATATGATGTCTTACCCATTCGATTTTAAGCCGGCCTTCCTGCCAAAGCTGTGGATTTCTGATTTCGCTTGCCATATATTTTCCTTGTATTTCATTTAAAAACGGCGCAAAGATAGTCTTTTTTGACCACAAAAAACGGTTTTTGACCACAATCGGACAGTTTTGACCAATTGAGGGACAAATCTTTTGGCGGTTGATGAAGAGATAGGTAATTTTGCATCGTTAACCATTAAAATTTTCAGACATGGGACTTCTTGACGGAAAGGTCGCTTTGATAACAGGAGCGGCAAGAGGAATCGGAAAGGCGATAGCCTTGAAGTTCGCTTCGGAAGGAGCAGACATAGCATTTACGGATCTCGCCCTGAACGAGACGACAGACAATACACTTAAGGAAATAGAGGCTTTCGGCGTGAAGGCGCGCGCTTATGCATCGAATGCCGCCGATTATGAGCAGACTCACGAAGTGGTGAAGGAGATAATGGCCGAATTCGGTCATATTGACGTGCTCGTAAACAACGCCGGCATCACAAAGGACGGCCTGATGATGAGGATGAACGAACAGCAGTGGGACGCAGTGCTCACCGTAAACCTCAAGTCTGCATTCAATTTCATCCACGCCTGCACGCCTGTAATGGCAAAGCAGAGAGGAGGAAGCATCATCAACATGTCATCGGTTGTAGGAGTGTCGGGAAATGCCGGCCAGTGCAACTATTCGGCATCGAAGGCCGGACTGATAGGACTCGCCAAATCCATCGCAAAGGAAATGGGCCCTCGCGGCATCCGTGCGAACTGCATCGCACCGGGCTTCATCATAACCGATATGACAAATGCGCTTCCGGAAAATGTCCGTGAGGAATGGGCAAAGCAGATTCCTCTGCGCCGTGGAGGTACTCCTGAAGATGTGGCTAATGTGGCACTCTTCCTTGCCAGCGACCTCTCGTCATATGTAAGCGGTCAGGTAATCCACTGCTGCGGTGCGATGAACTGCTGATGCGCCTTCCGGACAGGACCGGTCGTCTTGTCTGCGAGGACAAATGTTCCTGCATAATTAGAAAATACCATCGTATTTGCATAAAACCTAAACCTGTTCAGGCGGTAATCGTGAGATTCCCGCCTGAATTCTTTCATACAGGTCCGTCACTCGTCACATAATCCGGTCTTTCCGTCACATTTTTCTTTTTTTTATATCTTTTCCGGGGGGATGGGGGTAGATTTGCGGGGCGCGGGATGAGGGGGACGGCGGCGAGGGTGGGGATGGGGTGAGGGGGGCGTGGCGAGAGGTGGAGACGGAGGGTGGAGACGAAGGGCGGAGGCTAGAGGCAGGCGGGTAACCCGCTGACTACCAGCAGGTTGACTCAAAAGCCTGCATGTCCGGGGCGGCAGGCTTATAAACTAAATATATGACTATCAACTGGTTAGACTTCGGCTTAAATTATCTCAAGGCAGCAGCCGACCTGCTGCTTCCGCGCAGATGCATAGTCTGCAAGAACAAGCTTCTGCTCCATGAGAAGCACAGCTGCATGCATTGTCTTGCGGACATGCCCCTGACATATTTCTGGAACAGGAGCCACAACCCCATGTCCGACAAGTTCAATCTTGCGATTCAGAACAGCCTTGAGACAAAAGGAAGGGAAAAATATGCATACGCCTGCGCACTTTTCTACTACGACAACGACGGAATCTACAGGCATATCCCCTATCAGATCAAATATCAGGGCAACATACAGGCCGGAAAGTTTTTCGGAAAGATGCTGGGACGGAGGATGGCAGCCGAAGCACTATGGCAAGATGTGGATTGCGTTGTTCCCGTTCCGCTGCATTGGAAAAGGAAATGGAAGAGAGGCTACAATCAGGCGGAAATCATAGCAGGAGAGATAGCCTTGGCTCTGCATGCAGAAGCCGACAACGGAATTCTCAGACGAAAACGCAACACCATGACACAGACGAGACTTGATGTCAAGGGTAAGGAAGAAAACGTCAAGGATGCATTCGAAGCTGTCGCTGAAGGGAAAGACTTCAGGCATATACTGCTGGTGGACGACATCTTCACGACCGGAGCCACTCTGCATGCCTGCTTCCAGGCCCTGAGGACTCACTTCGGCACAGAAACCAGGATAAGCATCGCTACTCTTGGTTTTGTCGGACACTGATCCGGTTCTTAGGTATGAAATAGTAACGTGTTATTTCCGCCGCCACCTTCGGGTCAGCAGCCACAATATCATGGGCCTTTCTGAGTGCACGGCGAAGACGATAGTGCTTATAATGCCTCCTGAACCATCCGTAACGATGGTTCCTGTCACTCAGAAAACTGAGATCGACAACTTCCACATACCGCTTTGAAGCCTTGTAATCCTTGATTCTTTTCATCTTCGCCATGTTATCGTGCAAATTTAACTGAATTTTCCGAATTTTGTCTATCTTTGCAGCCGGATCGCTCTGGTGGTGGAATAGGTAGACACGCGGGACTTAAAATCCCGTGGCCAGAAATGGCCGTACGGGTTCGATTCCCGTCCGGAGCACGAGAATCCCTCTTGGAAGTTTTCTGAGAGGGATTTTTGTTGTTTTGCAGGGGTTTGTCGGGGCTGGTGCTTCGGGATTGATGAAAAATACGTATCTTTATGGAGTTAAAAAAGACCGGTTATGAAAAGAATCATCATTTGTTTGTTTGCGCTGGCTCTGGCTGTCGGGGCGGCGGCACAGGAAAGGGAGGCTATATGGCCCGAGGGCAGGATGCCTCACAGGCAGGATCATCAGATTGCGGCCATGACGGATGAGGCCGGCAGGGCTGATTTTGATGCGGACAGGCACCGCACGGCTTATCTGGAGTGGTTTGAGGCTCCTGCAAAGAAGTCGCGCAACGGGGGATGCATGATCCTCATTTCGGGAGGAAGCTACGAGTGCTGCTGCGATGTCGGGCTCATAAAGGAGTGGAACGAGAGGTTCACCGAGCTGGGATTCCAGTGTGTGAATTTTGTATACAGGACACCGAGGCCGGTCGGTCTCCCGATCTACCAGACTGCTTGGGAGGACGGTCAGAGGGCTGTGAGGATGGTCAGGAGCGAGGCCAAGAAGAGAGGGTTCGATCCGGAAAAGATCGGAGTCATATCGATGTCCGCCGGCTCGCATCTGGCGCTTCTGCTTGCGACAAGTTCACAGACAGAGGCATATGAGAAGGTGGACAGACTTGATGATCTTCCTTGCCATATCAACTGGGCGATAGTCAATGCCCCGGCTTACGGCACCACAGATGCTGAAGACGGCACTCCTGCCAGAAGGCAGGGCTACGGCAGCGACGTGACTCTGAGCAAGGTGTTCCGTTTTGACGGAAAGACCTGTCCGATGAGCCTTCACCATGGAGGTACGGACATCTATGCGCCACAGACTTCCACATTGGTATACAGACAGTTGCGCCGGATGGGAATACCTGCGGAACTTCATCTTTACCCGGACAAGGGACATGGGGCATTCGGTCTTGAAAGGGGCGTTGAGTTCATGCAGCAGATGGGATTCATAGGAGAGGTCGGAGAAGAGGTCGCGATAATGGATGTCTGGGCTGATGACGATGACAGGGCTCAGCATCAAAAAGCCGACATCTGGCCTGAAGGGAAGATGCCGGATGCAAGAGAGCACCAGTGCAGTCCGTACATAGAATGGCACATTCCTAAGAATCTGAAGACCAAAGCGATACAGATAATCTATTCAGGTGGATCCTATGAGAACAATGATCCTGACGGATTCGAAGTAGCTCCTGCAAGACGATTCCTCAATGAAAAGGGAATGACAGTAGTGACAATGAAGTACCGCACTCCAAGACCGGGAGGAGACCTTGCAAAGCATACAACCGCATGGCAGGATCTGCAGAGGGCGATAAGGATAGTCAGAAGCGAAGCTGAAGCACGCGGACTCGATCCGGACAGGATAGGCATCATGGGAAGTTCTGCCGGAGGCCATCTCACGCTTATGGGAGTCACATCTTCGAGACATCAGTCCTATTGGCCTGTAGACGAGCTTGACAAGCTCCCTTGCAACGTTCAGTGGGGAATCGGAATATATCCGGCATATGCCCTCACGGACGGACTGGAACAGCCTAATGCTCAGGGAGGTAACGAAGACGATGCCGTGCTTGCTCCTGAATTTTCATTCGACCTTGACACTGCCCCTATGCTCTTCATCCATGGCGATGCGGACGGCTGGGCGGCGATGAACTCGGTAAAGACCTGGGAGAAGATGCTGCAGATGGGAATACAGTCCGAACTCCATACACTGGCAACCCGCAAACATTGCTTCCATCTGGAATCCGCGCCAGGCACAGGCAGCTACACCCACCTCGAAAGGATATGGGAGTTCCTCACTGCAAAAGGTTTCAACAGATAGGCCGCGCAGCACGATATTTGCATGACACAGATTATAATATTTAAAAATTAGAATTATGGCTGTTAAATTTTACAGATGCCGCCATTGCGGCAATGTCATCGAAAAGCTCGTTGACTCCAAGGTTCCGGTAGTATGCTGCGGCGAGAAGATGGAGGAACTCATACCGAATACATCTGACGGAAGCGGAGAGAAACACGTACCGGTAGTGACCCGCCTGAACGACTGCAGGATCAAGGTCGAGGTAGGAAGCGTCGCCCACCCTATGCTTCCGGAGCATCACATATCCTTCATTTATGTTGAAAATGAAAACGGAGGCATACGCATAGACCTTAAGGACAAGCCTGAGGCAGAGATCTGCACATGTTCAGGCAAACCTGTCGCAGTGTACGAATACTGCAACATCCACGGTCTATGGAAGACAGAGCTTTAGGCTCTAGAACATACAGACTCTTGTTGCAGTCCGGAAGAATCGAGTATTCTTCCGGACTGCAACGCATTTTAGGCAGACTTTATTTCAGATTCTGACGATGATTCAGTAAATTCGCGCGCAAAATTTGATTCTTGACAAAACGACTGAACAGATGAAAAAGACACCATTATTATTCCTCTTATCTGCCTTGCTCGTAACCTCATGCAAGGAAAGTGCACAGAAAACCGAAAAGGAAACCTACTACCCTACACTTGAAGTCCAGCTCAGCAACCGCACCCTCAACACGCGCTATACAGCGACAATCAGCGGTGTGCAGACAGTGGAGATCCGACCTCAGATCAGCGGAATGATCACAGACATTCTGATTGAAGAAGGTCAGAGCGTGACTAAGGATCAGATACTTTTCGTCATAGACCAGACACCTTACAAGGCAGCTTACGAGATTGCAGTGGCCAACGTGAAAAGCGCCGAGGCAGCCCTCTCCACAGCGAAGCTGATTCTCGAGAGCAACCAGGACCTTTACGAACAGGATGTCGTTTCCGAATTCGACCTCATGACGGCCCAGAACGACCTTACTGAAGCAGAAGCCAGGCTTGCCCTGTGCAAGGCGGAAGAGGTAAGCGCAGGAAACAATCTGTCATATACCGAAGTGCGCTCTCCTGTGAACGGAGTGGCATCCATGATCCCCTACCGTGTCGGAGCCCTCGTTAGCAGCAGCATCGCCCAGCCTCTTGTGACCGTTTCCGACGACAGCAGGGTCTATGCATATTTCTCAATGGCTGAGAACCAGATGCTTGACATGATCCAGCAGTTCGAGTCACTTGACAATGCGATCAGACAGATGCCTCCTGTCGAACTCATAATGAGCAACGGACGTCTCTACGGACATAAGGGCAAGATCAACGCGATCAGCGGAACCATCAGCGAGTCTACCGGTGCAGTCAGCATCAGAGCCGCTTTCCCCAACTACCAGCACCTTCTGCGCAACGGTGGTAGCGGCACCATCGTCATCCCTGTGGAAAGAACAGGCTGCATAGCCATCCCTCAGACAGCCACATACGAGCTGCAGGACAGGATCTTCGTGTACAAGGTCGTGGACGGCAAGGCATCCGCAACGGAAATCCATGTAGCACCGAACAACAACGGTATCGAATATATCGTGGAAAGCGGACTTGAACCGGGAGACATCATCGTATCCGAAGGAGCCGGCCTCCTCAAGGAAGGAACTGAAATCAAGACAAGAAAGGAGGAGCAGGAATAATGAATGTAAAGACTTTCATAGACCGTCCCATCCTTGCAGGAGTGATTTCCATAATAATACTTCTGCTCGGAATCATCGGACTCGTTCAGCTGCCTGTAGAGCAGTTTCCTGAAATAGCCCCTCCTACCGTAAGTGTCTCGGCTTCATATGCAGGAGCCAACGCAGAGACCGTGCAGCGAAGCGTGCTTGTGCCGCTTGAAGAAGCCATAAACGGTGTCGAGGACATGATGTACATGGTTTCGTCAGCCACCAACTCAGGATCTGCAAGCATCCAGATATATTTCCGTCAGGGAACAGACGGCGACATGGCCATGGTCAATGTGCAGAACCGAATTGCCTCAGCACAGAGCCTTCTTCCAGCCGAAGTGACACGAAGCGGTGTGACCGTACGTAAAAGACAGACCAGCCGAATCAAGACTCTGGCCGTATACAGCCCTGACGGCACATTCGACAGGAAATTCATCGTCAACTACCTGAAGATCAACATCGAGCCAAGACTCTCGCGAGTAGCAGGCGTCGGTGAGGTCGATGTCCGCGGTGGAGACTACTCTCTCCGTATCTGGATGGATCCGGGCAAGATGGCGAAATACAATCTCATGCCATCGGACATATCAGCCGTTCTCGCGGAGCAGAATCTTGAAGCCCCTACAGGAACCCTCGGTGCAGAGTCCGACAACACCTTCCGCTATGTGCTCAAATATCGCGGACGCTACGAGGATGTGACCGACTACGAGAACATGGTCATCCGCGCCGAAAGCGACGGTACAGTGCTCAGGCTCAAGGATGTAGCGAATATCGAGCTTGGTGAGAGGAGCTATGATTATGTAGGTAAGGTGAACGGTCATCCCGGCACGACGATAAGCATATCACAGACATCCGGCTCGAACGCCAATGAGATCATCAAGGAGGTGGACAAGACTGTCGAGGAGATCCGCGAGGGTCTGCCGAAAGGTCTCGAAATCGTCGACCTGATGAGTACGAAGGACTTCCTCGACGCATCCATCAGGAATGTGATCAAGACCCTGTTCGAGGCCATCCTTCTCGTGATACTCGTCGTGTATGTCTTTCTCCAGAGCCTCCGCTCCACCATCATACCTACGATTTCGATCATCGTTTCACTCGTGGGAACCTTCGCATTCCTGATGGTAGCGGGCTTCAGCCTCAACATGATCACCTTGTTCGCCCTTGTGCTCGTCATCGGTACGGTCGTGGACGACTCCATAGTGGTCGTCGAAGCTGTACAGGCGAAATTCGATGAAGGATACAAATCGCCTTACAAGGCCACCGTCGATGCCATGGGAGGCATTTCCACAGCCTTGATGGCCACCACCTTCGTGTTCATGGCGGTGTTCATCCCTGTGAGCTTCATGGGAGGTACGACAGGTACGTTCTACACCCAGTTCGGTCTTACGATGGCCGTAGCTGTGGGTATTTCCCTCGTCAACTCGCTCACCCTC
Organism: Bacteroidales bacterium; assembly: GCA_017626355.1. Classification (GTDB taxonomy): domain Bacteria; phylum Bacteroidota; class Bacteroidia; order Bacteroidales; family UBA932; genus Cryptobacteroides. The sequence goes on from JAGAIY010000019.1 coordinate 52,980, forward strand.
TCCCCTGCCCTCTGTTCGCTCATCATGACCCCGCATGAGGAGGTCGCGGAAGGTCAGAAGGCAAGTTTCTCGACAAGATTCCACGATGCCTTCGAGGCTGTCTTCCACGCACTCATAAACAAATACAAGCATCTTGTCCTCTTCATGCTCAAGAGAAGATGGCTCACCGCTGTGCTGCTTGTAATCGCCTGCGGAGGTCTCTACTACCTCATGACGACGACCAAGACAGGTCTGGTGCCTAAGGAGGACATGGGCTCGATCAATGTGGACGTGCGCACTCCTCCGGGAACCAACATCGCCGAAACTAACAAGGTGATGGAGGAAATCGATCTAAGAATCAGCACCATACCGCAGATCGAGGCCTATTCGAGGACAACCGGCTGGGGAATGATGTTCGGTCAGGGCTCTTCTACAGGTAACTTCGTGATCAGGCTCAAGGACTGGGAGGAGCGCGAAGGCGAAGGCGATGACATCGACTCGGTCATGGAGGAGATCTATGCCCGTACATCCGACATCACATCCGCCGACATCATGGTATATACACGAGGAATGATTCCGGGATATGGAGCCAGCAGCGGTTTCGAACTGTATGTACAGGATCAGAAGGGAGGAACTCTTGAAGACCTCGAGAAGATCAGCAAGAATTTCATTGCCGAGCTCAACAACCGTCCTGAGATAATGCGTGCGAAGACATCCTTCGACTCGACCTATCCTATGTATCTGGTGGAAGTGGATGCCGCTCTGTGCAAGAGAAACGGCATTTCTCCTAAAGATGTGCTGGATGTAGTGTCCGGATATGTCGGAGGAAGCTATGCTTCGAACATGAACAGATTCTCAAAGCTCTACCGTGTGATGCTTCAGGCGGCACCGGAATACCGTCTCGATCCGAAGTCGCTCCAGAACATGTTCGTGCGCAACTCCAAGGGCGAGATGTCTCCGGTCAACCAGTATCTCACCCTCACGCGCATCTACGGACCGCAGTCCATCTCAAGATTCAACCTGTTCACTGCGATCTCTATCAACGGAAATGCAGCGGAAGGCTACAGTTCCGGACAGGCCATCCAGGCCGTCAGGGAGGTCGCTGCCGAAGTGCTTCCTGCGGGATACGGATATGAATTCGGAGGAATGTCGCGAGAAGAGGCCAACACAGGTAGTTCCGTAGCGGTGATTTTCGCCATCTGTATCATATTCATCTACCTGATACTCTGCGCATTGTACGAGAGCTTCCTTATACCGGTAGTGATCATTCTGTCGGTTCCTTTCGGACTTGCCGGAAGCTTCCTGTTCGCAAGGATGTTCGGACTTGAAAACAACATCTACCTGCAGATCGGTCTCCTGATGCTCATCGGTCTTCTTGCCAAGACAGCTATCCTCCTGACCGAATTTGCATCTCAGAAGAGGGCGGAAGGCATGAGTATTCCTCTGGCTGCGATGTCCGCCGCCAAGGCCCGTCTCAGACCGATCCTTATGACTTCGCTCACAATGATCTTCGGTATGCTGCCTCTGATGTTCGCCACAGGCGTAGGTGCCAACGGAAACATATCCATCGGTGTGGGTACCGTAGGAGGCATGCTCATCGGAACTCTTGCCCTTATCATCGTAGTACCTGCGCTGTTCATCGTATTCCAGAACATTGAAGAGAAGGTCATGCCGGACAGGTCCAAAAGAATGTAAAATGAGATTATGAAGATTTACAGATATATAATACTGATCGCAGGCCTGCTTTCATTCAGCAGCTGCGGTCTATACAAGAAATATGAACGTCCTGCCACCGACTTTGCCGACAGCCTCTACAACAGGCTGCCGCAGCAGGACGACACCACATCGATTGCGGAAATCTCATGGGAGGATTTCTTCAATGACCCTATTCTGAAGGAGTGGATCAATGTAGGTCTGGAAAACAACACAGACCTGAACGTGGCGAGGCTGAAGGTAGATGAAGCCGAAGCCGTGCTGACGGCCGCACGAGGCGCTTTTCTCCCTGGCGTGAATGCCGCTCTGAAAGAACAGGTATCTGCACCCGGAGGAAATGCTTTCTCTGTGAACATCGGGGCGAGCTGGGAAGCTGACATATTCGGAAAGCTCAGGAACTCGAAGCATCAGGCTGCCGCTGCCCTCGAGCAGAGCGTCGCATACAGACAGGCGGTTCAGACACAGCTCGTCGCATCCATCGCGAACATGTACTATACCCTCCTCATGCTTGACGAGCAGATGAGCGTGAGCCAGAGGACATATGACAACTGGAAGGAGAACATCCGCACGATGGAAGCCCTCAAGAGAGCCGGAAAGACAAATGAGGCGGCTGTCCTGCAGGCCAAGTCGAACCAGCTCAACGTACAAGCTTCCATGATTGACCTCGAGCAGAGCATAGTAGAGACGGAAAACGCCTTCTGCGCATTGCTCGGCATTGTGCCCGTTACCGTAAGAAGAGGCCATCTCAACGAGCAGAACTTCCCTATCGAGCTATCTGCAGGACTTCCGTCCGGACTGCTTTCAAGAAGGCCTGACGTCAAGCAGGCGGAAATGGCGCTCGCTCAGGCCTACTATGCTACAAATGTAGCTCAGGCATCATTCTATCCTCAGCTCAGCCTGAGCGGAACACTCGGATGGAATGCATCGGGAGCGAGTGTCGATCCAAGTGAATTCTTTGCCAATCTCGCGGCATCGGTGCTCCAGCCGGTTTTCGCCAAGAGGAGCCTCAAGGCCAATCTGAAGAAGGCGAAGGCACAGCAGGAAGAAGCGTTGTACCAGTTCAGGCAGGCGGTTCTTGATGCCGGCGTGGAAGTGAACAATGCCCTGATCCAGTGGCAGGCGGCACAGGAGAGGATGGAGGTGGACCGCAGCCAGGTCGTCCATCTGAAGGCGGCAGTATGGAACACCCAGCTGCTGATGAAGCACGGAGGAGCCACATATATCGAAGTCCTTACTGCACAGCAGACTCTCCTCAAGGCCGAACTTGCGGAAGCTTCAGACAAGTTTGCCCAGATCCAGGGAGTCATCAATCTGTATCATGCACTTGGAGGCGGATACTAGGCTTGCTTTTGGAGAAAAATATGATTACATTTGTGGGATATGAAAATTGAAATGTAAAACATATAAAAAATAGAAAAATCATGGACAGGAAAGTTCTTTTAATGATCCTCGACGGATGGGGCGAGGGAAGACAGGATGAGTCTAACGTTATCTACACTCAGGGTGCTCCTTACATCGAGGGGCTCCGCAAGCAGTATCCTATGAGCACTCTCAAGGCTTGCGGCGAGGCAGTAGGTCTTCCTGAGGGCCAGATGGGAAACTCTGAGGTAGGTCACCTCAATCTCGGCGCAGGACGCGTTGTCTATCAGGATCTCGTAAAGATCAACATAGCTGCACGCGAGCACAAGTTCCTCCAGAACCCGGAGATCAAGGCAGCATATGACTATGTAAAGGCAAACAACAAGCAGCTCCACCTCATGGGTCTCGCATCGATGGGCGGCGTACACAGCTCGCTCGAGCATGTATACGAGTTCCTCAACGTAGCTAAGGAATATGGTCTTGAAGATGTATACGTACACTGCTTCATGGACGGCCGCGACACCGACCCTAAGAGCGGAAAGGGCTTCGTAGAGGGCCTCGAGGCTGAAATGGCAAAGTCTACCGGAAAGGTAGCTACAGTCTGCGGACGTTTCTACGCGATGGACCGTGACAAGAGATGGGAGCGCGTGAAGGAGGCTTATGACATGCTCGTGGACGCAAAGGGCAACTACGCGGCTTCAGCTACAGAGGCTATCCAGGCTTCATATGACGAAGGCGTGACCGACGAATTCATCAAGCCTATCGTCATCACAGATGCAGAAGGCCAGCCGCTTACAAAGGTTCAGGAAGGCGATGCAGTGATCTTCTTCAACTTCCGCAACGACCGCGCCCGTGAGCTTACAGCAGTCCTTACACAGCAGGATATGCCGGAGCAGGGAATGCACACGCTTCCTCTCTACTTCTGCTGCCTCACTCCATACGACGCTTCTTTCACAGGCGTACACATCCTCTTCGACAAGGAAAACGTACAGGAGACTCTCGGCGAGGTGGTTTCAAAGGCAGGAAAGAACCAGCTCCGCATCGCAGAGACAGAGAAATATGCACATGTGACCTTCTTCTTCAACGGCGGTGCAGAGTCACTCTTCGAGAACGAGGACAGAATCCTTGTGAACTCTCCTAAGGTTGCGACATACGACCTTCAGCCGGAGATGAGTGCTCCTGAGGTTACCGAGAAGCTCGTGGAGGCGATCAACACAGGCCGCAACGACCTCATCATCCTCAACTTCGCAAACGGCGACATGATCGGCCATACCGGAGTATACGAGGCTATCCGCAAGGCTGTAACAGCCGTTGACTCATGCGTTGAGAAGGTTGTAGAGGCAGCAAAGGCCCAGGGTTATGTAGTCCTCATCACAGCAGACCACGGAAACGCAGACTATGCAGTCAACGACGACGGCACTCCTAATACAGCCCACTCTCTCAACGACGTTCCTTTCATCGTTGTGAACGCCGGAGATGATGTCAAGGAAGTAAAGGACGGAAAGCTTGCCGACGTAGCTCCTACCATCCTCAAGCTGATGGGAATCGAGCAGCCTGCCGCCATGACAGGTCAGGCTCTGGTATAACCGGGCACGCACAAGACAACAAAACTAACCGCATGATTATAAGAAAAGCCTTGGCTATCCTGACTTCGGTGGCCATGATGGCCGCAACAGGCCATGCACAACAGAAGTCATGTGATCTGACACAGCAGCCCGCAGAGTATGTATCTACTCTTGTGGGCTCGCTCTCAGACCATTCGTTTTCAACCGGCAACACCTACCCTGCCCTGGCTCTGCCATGGGGCATGAACTTCTGGACTCCCGTCACAGGAGAAATGGGAGACGGCTGGGCATACAGGTACGACGCGCATCAGATCCGCGGCTTCGAACAGACACACCAGCCATCACCATGGATCAACGACTACGGTCAGTTCGCCATAATGCCGGTAAGGGACATCAGCAAGGTAAGTCAGAATGACAGAGCAAGCTGGTTCACCCACAAGAGCGAAACGGCAAAGCCTTATTACTATCAGGTCTATCTCTGTGACCATGATATAAATGCGGAAATAGCTCCGACGGAAAGGGCTGCTGCATTCCGCTTCACCTATCCTGAAAGCAGCACATCCGGAATCATTGTGGATGCCTACGATGACGGATCCTACATAAAGGTGATACCCGAAGAGAATGCTGTCGTAGGCTACACGACCAAGAACAGCGGCGGCGTACCTGATAACTTCCGCAACTGGTTCGTGGTCAAATTCGACAAGCCGATAGAATCATTCACGGTATATAACGGCCCGAAGAAGGCCCTGAAGGGCAGAAACGAGTTCGAAGGCAGGCATGCCCTGGCCAGCGTACAGTTCAAGACAGTGCGCGGTGAAAAGGTCGGAGTCAGGTCTGCTTCGTCATTCATATCCCTTGAGCAGGCATGGCTCAACTTCAAGGAGGCGGAAGGCAGGGACTTCGAGCAGATCAAGGAAGAGGCCAGATGCATATGGAATGATGTTCTGGGACGCATCGAGGTCAGCGGCGGAACTACAGACCAGTACCGCACCTTCTATTCATGCCTTTACAGAAGCCTTCTGTTCCCACGCAAATTCTATGAAATCAACAAAGAAGGAGAACCGGTACACTACAGCCCGTACAACGGACAGGTGTGCAAGGGATATCTCTACACCGATACAGGATTCTGGGATACGTTCCGTGCGCTTTTCCCTCTGCTCAACCTCGTATATCCTTCCGTGAACGAGGAGATCCAGCAGGGACTCGCCAATATCGCCCGAGAGAACGACTTCCTTCCGGAATGGGCAAGTCCGGGACATAGAGGATGCATGGTGGGCAACAACTCCGCTTCAGTCGTGGCAGAGGCCGCTCTGATGGGACTTACAAGCGGACAGGACATGCAGGCTCTGTACGAGTGCATAGCATACGGAACAGAGAATGTCCACCCTGAGGTCAGCTCGACAGGCCGTCTCGGCCACCAGTGGTACAATACGCTCGGCTATATTCCGTACGATGTGGGAGTCGATGAGAATGTGGCCCGCACCCTCGAATATGCCTACAACGACTGGTGCATACTGCAGATGGCGAAAAAGATGGGACGCCCCGATGAAGAACTCCGCAAATGGGAGAAGAGGTCGCAGAACTGGAAGAATGTCTTCGACAGTTCGACCAACCTCATGCGCGGACGCAACAAGGACGGAAAGTTCCAGGAACCGTTCAGCCCTTACAAATGGGGAGACGCCTTCACTGAAGGCAACGCATGGCACTACACATGGTCGGTGTTCCACGATGTAGACGGGCTCATAGACATGATGGGAGGAGAAGAGACCTTCGCATCCATGCTTGACTCGGTGTTCGTCGTACCGCCGATCTATGACGACAGCTACTATGGCTTCCGTATCCACGAAATCACGGAGATGCAGGTGGCGAACATGGGTAATTATGCCCATGGCAACCAGCCTGCCCAGCACATGCTGTACCTCTATGACTGGGCCGGCCAGCCATGGAAGGCGCAGAAATGGATCCGCGAGGTGATGGACAGGCTCTATGATGCCAGCCCTAACGGCTACTGCGGCGATGAGGACAACGGCCAGACTTCGGCATGGTATGTATTCTCTGCCCTCGGCTTCTATCCGGTATGCCCGGGATCCGGCCAGTATGCCCTTGGAACTCCGCTTTTCCGGGAGGCGACGGTGCATCTGGAAAACGGCAATGAGCTGAAGATCACGGCAGAAGGTACAGACTGCGGCCCATATGTACGGGAACTGAAGATGAACGGAAGCATATGGGGACATAACTATCTGAATTTCAACGACCTCATCAAGGGTGCAGAGTTGAACTTCATTCTGGATTGTCAGCCTTGCCTCGAAAGAGGAACAAAGGAGGAAGACAAGCCTTATTCATACAGCAGATCGGAAAGATAAACACATAACAGATACACAAATGGCTAATTTCAAAACAGACTCACGTATTGTGCTCACCCTTGATGCAGGTGGTACAAACATGGTTTTTGGAGCAATGCGCGGCGGTGAATTCATCATCGAGCCGATCACGCTTCCTTCAAACGCAAACGACCTCGACCTTTGCCTTGAGACAATGGTCGTAGGATTCCAGTCAGTAATCAACAAGCTCGAGGAGAAGCCTGTAGCTATCAGCTTCGCTTTCCCTGGACCGGCTGACTACCCTAACGGTATCATCGGAGGCTTCCTCCCTAACTTCCCGTCGTTCAGAGACGGTGTAGCTCTCGGACCGTTCCTCAGGAACAAGTTCGGAATCCCTGTCTTCATCAACAATGACGGTGACCTCTTCGCATACGGCGAGGCTCTTGGTGGAGTCCTTCCGGAAGTGAATGAGAAGCTTGAGGCGGCAGGAAGCGCAAAGCGCTACAAGAACATGCTCGGATACACTTTCGGTACAGGTTTCGGTATCGGAATGATCGTCAACGGAGAGCTTAACCGAGGCGACAATTCATGCGTGGAGATCTTCTGCCTCCCTCACAAGAAGTATCCTGGAGTATTCGTAGAGGAAGGTGTGGCTGTAAGAGCCATAAAGAGGGTTTATGGAGAACTCTCCGGCAATCCTGGCCATAACTACGAGCCTAAGGACATCTTCGACATCGCCGAGGGCAAGAAGGAAGGCGATGCGGAGGCTGCAAAGAAGGCTTTCGCCGAGATGGGTGAGGTCGCAGGTGACGCAATGGCTACAGCAGTGACCATAACCGATGGTCTTATCGTGATCGGAGGCGGCATCACAGCAGCACGTAAGTACATCATGCCGGCTCTCTTCGAGTCTCTCCGCAGCAAGATCTACTCTCTTTCTGGAGTCGAGCTCAACAGGGTTCAGATGAAGGTCTATGACCTTGACAATGAGGAGGAGTTTGCAGAATTCGCACGTGGCGAGCAGCGCAAGCTGAAGGTTTACGGCAGCGAGGAGGAAGTGAACTACGATCCTCAGAAGCGTATAGGAGTGGCTATTTCCAAGATGGGAGCCAGCAAGGCGATTTCTGTCGGCGCATATACTTTTGCACTTGATCAATTAGATAAATAATTTTTAACTATACTGATATTGTGAAAACGGGAACAATCCCTCCCACTTCGTGGGCCCCTCCCTCTGCGGCCAGAGGGGTAGCACGGTTCCCTTATTTCACAATATCAGATAAATAAAACAATCATGTATCCATTAAAGTTTGAAAATATATTCAAGAGCGTCGTTTGGGGCGGCGAGAAGATAGCTCCTTTCAAGGGCGTCGAGACAGACCAGCACAACATCGGCGAAAGCTGGGAGCTCTCAGGAGTGAAGGGCAATGAGTCAGTGGTTGCAAACGGTCCTCTCGCAGGAAAGACAATCGCTGAGCTTACAGCCGAGTACAAGGGAAAGCTTCTCGGAGAGAAGGTATATGCAAAGACAGGCGAGGAGTTCCCTCTCCTGATCAAGTTCATCGATGCACGCGACGACCTTTCCATCCAGGTTCATCCTGATGACGAGCTCGCGGCAGCAAGACATGATGGTTCAAAGGGTAAGACAGAGATGTGGTATGTAGTTCAGGCTGACGAAAAGGCTCATCTCATGTCAGGACTCACAAAGGAAATCACTCCGGAGGAGTATGCAGCCAAGGTGGAGGACAATACCATCACTGAAGTGCTCCATGACTATGACGTACACGCAGGAGACGTATTCTTCCTCCCTGCAGGACGTATCCACAGCATCGGTACAGGCTGCTTCATCGCAGAGATCCAGCAGACTTCCAACATCACCTACCGCATCTATGATTTCGGCCGTGTAGGTCTGGACGGTCAGCCTCGCGAGCTCCATACAGAGCTTTCAAAGGCAGCCATCGACTACACCGTTCTTCCTGACTACAAGACTGCATATGAGCAGAAGCCTAATCAGGAGAACCAGATCGTGGACTGCGAGTACTTCACGACTTCACTCTACGAGATCGACCAGCCTGTTTCAAAGGACATGGCAGGACTTGACTCGTTCATGATCGTAATCTGCGTGGAAGGTCAGGGAACCCTTACAGACAATGAAGGTAATGCTGTCACTCTCCGTCAGGGAGAGACTGTGCTGCTTCCTGCATGCACAAAGAGCTTCACTCTCAATCCTGAGGGCAAGATGAAGGCTCTTACCAGCTACATCCGATAATATTATTCTGACAATACTGCCGGCAGGCAGAGGTGGCTCTCGCGGAATACAATCCGCTTCGCGGCTCAACGCTCGCTCCACCTCTGCCTGCCGGCAGTTTATTTGAATCATAAATTTATGACCAAGCGCAGTATCATTCGGCAGCAGGGAAAGTCATGCTGCTCTTTCCCATATCCTTAGAAGTAGAGACAGCAATTCCCCTGTGTCCGGCCTTGTCTACGGCACAATAGAAATGATAGACCACACCTTTGTACTTGACTACACAAGGCTTGTGGGCAAAGCGGGCATCGAAATCCTCAGTCGGCTCGATAAGAGGGCTGCCCTGCCAGTCTGTCCAGTTCACAAGGTCATATGAACATGCAAACGTATCCCAGGCCCTGCCGGCAGTCTCCTCATTCCAGCTGAATCCGAAATAGAACATTACCCAAAGGTCGCCCATCCTCTGAAGATAGGCATCGCCTGTGATTCCCCTCTTGTGGTCAAGGACAGGATCATCACCGAAGCGTTCCCAGTCGACCATATTGTCACTGACAGCCATACCGATGCTCTCAGCCGTGCCCTTTGCGTTATAGTACATCACAAAATCATGGCCTGTGAGCCTCTTCTCATCACGCATCACCGTACTCTTGTAGATCACATTGCTGTCCCACCAGCGTGCATCCTCATCATCAGGAGAAAGCACCGGTTTCTCGAATCTCTGCCATTCAACAGGCTCGACAGCTGTATCAGAATTTGCCAGACCTGTCGAAAGCATGCCTGCCTCATAACCTGTGCTGTTGCCTCCGAGATAGGTAAGCCAATACTTTCCCTGATACTTTCCAAGCTTATAGCTTCCGCCCCACTTGTTGTCTATCAGAGCAAGATAGCCGGCTTTCTAGTTGGCATCCCAATCCTCATTTCCGGAAAAGCTCAAGACCCTTCCCTTGGTCTCCCAATGCAGAAGATCCGAGCTTTCCGCCATCCATGTCTCATAGCCGCGGCCGTCATAGATGATATAGTACATGTACCATGTATCGCCTTTACGGAAGATGCTCGGGCTGTCGGTCATCTGATCCGCTCCCGGGGCAGTCATCACAAGGCCATACTTGTAATGAGTCTTGACTTCATCATAGACCTTCTGCATTTCCTCCTGAGAGAATGTCTTCTGAGCGGACAGCGAAGCAGGAACCATGAAGGCTGCAAGAACAAGAAGAAGCAATTTCTTTCCTAAAAAATCGAGCTGCATAGCTTTATTGTTTTAAGGGTTGACATTACAGTCCGCGTGCACGCAGGAGCGCAGCAGGATCAGGATCCGCACCGCGGAAACGCCTGTAGAGAACCATCGGTTCATCACTTCCGCCCTTCTCAAGGACATTGCGACGGAAGGACATTGCTGTGGCCTTGTCGAAGACGCCCTTCTGGGTGAAGAGTTCGAAGGCATCCTTGTCAAGAACCTCAGCCCAAAGGTAGCTGTAGTATCCTGCACTATATCCGCCGCTGAAGATATGGGCGAAATATGTGCTGCGGTAACGAGGGATGATCTCGTCGATAAGGCCCATCTGACGGCAGGCCTCAGCCTCGAACTCCATAGGATCTACACCCTCCATCGACTCAAGCATATGCCACTTGAGGTCGAGCATGGATGCGGCTGCAAGCTCTGTTGTCATGAAACCCTGGTTGAAGGTGCCGGCAGCATCGATCTTTGCCACGAGCGAATCAGGAATAGCCTCTCCTGTCTCATAATGACGGGCATATTCCTTGAGAAGATCCTTCTCGAAGGCCCAGTTCTCCATGATCTGCGAAGGGAGCTCCACAAAGTCACGAGCCACGGATGTACCGCTCACGCTCTTGTATGTACACTGGCTGAGGAGACCGTGGAGAGCATGACCGAACTCATGGAAGAGGGTGCTCACCTGATCAAGGGTAAGAAGCGAAGGCTTGTCCTCAGTCGGCTTCGCGAAGTTGCCGACATTCACGATTACAGGACGGATATCCTCACCGTCAATGACTTCCTGATTCACGAAATTGGTCATCCATGCGCCGCCTCTCTTGGTGCTGCGTGGGAAATAGTCTGTAAGGATGACGCCTATGAGGGAGCCGTCGGCATCAGTTACCTTGAAGCCTTCTACATCAGGGTGATATACAGGGATATCCTCAAGCTTCTCATACTGAAGTCCGAAGAGCTTTGTCGTAAGGTCGAATACACCCTGACGCACATTCTCCATCTTGAAATAAGGCTTTGTCTGCTCCTCGTCAAGGGCATATTTGGCCTTGCGCACCTTCTCGGCATAATAAGCCCAGTCCCATGGCTCGATCTTAGAGCCTTCAGGAAGAAGTCCGGCCTTTATATCCTCATCCATGATTGCCTGCATATCGACAATCTCAGCCTTCGCCTTCTCAACAGCAGGTGTAAGGATGGAAGCAAGGAAAGTGTCGACAGCCTCAGGATTACCGGCCATCTTGTCGGCAAGAATCATCTCGGCAGGATTGTCGTAGCCGAGAAGCTTAGCCTTTTCGATACGAAGGGCCATCATCTTGGTTATCAGCTCCTTGTTATCATATTCATTGCCATTGTTGCCTCTAGATGAATAAGCCTTGAACATCTCCTCCCTGAGGGCACGGTCATCAGTCGAAGCCATTGCCTCGCCGTACTCCGAAATAGAGATGCCGTACTTCTCTGCAAATGCATTGTTCTCTGCAAGAAGATTGTTTCCGAAAGTGTTGGAAAGCGATGAAAGTTCGAGATTGATTTCACGCATCCTTGCCTGAGAAGTCTCATTGAGTGCGATACCATTCTTCACAAATGCATTGTAGAGCTTCTTCAAGGCCATCTTCTGTTCCTGGTTCAGGCCAAGTACATCGATATCCCTGTAAAGCTTCTCCACCTTCGTGAAGAAATAAGGGTTCATGAAGATGTTGTCGCTATGGACAGAGATAAGCGGAAGCGCCTCTTCCACAATCTTCTGGAGAGACTCTGTCGCATCTGACTCCGACACATTGAAAAGCACGCTTGAAACACGGTCAAGAACTGCTCCAGAACGCTCGTAAGCCTCCACTACATTCTCGAATGTCGGAGCATCCGGATTCGCGATTATCGCATCGATCTCGGCCTGCTGCTGGAGAATGCCGAATTCGATCGCCGGGATGTAATGCTTCTCCTTCACCTGAGTGAAGTCAGGAATGCCATATGGAGTCTCCCACTCCGCAAGGAACGGGTTGATTCTGTTGCAGGAAACTGCTGCCATAACCATCATAATAAAAATTGAAATACGTTTCATACACTATGTAATTTATTGATTATCAACTAACACGATATAAGTAGGATAGTGATCGCTGTATCCTCCTATGAAATTGCCGCCGGAAAAGCTCCTGTACGGCGTCCCCTTGTATTTTCCGTCCTGATTGGTCAGAAACGAGGCATCGAATATGTTTCCGTAATATCCGTCACCGTCATGGTCGGCAATACGGAGGCCTCCCTGAGGAGCATGGGCAAGGGCATGGTTCACAAGCTGAAGGTCGTAGATGTTCCATACACCGCGATATGTCAGGGTACCGAATCCGGCCTTGAGCATGGAAACATAAGGGCTGAAGAAATCATCCTCATCCACATCGGCAAGGTTTTCCTCTCCATGCAGATATTCATCCATGCTTTCGTCCGTAGGATTATCGTTCATGTCACCCATGCAGACTATCTTGATGCCGGGGTAAGCTTCCATGAGCCCGGACGCATGGTCATACATTATCTCGGCTCCACGGCTGCGCAGCTGGTGGCCGCCCGGCTTGTCACCTCCTCTCGAAGGCAGGTGCGCCACATAGAAGGCGAACATCTCGTCGCCGATAAGACCTCTGACCATGAGGATGTCGCGGGTACGAAAACTCCTGCGATCCTTGCGGCTCATCTCGAAGTCAATGGAACTGTCCTCGAAATCATATGGTATAGACTCCGAATCCAGAAGCTTGAACTGCGACGGCCTGTAAAGCAGGGCCACATCTATTCCACGGCCGTCCGGCCCTTCATGGTGTACCACCTCGAAACCCGCGCCAGCGATATCTTCCTGAGCGACAAGGTCTTCCAGAACTTTCCTGTTCTCCACTTCGCAGACTCCGAGAACGGTATGGTAACGGCCGTTCCTGTCTGCCATGGCGTCGATAACCTGAGCCATGTTTGCGAGTTTCTCCTGATATTTGTCCTCGGTCCAGCTGTTGCGTCCGTCCGGAAGGAAATCCTCGTCGTTCTTCTGAGGGTCATCGACAGTGTCGAACAGATTCTCAAGATTATAGAATCCGATGACATGCTGACTGTCTGCCGGTTCGCCGGTGCAAGCCGCCAGAACCAGCAGCAAGCATGAATAAAGTATCAACCTTTTCATATCACTTCCACCAACTGTCCTGAGTTTTCTCCACCTTCTCCGCCACTGCAGGATCCAGATTTACAAAGAAGTCAAGTCCTACCTTCTCCTCAAGCTCCGCAATGGTCATTGCCTGATCCATATATCCTCCCGAATACGGCTTGTTGTCGAACCAGAAGGCACAGCCTGTGTAACCGCCTGTCTCAGAAGCAATACCGACAGAACCCGCCTTGCTGTAACCAAGCAGAGCCTTGTAATAGCCTACCGGCACTGTTACGGCCTTTCCGTCATTGTCCATGGCGACTTCCGTACTACCCTCTATCGAACAGCCTGTAACTACATACAGGGTATCGAACTGCTCGGACCATTTACGTACCTTGTCCTCAAGCTCCTTCCATACTCCATCGTTAAGTTCTCCGTTCTGCGGAGTCATATTGGTGAAATAGAAGGTCTTGACATTGTCGTCATAGTTAAGCCTGTCGGCAGATGGAAGCTGATGTCCACGCTGCCAATCGCCCTTGTATGAGCTGTAAAGAGACGGCTGACTCTCTATCGGAACAAAAGGGTCGTAACCCCACTGGTCGGTACGCGAACCCCTTCCTGCAAGTTCCTTGTTGAGAGGATAGGCCACCCAATGGGAGAGAAGAGCCTCGGGATCATAGTCGAACGACCAGCTTCTCATGCTCTTTCCGCCTGCAACCATATCATGGGAATAGAAATCCAGACCGTCATCATCCTTGGTCTGAGGAAGTTCAAGCCACTTAGGGACAGTTGTGAATGTCGGTTTCACAGGGGCGGCAGTCTCCTTCACGCACTCATAGAGGCATGGAAGCGTGCCTTTGACATCCGTATATGCCGCATATGTGCTGAATTCAGGGTCATACTGGAAGGTCTTTCCCTTCTCAACGTTCTTTATGGTGAACATGCCGGCATCACCTGCCTTGACGGTCCACACATGGCCCTTTGCAGGAAGCTCCGCCTCGACCTGGAAGCTGTTGTAGCTGTCTTTCAGGAAGATATATCTTCCGTCCACCGCCTGGCTGATGATAAATCCGCCTTCGGCAGCAGTGAAGGTAAAGGCATTTCTTCCCATCGACACGATTTCATCACCTTCGATCACGACTCCTGTCGTGTTCATATAACCGTAACCTGTCTCGGAAGGATACGGAACAGCTGTCTTGCTCAAGGCAACCAGCAGATAGGACTTGCCGGCTTCGACCTTGTCCGTCTTTTTATATACATACCACTTTGCGGCCTCCGGTCTGAAACTGTCATCGATCACTACCGCAGCATCCTGACTTACCCTCAGCACGGCTGTCTTGTCACCTGCCGAGAACTTCACGTCAGCAGACCTTTCCGAAGCGCTGTTCTCCTCAGCCGTCACAGTCACTTTCTGCTGCGACTGCGAAGCCGCACCTGACGAAGGACTCACCGTAATCCAATCCGGAGCGGAAGCCACCTTCCAATCCCCTGTCGCCTTCATGGTAACATCCTTCGAACCTCCTGTCGCGCTGAAATTCAGGCTTGTCTCAACCATAACGATATTGACCGTATCGGGAACAGGATCATCCACCTTCTCTCCGCAGGAAATGAGTGTTGCAAAAGCCACTATAAATCCGGCTATAAATCTAATAGTCTTCATTTTAAAACCATTTTTAGCAATTTACAAATATAACATTCTGACGGGAATTTTGCAAGAGGTGAATTTCGAGGCATGAACATAGAAAAAGGCGGTTGCCGACCGACAACCGCCTTCTGCGTTATATGAGAGTGTGATTACTCTGCCTTTGATACGAAGAATGCGCTTCCTACCTGAGCTGTGCCCTTGTATGCAGCACGAACACCTACGAGAGTGATCTTGTCACCTTCCTTGAGACCGAGAGACTCGAACTGCTTAGAAGGACCGCCCCAACCTGAGAGGAGGCCGTAAACATATACAGAACCTGTCTCGTCAACGATATCGAAGTTACCGTAAGTTGTGTTTACAATGTTGGATACAGTACCTGTAAGGCTGTAGTATACATCCTTAGCCTCTGGAGCTGCGAGGAAGTCTGCAACAGTCACAGGAGCAACAGAAATGTGCTTCTCTACAGTCACGTTCTTCATCTGAGGATCGCCCTTGTATGAAGTCTTAGGACCTACGACTGTAACGATGTCGCCCTCCTTTATAGGAGTTGCGAATGCGTCGAATCTGTTGCCGTCAGCATCGTAAGTACCATATACATAAACCTCACCTGTGTAGTCAGCGATGTAGATGTTACCGTACTTGCCATTCGCGATGCTCTTAACGACACCGGTAAGTCTGTACTGTGTCTCACCGTCCTCTGCAGCATTGATCTTGTCTGCTGTAGTCTCGATGATGGCACCCTTCTGCATGAACTTGTAAGGAACTGTAGATGAACCTGATGTGAATGATACTGAACCTGAACGGTCGCCAGCCTCGTTAGGAAGGACTGCGATCTTCACGATTGCTGTATCTGCAGGGTTAGGCTCGATCTTGCTTGGAACGCCTTCCTTGTTCTGCATATCAACGATAGATACCCATGACCTGTACTCCTCAGGAACTGTAGGGAATACACCGGCACCCTTGTAAACTACCTTCACGTCGAACTCGCCGCCTTCCTTAGGAAGAGTCTGCTCCTCAGTAGCAACTGATACGAGAGCCTTCTCAACGCTGATGAATGTAGCGTCAACGAACTCAGGAGTGTTGCCGCCATAGAGAACATATGAACCCTCTACTGTAACGACGTCACCTACCTCGATGCCGAACTTAGCCCAGTCATATGAACCTGAAGCATTTACAGTACCGTAGATGTAGAGTTCACCTGTACCGTCATTGAGATACCAGTTACCGTAAGTAGTGTTTGCAATAGCTGTACAAGTACCTGTAACCCTGTATGACTTGCCCTCCGGACCTGCGATAACCTCTGCACAAGTTGCAACGGTCACATCCTTTGAGCCCTGGCATACATTTACGAACTGAGTATTGTCACCAGCCTTGATCTGAAGTTCTGCAGTACGTCCGCCGTTTACAGCCTCAGCTGTGAATGCTACGGTAGTCTTGCCTGCAGTGCCTGAAAGCTTGTCAACAGTAAGCCATGCAGGCCAATCCTCTCCCTGAACGAACTCCCACGCCTCGGTAGCCTCGACAGTCACGTTTGTAGAACCGCCGGCAGCCGGGATTGAGACATAAGTCTGAGAAAGCTTGATGTTATCCCAAGAGTCAGTATTGATGTCTGCACAACCTGCGAAGAAAAGTGCAGAAAGTATGATTGAGAATAAATATCTAAGTTTCATGATTACAATCCGATAAATTAGTTAAACATATACTTTATTCCCACTGAAGCATACCAGCACTGACCGATTGACTTGTTAGGTACGAAAGTCTGAGTGTTTGCATTGACAGCCTTAGGTGTTGAGAATACAGGATATCCCTCTGCATCAACAGTATCAAACTTGAGGATACGGCCGTCTACGAGATCTGGATTCATGTACTTGCTCACACCCCAGCTTGAGTTGAAGAGGTTGAGAAGGTTCTTCACGTCGAGGCTGAGCTGAAGCTTGTTAACCGACTGACCGATCTTCACCTTGAAGTCGTGCTTGTAGCTGAGGTCGATTCTGTGTACCCATGGAGAATATACGCTGTAAGCCTCTGCATAGCCACCCTGATGCTTCTTGAGATATTCGTTGTTGTCAACATAAGCCATGAAGCGGTTTGCGTCATCCTGTGAAGCGAAACGGAACTCGTTGTTCTTTACCTGCTCTGCAGTAGGGATGTAAAGAGCATCGTAGTTGTAACCGTCACCGTTCATGTCGTTTACGAGCATGTATGAGTAGTTGTAACCGCCTCTCCATGCCTCATAGATAAGGCTGAAGTGGTTGTTAGCCTTGTCGCTGTAAGTTGCTGAAGCAACCGCACGGTCCGGAGTCACGTACTGTGAGTTGTGGAGCTTGATGTTGTTAGGGCCCTCAACTGTAGGAACATATGTGAATGCAGACTCAGCAGCTGAACCAGGCATACCTGTGAGCTCCTTGGAAACAAGGTGCGTATAAGCAGCCATGAGACTGAGTCCCTCAACCGGTGTCATGTTTACAGTGAAGTTAGCTGAGTAACCGTAACCCTTGTTTGTGTTCTCGAGAACGAAGGCCTTTGTACCAGTTCTGAAGTTTGATGGGTATACAGGACGGTTGTCAGCACCGTTGAGTCTTGCAAAACCGTTTACAGGAAGCATGCTCCAGTCTGAAACTGAAACTCCATTAATAGTCTTGTTGTAGATAAATTCACCTGAAACAGAGAATGGGAATGCTGTAGGGAACTTGTAGTCGAGAGCGAGTGAAGTCTTCCATACCTGCGGCATCTTGAACTTAGGATCTACTGCAGAGATTGAAGAAGGAACCGCACCCTCCTCAGGAGAGATTGTCTCAGGATAACCCATGGCGATGAGCTTGTCAAGGAGAGCCTGAGTTGTAGCCTTGCCCTCAGAGTTTGTCACGAGACCGCCCTTGAATACATCCATTGTGTAGATAGGCTTTCCGTTCTCATCCTTACCGAACATCTTCTCAAGATTCTTGTTGTTGATCTGAGCCTGGTACTGAACCATACCTGAGTTTGTAGGCATGTTGGTGAAGAACACGAGAGGGAGACGACCTGAGAAGAAACCTGTACCACCACGGAGTGTAAGGCTTCTGTCCTCAGTAAGATGCCAGTTGAAACCTACACGTGGAGAAACTGTCACGTTAGCTGTAGGCCACTTTCCAGTATCGATGTTGCGTACGTTTCCGTTTCTGTCATAGTAGTCGATCGCAAGGATCTTGTTGTTTGTCATGAGGTCACCGTTGTCGAAGAAGAGACCGTCGAGACGGAGGCCGTAAGTGAGCTTGAACGCCTCGGTAGCATTCCACTCGTCCTGAGCATAGATACCTGCCTTGTGGAACTGAACTCGTGCTATAGGATTCTTCTCACCGTCATAACCGTAAGTAAGACAAACTACCTCAGGAGCGGCACCGTTGATGAAGTCGTCAACGCTTGCGTAACGGTAGTAACCTGTACCGTTTCTCATGTAAGCGTTGTCAGCCATCTGGTACTCGTAGTTGGCACCCATTGTAACCTTGTGGTTACCTGCATAGTAAACGAGGTCATCCTTGATGCTCACGTGAGTATTGTGAACTGCATTGTTCCATGTGAAGAGCTCGTAACCGAGAGCCATGTACTGAGTGTTTGTACCTGTACCGTCCTGGATGTCGATGAACGGGAACTCCTTAGAGTTTGTTCCACGGATATCATCGAGCTTAGAGAATGTAGCAAGGAACTGGTTCGAGAGGTTGTCGCTAAGACGGCTGTTGAGGTCGAGTGACACGGTATGAACGAGATTGTCCTGAGAGTACATCGAGTTAGCGAAGGCCATAGAATAAAGTGAAGTACGGCCATATGCTGAACGTGTACCACCGTCCATTGAAGACGTGTTAGGAGCTCTCCAGTCTGTGTTGTTTGTGTAGTTGTAACGGAGAGCAAGATGATGCTTGTCTGTGATGTTCCAGTCAAGTCTCGCAAGCATCTTGAAGTTGTTTACATCAGCAGGGAACTCTGTAAATGAACCTGTGTCATAACCATACTTGTCCTTTACATGAGCCTGTACCCTCTCCATATCAGCAACTGTAGTATAAGAGAGATACTTGTCTGCGTTACCCACACCATCCTCAGAAGCTCTCCAACGTACTGCTACAGAAGGAGTCTCTGAATATTCTGCATTCACGAAGAAGAAGAGCTTGTTCTTGATGATAGGACCACCGAGGGTGAAACCGTAAGTAGTGTTGCGGTCACGGTCACGTGCACCTGCGATCTCAGTACCGGCAACCTGGTTACCGCGCATGTTCTCGTTGCGGTGATATACATAGGCAGTACCCTTGAACTTGTTGGTACCTGACTTTGTAATCGCGTTCACACCACCACCGATGAAGTTGGTCTGACGTACATCGTAAGGAGAGATAACCACCTGAAGCTCCTCGATAGCATCGATAGAGATAGGGTTACCGCCACCAGGGAGGTTGTCTGTAAGACCGAAGTTGTTGTTGAAGTTTGCACCATCGACTGTGAAGTTGGCTGTACGGCCGTCTGAACCTGCGAAGCTCATACCGTTACCACCATATGGTGAAAGCCTTGTCACATCTGTAATGCTTCTGCTTACAGTAGGAAGTGAAGTGATCTGACTGCTTGAGATGTTGGTAGCCGCACCTGTCTTCTCTGCTGAGAACTTTGATGCTGCCGCACCGATCACCATAGCCTCACTCAGCATCTGTGCATCCTCGTTCATTGTTGCGTTCAATGAAGAAGTCTCAGCGAGCTGAAGTGTAAGGTCAGTGTAAGTCACTGTCTGGTAGCCAAGGCAAGAAAACTCAACCTTATAAGGGCCACCGGTACGCATACCGTTGATGGTATAACGTCCGTTCTCGTTGGAAACCACACCATAAGATGTACCTGACGGTTCGTGTGTTGCGATAACGGCAGCACCAATCACAGGCTCACCGTTTGCATCAGTCACGCGTCCACCGAGAGCTGAGGTTGTCACCTGCGCAAAGGCAGAAACAGCCACAAACATTGCTGCAATTGCAGCGATAAGACACTTAATTGTTTGTTTCATAACGTTTTAGTTATTTTTTGTATTGGTTTTATCCGGCAAAGATAGCATATTTTTAAAAATTAATGAAGTTTCTGAGGTTTACTTGACCATTTAAGGCGATTCTTGGTTCCATATTTCAAATTATTCACATATTAATATTGTATATCGGAAATTTTGACTATCTTTGCCGCCCGAAATAAGGATGTGGATAGATTTGGCCGCTTGCAACCACAATAAAAAATGCTAAAATGTTGACCATGGTCATCTCAGGATGACCGCTTTCATATCAATGTTTTGTGTTTTGTGACGGCTCCGCATTCTTGTGGGGCTTATTTTTTTATACCAGGGGCGCTGCCCCTTAATACCCCGCGGCCTTTGCGCCTTTCCGACTTTTTGCAAAAGTCCCGGCCCGGCCCGGCGTCTGATGACGCCTTTTATGCCAGGGGCGCTGCCCCTTAATACCCCGCGGCCTTTGCGCCTTTCCGACTTTTTTGCAAAAGTCCCGGCCCGGCCGGGCGTCTGATGACGCCTTTTATACCAGGGGCGCTGATTTAAGCGAATGTAGTAGTACACATATTGGGATAAAAGATATAACATTAAAGATATGAACTATTTATTTACATCAGAGTCAGTGTCCGAAGGACATCCTGACAAAGTATCGGATCAGATTTCCGATGCCATCCTTGACGAGTTCCTCCGCCAGGATCCTGAAGCAAAGGTAGCCTGCGAGACATTCTGCAGCACCGGTCTTGTGGTTGTCGGAGGCGAGGTCCGCTCCGAGGATGCATATGTAGATATTCCGAAGACAGTACGCCGTGTCATCAACAAGATCGGCTACAACAAGGCGGAATATATGTTTGACGGCAATTCATGCGGCATTCTTTCCGCTCTTCATGAGCAGAGTGTCGACATCAACCGCGGAGTCGTAGGCGAGGATGCAGATGCACAGGGAGCCGGCGACCAGGGTATGATGTTCGGATATGCCTGCCGCGACACAGAGGAGTACATGCCGCTCCCTCTTGCACTCGCTCATCAGGCTCTTCTGATGCTCGCGAAGATCCGCAAGCAGCAGCCTGAACTCATGCCGTATCTCCGCCCGGACTCTAAATCGCAGTTCACAATAGAATACGACGGTGATACAAACGAGCCTGTACGCGTCCACACTATCGTAATCTCCACCCAGCACGACGAGTTCACCCCTGCCTCTCTCGGCAAGATGAGCTATGCAGACGGCTGTGCGCAGTACGGTCAGAAGAGAGTGGACGAGGAAATGCAGAAAAAGATCCGCGAAGATGTTCAGAACATCCTTCTTCCGATGCTCATAGAGACTCTTGCGCCGGAAACCGCAGCCCTCTTCAAGGGTGACTACATACTCCACGTCAACCCTACCGGAAAGTTCGTGATCGGAGGCCCGCATGGCGACACAGGTCTGACAGGCCGCAAGATCATCGTGGACACATACGGTGGCAAGGGAGCGCACGGCGGCGGAGCATTCTCCGGAAAGGACCCTTCAAAGGTTGACCGTTCGGCAGCTTATGCAGCAAGATACATCGCCAAGAACATGGTTGCAGCCGGCGTAGCACGTGAAATGCTTGTTCAGGTGTCATATGCAATCGGAGTGGCAAGGCCTCTCAGCATATTCGTAAACACCTACGGCACTGCTGCTTCCGGACTTTCAGATGCAGCAATCGCACAGAAGATAGAGGAAATCTTCGACCTGCGTCCTGCAAAGATCATCGAAAAGTTCGGTCTCAAGAAGCCTATCTATGAGCCGACCGCTTCATACGGACATGTAGGCCGTACTCCATACAAGGAGTGCGTGACCATGATCCGCGGCGGAGTCAAGACACAGGAGTATGTCCAGTTCTTCGGCTGGGAGCTTCTCGATTCGGTAGATATGATCAAGGAGGCCTTCGGACTCTAAGACATATAATAAACGTCAGCAGGAACTGTATGGAGGACGACATGCCACCCCCGGCTAGGGGGTGCCTCCCGTAAGGGAGGTGGGGGTCGCCGGAATACAGTTCCTGCTGATGTTATATTCAGATCTATTCTTTAAATCCGCTCCATTTCGCGGCGCAGATCCTTCTCCTTGATGGAAGCTCGCTTGTCATACTCCTTCTTACCGCGGGCAAGAGCTATCAGAAGCTTTGCATATCCGTTATCGGCTATATACAGCTTCACGCCTACAATAGTAAGACCCTTCTCCTTTACAGCCCTCTGGAGCTTGTTCAGTTCCTTGCGGCTGAGAAGCAGCTTGCGGTCGCGGCGCGGATCATGCTTTCCCCAACTGCCCCACCAATATTCGGCTACATGCATATTCTTGACATACAGTTCATTGCTGTTGAAATAACAGAATGTATCCACCAGTGAGGCCTTGCCTGCTCTGATAGACTTTATTTCCGTACCTGTAAGCACAATTCCCGCCTGAAAGGTCTCGATGAACTCATAATCGAACGAAGCCCTTCTGTTCTTTATCTCTACACTGCTCTTTGCTTTCGGCATAATCCAATCTCATTAAAATCCGTTGACAGGCTGCAAATTTAATGCTTTTTTATGAATATCATCCGCTTGCAGCATAAGTCGTTATCCTCCAATGCTTGTTCGGATTTAAATGTTATATTTGCAGAATTATGGGAAAAAGACCTTTCACACCGATACCCCCGATGGCAGAACTGCCTCCTGCAGAGGAAATAAATGTCAGAGAACTTCTTGACAAATATATCTCCGGAGAGATTGACCTGATATGTGTTCTGGGACCGACAGCCTCAGGAAAGACACGCTATGCAGTCCGGCTCGCCCGACAAATCAATGACCTGCTGCAAGAAAGAAAGGGCCATGATGAAAGCACAGGAGGAGAGATAATTTCTGCCGACTCCCGTCAGGTCTACAGAGGCATGGACATAGGAACAGGAAAGGATCTCGATGAGTATGAGGAGATTCCATATCATCTGATGGATATAGTGAATGCCGGAGAGAAATACAACATATTCGAATATCAGCGTGATTTTGAAAAGGCATATAAGGATATACGTGAGCGCGGAGGCATCCCGATTCTGTGTGGAGGTAGCGGTCTGTATATCGAAGCGGCCACATGCGGCTATTCGCTCCCGGAAGTACCCCCGGATCCTGAGCTCAGGGCCGAACTCGAAAAGAAATCCGACGAAGAGCTCATATCACAGCTGGCATCATTGAAACCACTCCATAACAGCACCGACTACGACACACGCAAACGTCTGATCCGAGCATTGGAAATAGCAATATATGAAGCCGGACATCCGGTTCAACGCACGGCTTATCTCCCGAAGAACACCTATTATATAGGTACTCTTGTCAGCAGGGACGAGCGGAATGCCCGAATCGACAGAAGGCTGGATGCCCGTCTTGAAGAAGGCATGACGGAAGAGATCAAAGGGCTCATGGACGGAACACACCCGGCGCTCGCTCCGGAACATAAACCGGTTCCTGCAGAAGACCTTATATATTATGGCCTTGAATATAAGTTCGTCACCCTGTATCTCACAGGAGAACTGACCTTCGATGAAATGCGCACACAGCTGGCTACTGCAATCCATCAGTTCGCAAAACGTCAGATGACATGGTTCCGCGGAATGGAACGCAAGGGTATCCGTATCCATTGGACCAACGTATAAACGGCGGCCGTTCAGATTAGCCCGGATAAAATTTAGAAGCGACAGGAAGCCCGGATGGGATCACAAAATGATGCCCTTCGTCCTTCCAGCTGTCCTCGTCCCATTCAGGACTGACATAATCCCCGGCATGGTCGGCGAGGAACGACAGATATGTGATAGGAAAGCCCTGGGCCAGATACTGGGATTCATAGAAGGTCTGGACTTCAAAAAGAGCATCCACAGCATCGCGTCCGCATAAAGACGAAAGTCCGCTCTCATAAAGACGCTCACGGTCAGCACCGTAGATATCAGTTGCAGCGGCAAGGATCTGAAGTCCGTTCTGCTGCGCCATCGCAAGCGAATATTCATGGAGATAGCGGCTGTCCGTCTTGAGATGGATTATTCCTCCAGGTTTGAGGAAGTTACGGTATCTGTTCATGAACAGAGGAGCTGTCAGACGTTTCTTCTCACGTCCTATCTGAGGATCTGCAAATGTTATCCAGATCTCGGAAACCTCATCTGCAGCAAACAGGGATTCAATGAATTCTATGCGCGTGCGGAGGAAGCCTACATTGGTCAGAGAGTGCTCCGTCGCATATTTCGCGCCTTTCCAGAGTCGTGCTCCCTTTATATCGATGCCGATATAATTGAAAGAGGGATTACGCTCCGCAAGGTCGACAGTATAGTCCCCTTTACCGCAGCCAAGCTCCAGAATTATAGGATTGTCATTGCCGAAGAAATCGCGGCCCCAGTTCCCTTTCAGATAATGGTCGCAACCGAGAACCTCCGAGGTAGCCGGCTGGACCAGACACCTGAAAGTCTCATTTTCACGGAATTTCCTTAACTTGTCTTTTCCCATATCATATATTTTCCTTTTTAGGACGGTCATTGCGACGGCCGCCTCCATTCCTGTTCCCGCCCTTAGGACCCTTGTTTCCGCCTTTATGTTCCTTCTTCTGCTTCTCCTTTCCAGGCTCGGATGCCTTTCCTTCGTTATCAGCCGGCTCGGATGCATTCACCTCAGCCACTGGAGCAGCCTTCTTCTGAGCGTTGCGGCTCTTCTTTTTCTTCTTGCGCCTGCGAGCTTCATCAAAACGGTTGATGGCATCGTCTCCTACCGCTGTAACGAATTCAGGAGCAACAGGTTCAGAATCTCCCTTAAGCGACTCCGGCTTGATGCCTTCACGATTCATCCTTATGATGTCCCATACATCCTCGGCATAAAGAGGATAGAGGTTGGCGAATGAGGACGGGTCGTATGAGAAGTACATTATCTCCCTGAGGATATCCGTCTTCATGAGGTAGGCAAGACCATCCTCGAACTCAAGAGGATTATGAATCTTAGGTATACGGGACTGTGCATCCATATATGCCGCCGTCTCATAGTTGAGACAGCATTTGAGCTTGCCGCACTGGCCTGCGAGCTTCTGAGGGTTGAGCGAAAGATCCTGACAGCGGGCAGCAGAGGTCGTGATGGACTGGAAGCTCGAGATATAGTTCGAGCAGCAAAGCTCGCGTCCGCATACTCCGAGACCACCTATAAGACCGGCCTCCTGACGCGCTCCGATCTGCTTCATCTCGATCCTGATACGGAATTCCTCCGCAAAGACCTTGATAAGCTGGCGGAAATCCACTCGCCCGTCTGCAATATAATAGAAGATAGCCTTGGTTCCGTCACCCTGGAACTCCACATCTCCGATCTTCATTTCAAGTCCGAGTTCAGCTGCGATCTGACGCGACCTGATCATGGTCTCGTGCTCTCTCGCGATAGCCTCCTGCCATTTCTCTATATCGAAAATCTTAGCCTTACGGTAAATTCTCTTGAACTCGAAAGTCTCGGGATTGATCTTCCTACACTTCATCTGACGTCCTACGATAGGGCCTTCGAGAGTCACTATACCAAGGTCATGACCGTTGGCGGCCTCCACGATGACAAGATCTCCGGTCTTGATGCTCTGACCGGACCCGTTCCTGTATATTCCCTTTCGTGTATTCTTGAAACGCACTTCAAAGAAGTCGTCGTACTGTTCCTGATTGACACCGGCAAGCCAGTCATACACCTCAAGCTTGCAGCATCCCTGACGGTAAGTGCAGTCAAGCTCACCTGTCTCGGCACGCTCCACAACACATCCGCGCGAACAATCATATCTCTTGGATTCTGTCATAATCTTAAATACTTATAAACAAACGGTCGGCAAGGTCACAGAACAGGATCTTCGAGTTGACATTCCTGTCTATCATTGAAACGACCTTTTCAATATCCGACATGGCCTTGGCGCAGAAGCCTTTGCCGCAACGGGCCGCCACAGAGGTGATGAAAGCCTCTTCCTGAGGCTCAATATCAGCTATCCGGGCCAGATTCTGCTGAACCATGAATATCTTTCTGATGCAGTTGCCTGCAAAAATACAAAATGCTTTCTGTTTTTCACGCGATTCCAACGCCGCAACAGCTTCCGAGCACTCAAGCGTACCCATAAGGTCTCTTGCAAGGATCGAATTCATCAGATCTGAAAAAAGATCCATGAAAAGCGCGTATTCCTCCCTGTCGTCTGCCGGCTTGAGAGCCTTAACACGTTCTGCCTCATCCTTCGAAAGAGGCATGACCCTTATGCTCTGGCAACGGGAGAAAATGGTCTGAAGAACCTTTTCCGGAGCATGGGTTATGAATATGAACAAGGTCTTTGCAGGCGGCTCTTCAACCATCTTCAGAAGCCTGTTCGCCGTCTCCTGATTCATCTTCTCGGGAAGATAGAATATCACGGCCTTGTATCCGTCAGCAACCGCTGTAAGCGACAGCTTTCCTATTATCGACTTCGCTTCAGCAACCGCTATGAGTCCGTTCTTGCTTTCTATGCCTATAGCCTTCTGCAGGTCGGCTTCGGTAAAATACGGATCAGCCGTCACGAGTTCCCTCCAATACTTCAGGTATGACTCCGACACAGGCTTGTCATCGGAGGATTTCGGTCCTTTATTCACAGGAAAGACGAAATGCACATCCGGATGGACGAGCTTGGCCATCTGGCGGCACGAAGGGCACTCGCCGCATGAATCACCGCCACGGGGAGCCGCACAATTGAGGTACTGCACATAGGCGAGCGCAAGCGCCATGGCCCCGCATCCCTCATTCTCATACATGAGCATGGCATGGGCGACCCTGCCGCTGTCAGCCATCGACACCAGAGCACGGGCAACTTCCGCATTTCCTATTATATCCGCAAACCTCATTATCTGTTTCTTTCCGCCGTAAAACGGGCCAGTGCCGAAAGGCATTCCTTCTCATATGAGTCCGGAAGCACATCAAGAGCAGCCACAGCCTCGGAGACATAAGCATCCAGACGCCTGCGCGCATACTCCACGCCTCCGTTATCCTTGACAAAGCCCACTATTTCATCCCTGTATTCCGGATGTCCGGAAATATCCTTCACCAGCTTCCTTATACGCTGGCATTCTTCGGCCGGCACTGCAGCCAGAGCCCCGAGCAGAGGCAAGGTTATCTTCTGTTCGAGTATATCCACACCAAGAGGCTTTCCCACAGACTCCGTTCCCGAATAGTCCAGAATATCGTCCATGATCTGGAAGGCCAGTCCCAGAGCAACCGCATAGGCCTTTGCTGCCTCAATCATCTCCTTGGAAGCTCCGACAGAGATTGCGGCAGAAACACATGTCGCCTCGAAAAGCGAAGCCGTCTTGTTGTAGATTATCTTGAGATAATCATTCTCATCAGTATCTCCGGTCTGAGCCTTCTGAAGCTGAAGCATCTCGCCTTCGGCAAGATCGCTCAGAGTCTTGGAAAATATCAGCATCACTTCATTATCGGAACCGCAGGACTTGAGAATCAGCTCCATGGCCTTTACAAGCCAATAATCGCCCACAAGCACAGACACAGACGGTCCCATCAACGAATATATCGTAGGCTTCCCTCTACGCTGGTCGCTTTCATCAGCGACATCATCGTGGAGAAGCGTCGCATTATGAAGAAGTTCGGACGCCGCAGCATAGCGCACTGTCAGATCGGCCAATCCGGCACCGGGATTTCCCGCACTGCAGGCACGGGCCATGACAAGAGCCAAAAGCGGTCTGAGCTGCTTGCCGGAATTGGAAAGGATGGAACCGTTCACCGAATTCAGCAGAGAAATTTCGCTTTTCAACACCGTGCCGATACAATCCTGAACGGCAATCCAGTCCTGTCCCAGATGTTTCTTCAATTCATTTATATCCATAGGTCAAGCTTCAAGCATATCAAGAAGTTCCTCCGCCGTAGAAGCGAAAAGAACCTTGTCAAACGTTGACTGAGGCATCATTCCGGTATCGAGATAATGCTTCAGCAGAGCCTTCAAAGGCTCGTAAAAACCTTCATGATCCAGCAAGAGCACCTTGCCGTCATATTTCTTCAGATGGACAAGGGCCACTGTCTCTATGACCTCATCCAAAGTCCCGACACCGCCAGGCAAGGCAACCACAGCCACGGTGTCCTTTCTCAAAAGCGTCTTCCGCTCAGCCATGGTATCCGTCCACACGACCTCAGTCAGCTGCGGATATACATGCTCCTCCATGAACCGCGGGATAACGCCCAGATGCCAGCCTCCGATTTCATGCAACTCGTCCGAAACAGCACCCATGGTACCCTTTACAGTACCTCCGGTGACTATGCCGTATCCACGCAACGAAGCCGCCCGGACAAATTCACGGGCGACTTTGTTGTACTTTGGATCTATTTCAAAACTTGCAGAGCAGAAAACTGCTATCTTTCCTTTCATCTGCTCAGGCTCTTAAAAGAAAAATGCCACTGAAACAGAGATTCCTCCAAATGTCTCATTCTCAGTCTTCAAGTCATCAAGTCCGATCTCCTTGAAGTCAGCCAACTTTCCGAGAGTTCCGAAGTTCCAGTTGTAACGGACAATCGCCTGAAGCTTCCACACATTCACACCGGCACCGACTCCGACTCCATATTCGAAAGCATTGTCAAGAGACACATCACCCTTGCCGAGACCGGCAACGCCGCCCTTGAACTTGTTCGAGAGACTGTATCCTATATAAGGAGTCACATCAAGAAACGGACGGGCAACAATGAGATCCGGACCCCACTGGACAGAAACCGGAAGATTGAGGGAGCTTACCTTCTGTACTGCTGTAACCGCATCCAGTCCCGAATAATCCGCACTCTTCTGAATGAAGACAAGAGACGGCTGGACAGAGAAACCGAGAGGAAGGTCAAGACCATAAGTCACTCCGACATTCCATCCCGCCTTTGCATCAGTCCTGACATCTTCAATCTTGGCTGTATTGAAATTCATCCCGGCAGTCACACCGAATCCCTGTGCAGATGCCTGCACCGAGAAGAACAGCATTAAGGCCGCTGCGGCCAGTAAGAATCTTTTCATAACGTGATATTTAAAGAAGTGAATCAAGCTTTGCGCAAAGATCTCCCTTGGAAATCACACCTACATGCCTGTCTACAAGCTCTCCGCCCTTAAAGAAAAGAAGGGTAGGAATGCTTCTTATGCCGTACTGCATAGGCACGTCGTCACACTCATCTACATTACACTTCGCTACTACCGCCTTGCCCTCATACTCTGCTGCAACCTCATCGATTACAGGTGAGATAGCTTTGCAAGGGCCGCACCATGTAGCCCAAAAATCAACCAATACAGGCTGGTCACTATTAAGGATTTCTGCGAAATTCGCATCTGTTACTGCTTTTGCCATAATTATATGTATTAAAAATTCCAACCACAAATATAAATATTTATGGTTGGAATTACAATATTGATACCTTATTTGTCCGAGAATCTTAGACCGCCGGTCAGTAGGATTTCTCGACACTCCATACGAAGGCCCTGATACCGAGGTCAGGTGTCTCCTCGTCCATAGCCTTGAGCTGCGCGAGGATTCCATCCACCTTGTCGTCCGGTACGAATGTAAGGATGGCATTGTTCATCGTAGGCCATGCGTGATTGCCCAGATGAGGCTCTCCGCTCACTCCTCCGCGGCCGGCAATGTCCTCCCACATCGTGAAGCCCCTGCATCCAAGCTGCTCTATGGCATCCGCAATCTCCATGTTGTATGCCTGGTCATATGCTATAAAAATACCTTTCATGTCTTGTTCTTTATTACTTTGGTTATCTACTTTGACCGGACTATGCCTTGGCAGCCTTTCTGGCAAGCTTTCTTGCGGCACGGCGCTCCTGCCATGAAGTCACTGAAGCATAGACGGTAGGAATGATCACGAGGGTCACGAGAGTCGAAATAGAGAGACCCCAGGCCACTACCATACCGAGAGAACGCCACATCTCCGAACCCTCTCCCTGGCCGATAGCCATAGGGATCATACCGAGGACGGTCGTAAGGGTCGTCATGAGGATAGGACGAAGACGCGACTTGGCCGCAATCACCGAAGCTTCCGTAACGCTCTTTCCTCGCTCACGCATGAGGATGGTATAGTCGATGAGCACGATACCGTTCTTCACCACGATACCCATCAGGATGAGGATACCGATCATACCCATGGTACCGAGAGGTGTTCCTGTTACCCAAAGTCCGAGAAGCACTCCCACGAATGCGAACGGAATCGAGAACATGATCACGAAAGGACTCATGAACGACTCGAACTGGGATGCCATCACGATGTATACGAGGATGATGATCATGGCAAGGAGCATGATGAGGTCTCCGAACATATCCTGCTGGTCCTCATATGAACCTCCGATCTCGACAGAAAGCTCAGACGGGATGTCAGTTTCTGCAAGTATCGCATCAGTAGCGGCCACAGCATCAGAAAGAGCGACACCATTGGCAACCACACCGGAAACAGTGATAAGACGCTCACGGTTCTTTCTCTGGATGGAAGGAGGGGTAAGGCTCTCCACCACTGTACCGAGGTCCTTGATCCTGACACCCTTGCCCATGTTATTGTATATCATGATGTTCTCGATGTCCTCGATGCTTGTCCTGAACTCAGGAGCATAACGCACACGGATATCGTATTCATCACCGTCCTCACGATAGAACGACTGGGTCGAACCGTTCATGGCAGCACTGAGGTAAGACGCCGCCGTAGTACTGTTCAGGCCATTGACAGCAAGCTTCTCACGGTCGAAATCCACCTGATACTCAGGAGTATACTCGTCACGGCTCAAGAGAACCTGAGAGAAGTTTCCGTCAGCAAGCATCTTGTCCTGAACCTCTTTAGCCACGCGGTCGGTGGTCTCGAAATCGAAGCCATAAATCTCGATGTCGACTGTAGACGAACCTCCCATTCCTCCGCCACCTTCGGTAACCTTGATCTTCTTGAACTCAGGATAATCGGCAAGGATTCCGCGGATCACGTCAGCGATATCGGAAGTCGAACGTTCACGGTCCTCCATACTTCCCACATTGATGTTGTATGAAACGATATGTGTACCGTTGTTCTGCATCGAAGCGAACGCATTGTCTGTATCTGCCTGTCCGAGGGCGTAAGAACAGTTCA
This sequence comes from Bacteroidales bacterium, assembly GCA_017626355.1. GTDB lineage: Bacteria > Bacteroidota > Bacteroidia > Bacteroidales > UBA932 > Cryptobacteroides. Next base: position 84,225 of record JAGAIY010000019.1, read on the forward strand.
CGATCTCAGGAATGGCCTCCTTGAACTTTCCGTGAAGTTCATGGGCAATATTTCTGGTGATATGCTGTCCTGTTCCGGCAGGAAGTTCCAGCTGAAGGGTGATACGTCCGTCATCCGACTTCGGCATGAACTCTGTCTTGATCTTTGGCCCGATGAAGCCTACGGTTCCGACGAACACCACAAGAGATATCATGACAACGATAGTCCTGTGACCGATACACCAGTTGATAAGCTTTCCGTATCCCAAAGAAATCAGATTGAGGAGCTTGTTGAAGTTTCCGAAGATCAGGTCGTGGACCTTTCCAGTCTTAGGCTTGAACCTCAGGAACTGCGAACAGAGCATAGGGATAAGGGTAAGCGCACCGATTGTGGATACAATCATGATGATACTTGTGATCCAACCCAACTGCTTGAACATCAGACCTGCCATACCCTTGATCATGGTAAGCGGAAGGAACACGGCAAGCATTGTCAGCGTTGACGCGATAACCGAGATACCCACTTCCTGTGTCGCATGTACCGCAGCCTCCTTAGGCTTCGCTCCCCTCTCGAGATGTGTCGAGATGTTCTCCAGAACCACGATCGCGTCGTCCACGACCATACCGATGGCGATAGACAGGGCTGACATCGACACGATGTTAAGAGTATTGCCGGTAGCCCACAGATACATCAGCGAGGCAAGGAGGGAAACAGGGATCGAAAGTACGATGATGAAGGTCGCGCGCCATCTTCCGAGGAAGAGATATACGACGAGCATCACGATGAGGAAGGTCACCGCAATGGTCTCCTTCAACGAGTTGAGGGTATTGAGGATATTGTCAGAACTATCAACGACTGTAGTGATGTTGATGTCGGACGGAAGGTTCTTCTCAATCTTCTTCATAGCCTCCTTGACACCCTTGATAACGTTGACGGTATTCGCATCCGCCTGCTTCTGGATGACGATCTGAGCGCCCTGGGTACCGTTCACATAGGCCTCCTGATATCTCTCCTCAACTCCGTCCACAACACGGGCTACGTCACGAAGATATACTGTCCTGCCGTTTGAATGTCCCACCACTACATCGAGCATCTGCTCGGCAGAAGTGAATTCCTTCTCCACACGGAGGGAATATGCGTTCGATCCTATGTCGACTGTTCCTGACGGCACGTTCCTGTTCTCAGCTGCTATGACGTTTGATATTCCGGCAACTGTAAGTCCGTAAGCTTCAAGCTTGTTCGGATCGCAATATACCTGGATCTCACGCTGAGGGGCACCTGCGATAGATACAGTACCCACACCAGAAACTCGTGCGAGAGGAGTAGCCACCTTGTCATCGAGAATCTTCTCGAGAGCCTGGAGACTCTCATCAGCTGTCGCAGCCATGATCATGATAGGCATGTCATCTGCGCTGAACTTGAAGATGATAGGGAGTGATGCTCCGTCAGGAAGCACCGAGTTCACCATATCCAGCTTGTCACGGACATCGTTGGTAGCCACGTCGATATCAACGCCTTCCACGAACTCCATCGTGATGAGCGAGATGTTTTCCTTCGATGTCGAGCTCATGTCCTTGAGGTCGCTCACACCGTTCAAAGAGTTCTCGAGTACCTTCGTAAGGTTGGTCTCGATATCCTCTGCACTGGCTCCCGGATACGAAGACATGACCATGACCACATTCGCATCAAACTTAGGGAACCTGTCCAATGATATGTTTATCAGCGAGAAAATACCGAAGATCGCCATTGCGATGAAGACCAGCGCCGTGGTGACCGGGTTATTGACCGCTTTTCTGTAAATACTCATATTATGTCCTATTCGTTAACTGTAACCTTAATTCCATCCTTGAGACGGATCTGGCCGCCTGTAACAACCTTGGCACCGTCCTCGATACCTTCAAGCACTTCGTACTCCGTACCCATCCTGCGTCCGAGAACAACCTTCTGATATGATACCGTACCGTCCTGATTCAGAACATATACGAATCTTTCGCCGGAACCCTGCTGCTTTACGACAGCCACGTCAGGAATGACCACATTGTTGTTCGAACCGAAATCAACTGTAGCTCTTACGAACATACCGGGACGAAGAGTCATGTAGTTGTTCTGAACTACAACCTCAACTGTGAATGTACGGGTTGAAGGATCGATTGTAGGATAGATCCTGTTGATCTTTCCATAGAAGGTCTTGCCCGGCACAGCCTCGGCAGTGAGCTCCACAGAATCACCCTTCTTAACCTTCGAATAATCCGATTCAGAGATTCCCACAAGAACCTTCACAGGGGCGATCTGCTCTACAGTGAAGATAGGAGCAGACATCGAGCACATGTCTCCTACATCATAGTTACGTGCGGTTATCACACCGTTGATCGGTGAAAGAAGCACAGTGTTCTCAAGGAGATTCTCCACCTGAGTCTTTGTCACATTGTACTGAGTCTCAATTGCATCGAGATCCGACTTTGAAAGTCCGCCGGCCTCATAGAGAGCCTTGAGACGTGCAAGCTCCACCTCCTGGTTCTGAAGGCTGAGCTGAGCCTGCTGAAGCTGTGCCTTGTCGATTTCAGCCAGCACCTGTCCTGCCTTCACGGCATCTCCGATCTCGACATTTATCTTTGTGATACGTCCTCCTGTCTGAGGTACGATATTGTTCTTCACATATGGGAGAACTGTAGATGTATATGTTGCAGTCTGCGGAACCTCACGCACCGCCACCTGCACTACTGAAACCGATGGAGCTTCCTCTACAACAGCCACCGAAGCCGCTTCCTGAGCCTTGTCTGCATTGTTGCCGCATGCCGCAGTCATAAGCGCAGCAGACGCAATGAACATTGTCTTGAAAATAGTCTTCATATATTTTTCCGTTTTTATTCTGAAATGAAATCCTGTCCGAGAGTCTGCTCAAGCTGAGCCTTTGCAGATACAAAGTTGTAGATAGCCTGAGACTCGGCAAGTTTAGCCTGAGTAAGACCAAGCTGGGCATCATTGAGCTCTATAAGAGTGCTTCTTCCCACCTGATATGCCTTTTCCGCGATGTCATAACCCTTCTGGGCGGCTGCAACCGCATCCTGAGCGGCATAGTAGCTCTTCATGTTGGTTTCCATCGTTGTAAGGAACTGGCGGATTGCAATCTTGAGCTGACGCTCAGTGTCCATGGTCTGAAGCTGAACCTGCTGATACTGGGTCTTTGCCTGACGGATCTGATTGTACCTCTTTCCACCTGCGAAGATAGGGATCTGGAGGCTTACACCTACATAAGAATATGGAGTCCAGCGGTATTCGCTGAAGTTGAAGTCATTGGTCATGGCGTTCATGCTGAAGTTGAAACCGAGTGCCAATGACGGGATGCTCGCATATTTCTGAAGCTTGATTGTCTCTGCAAGCATCTCAGCCTGAATTGCGAGCTGCTTCATTGTCGAGTTGCGGTCAAGGCTGATGCTGTCATGCTGATGGACATCGTAGAACATCTGCTGAGCATAGTCGTCAAGTCTGCCCTCCACATCGAGATTAAGGTCAAGGTCCACTCCAAGGACAGCCTTGAGCTGCCACAAGGCCAGGATCACAGAGCTTTCCGCATTGTACACGTTCGGAATGGCGTTGGCCACGGTAGTTTTTGCTCTGAGAAGCTCCATTTCAGAAATCTTCTCGGCATCGAACTTCTTCTGCGTCTCCTCGAAATTGCTTACCGCATTCTCATATACGTCCTTATATACATCGAAAGCCTCTTTCGCGAAAAGAATCGAGTAATAGGCGTTCTTAACCTGAGTCACCATATCCAGACGTGACGAACGTGCCTTTTCGACTGCAAGTTCCACATCGAGGCCTGAAATCTTCAGACTCTTCCAGAGCTGGGCGTTCACCAGAGGCATGTTAGCGGAAACACCAGCAGACCATGTGTTCCAACGTCCGACCTCGAGTCCGTCAGCCATGCTCGGCGCTCCTTCACCTGATCCTTCAGGGAGTTCCACGCCATCTGGCAGTTCTGTTTCACCTTCTCCACCGCCGCCCATGGCTCCTCCAAGAGAGCTCATGTCGATATCCATATACATGACCTGCTTCTTGATTGTCCTCTGATATGCTCCGGAAGCATCGATCTGAGGAAAGAGTGAAGCATATGAACCTTTCTTAGCATAACCGGTTCTTTCAATCTCCATATCCGCAACCTTTACGGATACATTCTCGCTCAAGGCAATCTCAAGCGCCTGCTCAAGAGTGATGATTATCGGGGTTTCAGAAGTTCCCGCCTGCTCAATGAGCTGCTGCGCCTCCGATGACGTTTCCGGCTGCTCTGAACCTGCCTTGTACTGCGCAGATGCAGCAAACGGCAGTGCGGACAAGCCAACCATCACCACTGTCTTTACCAATAAATTCTTCATTATCTGATACACTAAACTTAAATTACAAGATGCAAATTTACTACAAAAATTATGCGTTCACACCTATTAATCGGTAAACAAGCATAAATTACAGGTGGATTTGGACAATTTTATTACATTTTCTACCAAACAGAAAAAATCCCGGAAACAGGCGGGGCAGCAGATTATAAAATCCGCTGCCCCGCCTGCATATCTGTCATGACTATCGGCTGAGACTTTTGGCATAATGCGTCGGCTCCGCCTTCTTTTTCTGAGGATGCACGGCTATAGCCGGCTGCTTCTTCGTGAAGGCATAAATCAGGAAGCCGGCACCTATAAGGATGAAAGGTATGCTGAGCCACTGACCCATGTTCAGAACCATATCCTGCTCGAAGCCCACCTGCGGCTCCTTGATGAACTCTATGAGGAAGCGCATTCCGAAAAGCACAATGAAGAACACTCCGATAAAGGTGCCTCTGTACATCTTCTCAAGTCGGAATCTGTAGAGGGAAATCAGCACCACTCCAAGAAGCGCATAGCTGAAAGCCTCATAAAGCTGGGTCGGATGCTTCGGAAGCGTCTCGCCCCTGAGTTCGAATATGAAGCCCCAAGGAAGATTGGTGACATCACCGTATATCTCTGAGTTACAGAGGTTTCCAAGTCTTATGAACATGGCTGCGAAACATACCGGTATACAGAGATGGTCAAGGATCCATACGAAATCGAAGTCGTACTTGCGTCCGTAATGCCTTGCAAACCAGATCATGGCGATGAACAGGGCGATTGTACCTCCATGGCTTGCAAGGCCGCCCTTCCATGGCATGAAGATCTCCAGGAAGCCCTGCCAGCTGCCGAAATAATAGCCCGGCTGATAGAATATGCAGTGCCCGAGACGGGAGCCGATGATGGTTCCTATGATCAAGGTAAACAGCAGAGGATCCAGAAGAGATTCAGGAATAGCCTCCCTCCTGAAGAACCACCTGAAGATATACCATCCGAGCACGAAGCCGGACATGAACAGAAGCCCGTACCAGCGCAGAGAGAATCCTCCGATGCTGAAGATCTCGGGATTCATATGCCAGTGTATTGCCAGAAAATCAAACATTTCCATATAAAATTAAAGCCTGCGGGATTCGCAGGCTTTATTGTCAATTACTTGCGGATTGCTGCGATACCAGGAAGCTCCTTGCCCTCGAGGTACTCGAGCATTGCACCACCACCTGTAGACACGTAGCTTACCTTCTTGGCGAAGCCCATCTGTGTTACGGCTGCCACTGAGTCACCGCCACCTACGAGGGTGAATGCGCCGTTCTCAGCTGTTGCCTTGGCGAGAATCTCAGCGATGCGGTTTGTACCCTTTGCGAATGCAGGGATCTCGAACACACCTACAGGACCGTTCCAGAGGATAGTCTTTGAGTTCATGAGAACCTCCTCCCAAGTTGCGAGTGTGCTTGGAGCTGCGTCCATACCCTCCCAACCGTCTGGAATCTCAGTGTTGAGGCAGATCTTGGTGTTGGCGTCGTTAGAGAAATCGTCAGCGATAACAACCTCCTTTGAGAGATAAAGCTTCACGCCCTTCTCCTCTGCCTTCTTGAGAGTGTCGAGAGCGAGCTGCATCTGGTCGTCCTCGCAGAGTGAGTTACCGATCTTACCGCCCTGAGCCTTCACGAATGTATAGACCATACCGCCACCGATGATCATATTGTCAACAGCGTCGAAGAGCTTCTCGATGATAGCGATCTTTGAAGATACCTTCGCACCACCCACGATAGCTGTTACAGGATGCTCAGGAGTCTTGAGAACGTGGTCGATAGCCTTGATCTCACCTTCCATTACATAACCGAACATCTTGTCGTTAGGGAAGTACTCTGCGATGAGGGCAGTCGAACCGTGTGCACGGTGTGCTGTACCGAATGCGTCGTTGATGTAGCAGTCAGCATATGAAGCGAGCTTTGCGACGAAAGCCTTCTGGCTCTCCTTCACAGCTGCCTTAGCCGCCTTCTTCTCCTCGTCTGTAGCGAACTCACCTCTTGGCTTGCCTTCCTCCTCAGCATAGAAACGGAGGTTCTCGAGTACGAGGACTTCACCCATCTTGAGGGCTGCAACCTGCTCGTCAGCAGCCTGGCAGTCATCAGCGAACTTCACAGGTGCACCGAGGAGTTCCTCTACACGGCCGAGGATGTGCTTGAGAGAGAACTTCTCAGTCACGCCCTTAGGACGGCCGAGGTGAGACATGATGATGAGGGCGCCACCCTTCTCAAGCACCTTCTTGAGGGTCGGAACAGCAGCACGGATACGTGTGTCATCAGTAATCTCCATCTTCTCGTTGAGTGGAACGTTGAAGTCAACGCGGACAATTGCTTTCTTGCCGGCGAAATCGTAAGTGTCAATAAACTGTTGCATAACTATATAAAATGTTTGTTGTTTCCTAAATCCGAGCAAATTTAGCAATTTTCACGGAAATACAAGAAAGATAAGTATCTTTGTGCAAATTTTAAAGACATGATGACAATCGAAAGTCCAGGTGCATTCTGGAAAGACTACGAACTCATTGACTCAGGCAATTTCGAGAAACTCGAAAGATTCGGCCCTTATGTGATGGCGCGTCCTGAACCTAAGGCCCTGTGGGACAAGTCATTGTCTGACGGGGAGTGGAACAGGCTCATACATACCAGATTCAAGACCGGAGCCGGTTTCGGCAAGGCTGGCAAGGAGGACAGCGGTACATGGGAACGCAGGAAGAAGATGGACGACCAGTGGTACATCCGCTATAAGGGAAGCCAGGAAGGTCTCGATTTTTCATTAAGGCTCGGCCTCACTTCATTCAAGCATGTGGGAGTCTTTCCCGAGCAGTCATCGAACTGGGAATACATCTACAGGCAGACACGCGCCCTCGTGGAAAAGGCCGAGGCGGAAGGCAAGCCGAAGCCGCGCGTCCTGAACCTGTTCGCATATACGGGAGCAGCATCCCTCGCAGCAAAGGCGGCAGGAGCGGATGTGACGCATCTTGACTCTGTGCGTCAGGTGGTTACATGGGCACGAGGAAACATGGAAGCCAGCCGTCTGGACAACATCAGATGGATAGTTGAAGATGCCTTGAAATTCGCCCGCCGCGAAGCAAAGCGAGGCAACACGTATCAGGGAATAATCCTTGACCCTCCTGCATACGGGCACGGCCCGGACGGCGAGAAGTGGAAGCTCGACGAATGCCTCAACGATATGCTCCAGTGCGTAGCAGCGATCCTCGCCCCTCAGGACAGCTTCATGGTCCTGAACCTCTATTCGAACGGATACTCGGCAGTTCTGGGCGAGACCATCGTCAAGCAGGCCTTCTGTCTCAAGACCGCTTACAAGTCCCTTGACTTCGGAGAGCTCGTCCTGCGCGACTCCTACGGCAAGAACCTGCCTCTGAGCGTGTTTGTCAGATTGGCAAGATAGATAATCAAAGAAAAAAAGGAAGGGTGGCAATCTGATTAGCCACCCTTCTTCATTATCAATAAGTGTTCTGCTGGATCACACCGTCAGACTTTGCGATTTCATCCACTCCGATAGGAATAGCGTAGTGCCTTGAGTCTGGCTCGAGCACATACTCCATAAGTCCGTCATTAGGAAGAACCACTGTTCCATTGGTCTTGTAGAAGTTCCTCTTCACTGTCACCTGGTTTTCAGGGTCGGTGGCATTGAGTCTCTTAAGGTCATACCAACGGATGCTGAAAGGCATCTCACGACGACGCTCCTGAAGAACCTTCTTGAGCGCAACGCTTGGAGATGAAGCGGTAAGATCCTGATATACAGACTTCTCAATACGATTCTTACGAAGAGCGTTCACTCTCTCCATCGCACCGTTGACATCATTGTCTCTTGCACGGCACTCTGCAATGATAAGGTTCATCTCAGCCACGGTAGGACCTGAAAGCACTTCACCCATGAACTGTACATATCCAGGATATACCTTGGTAGATACCTTGTCGGTGAATGTAGAGATGCTGTAATAAGGAACCATGAAGAACTTGTAACGGAGGTCGTTCTCAAGCTTTCCTTCAGGTACGTCCTCTGCGAATGTATCGAGAAGTTCCTGAGTAGGAGCGAACCATGAGCTTCCGTAAGAAACAGTCCTTGTATAGAAGAGCTCGTCCCAGCCGAGGAGAACCTCCATGTTAGGCTCCATTCCCCAGTATGTCACAAGCTGGTTGTAGAGGTAGCAGCGTCTTATCTCGACCTCCTCCTGAGTATCGGTGAGAGTGTACTTTGATACACTTGACTTGTAGTACATCTCTGCAGGATCGTTGAAATCCTTGAAGTCGCTGCACTCCTTGAGAGCTTCGAGAGCATAGTACTCTGCCTTCTCATAATCGGCACGGTAAAGATAATACCTTGCGGCAAAGGCCTTTACAGAGCCCTTTGAGCCACGCCAGTTCACCTTCATGCCATCCTCTCTGATGAAAGGCTTCTCGATCTTGAGAGCCTCCTGAAGATCCTGCTCTATGAAAGCCCAGGTCTCCTCGAGGTTCGAACGTGCGATGTTCTCCTCGAACGAAGGGGTCTGCTTGAGGCTGATACCGAGCTCATGTCCGTTTGTTCCGTCATAATAAAGAGTGTGGGCAAGAGCGATGGTAAAGAACGAGTATGCTCTCAGGAAATGTGCATCCGCCTTGAGAAGCGCCTTCTCTTCAGGAGTACCTGTCACACTGTCAAGATAGTGGAGGACGAGGTTCGCATAATATACCTTTGTATACTCTGAGTTCCATGTTGAGTAACGCTCCGCTACATTCTCATCAAGCCAGAGACCGTAACCGATATTCTCGGCTGTATAAGCCTTGTTGTCCTGAATGAGAGGGATGAATGCGAAGTCATCGGTTCCAAGCATCATATCCTGCTTCTCCTGGAAGATGTTGACACCATATACCGCATACGAAGCGAGAATCGCATCAAGCTGCTCAATGGTCTCAATCGGCTTCATGGAGTTCTTAGATGGCTCTTCATTGAGGAAGTCATCCACCTTGCTGCATCCGCTGAAGAGCAGTGCTCCCGCGAAAAGTACAGCCGCTATTGAATATTTGAATTTCATAGTCACTTACAATTTTAGAAGTTGCACTTGATTCCGAACAGATATGATGACTGAAGGCGTACGGTACCTCTGCGGAATTCAGGGTCCTCATTCCACTTGTTGAAGTAGATGTTGAAAGGATTGTTTGCCTGAACATACAGCTTGACGCCTCTGATGTTGAGCCAGTCGATCCATGCCTTAGGAAGATTGTAGCCTACATTGATCTCCTGAACCCTGATATGTGATGCGTCAGCAACAAGGTATGACATGTACGGATAGAATCTGTCCCAGAAGTCGAATCCGTCGTCCTGCTTGTTCATAGGAAGAGGAACCATCTCGTTAGGATCGCAATTCATTACCTCACTGATCTTTGAGTTAGGTATGGCACCGCCGTCAAGTACAGGATAGTTGAATGACTCGCGGAGGAACTTATGACCGAACTTACCTGTAAGGATGAGGGAGATGTCGAAGTCATATACCTTCAATGAAGTATTGAAAGCCATGTTGACAGGAGCCACAGTAGTTCCCATATCGTAAGAAATGTTGAGAGCATCTCCGGTAGGCCAGCTTGCGAGAGTCTGGTATGTACCGTCCTTGCCTACGATTGTAGGCTGCATGTTAGGAGATGCATCCGAACCTACGTTCTGCACACCGCCGTACTTGTACGTCCAGAGAGTGTTCATATCATGGCCCTCGAGCCAGTTATATGAAGCCGAGCCGATAGGATCGGAGTTCTTGTAGTAAACAAGGTAGTATGCATTGCTTGGAACGACGTTGAGCTTGTGGATGTGGTTCTTGTTGTAAGAGAACATCAAGGTTCCGTCCCAGATTATGTTCCTGTCGATAGGAATGGTAGAACCGATCTCGATCTCAACACCCTTGTTGGTGATCTCACCATTGTTCAGCTTGATGCTTGAGGTACCCATGACCTTAGGAAGTGACACACTTGCGATAAGGTCGATAGAATGACGGTTGTAGTAGTCGAACTTACCATGAAGCTTTCCGCCGAAGAACTGGAAGTCAACTCCCACGTCCAGAGTCTTTGTCCTCTCCCATCTGAGGGTAGGGTTACCGTAGCTGGCCATTGGATTCATTCCGTTCACACCGATAAGGTTCTCACCTGTGATCACACTTGGAGTAGGTGAAGGATTGAGGAGAGGCTGGAATGTAGTGGTCTTGTCCACATTACCGTTGTGACCGTAAGTGGCTCTCAAACCGAGACCGTCGATCCACCTTACATCCTTGAGGAAATCCTCACGGCCGAGCTGCCAGCTTGCACCTACAGACCAGAATGGAGCATAACGATACTTAGGGTCATCTGTGATGAGGTTTGAAGCATCGGTACGGACACTACCTGAAACTGTATACTTCCTGTCATATGTGTATGAAGCGTTTGCATAAGCAGAGAAGTAACGGTCTGTATTGTGAGTGAAGCTGTTGAGGTAGTCAAATGACTGAGGGTTGCCCTGCCAGTCCTTAAGAGCGTAGATGCCTGTTCCACCGAAGCCGTTCACAAGAGAACCTACAGAAAGAGCATCCTCGCTGTAGCCATAAGTCCTTGGATAGCCGAAGCCCTGTCTTACATTGTCGATTGTCTCGATACCGGCAACCGCTGCAACTGTATGCTTGTCAGCAAAAGTCCTGTTGAAGTTGGCCTGTGCACGGACAGTAAGGATGTCTGACTGTGAAGCGCTCTGGTCAAGGATACCTCCTTCCGGAAGATTGAGAACAACCTCGTTTGTATCATGGTTCCATGAAGCGGCAGTATTGATCATGGTACGCACCTGATAGGTCTTGTCGCTGTAGTAATTATGCGTACGGCCGCTGATCATCTCATACTGAGCCTTGGCATCGATGGTAAGGCCTTCGATGATCTTGAATGTAAAGCCTGCATTGATACGGCTGAGCATGTTTGTAGAACGGAGATTACGGTTCCTCATCTCCTCAAGCGGGTTGAACTGCCAGTCCTGATATGGGAAGCTTTCCAATGGAACGTTCTTGTTGAGATATGCAGAATAGTAGTTGTAGTCGTACTTCACATAGTCGCCGTTCTCATCAAGAAGCATTTCATACGGAGCCATTCCAGAGAGACCGTATCCGCTGTTGTTCCTGTTTGTGTAGTTCACGGTAGCATTCACACCGAAGTCCAGCCACTTGAAGACCTCTGTCCTGTTTCTGAAACTTACATTGTACTTCTTGCTGTCCCTGTCCTTATAGATCATGTTGTCATCCTGATAAAGGAGGGAGAGCGAAGTGCTTGACCTGCGGGTAGCTATGTTGATGTTCACGTTCTGCTGGTGAGTGGATGCATTCTGAAGAAGGTGCTCCCTTACCTGATCGTAGTTGTTGTTGCCACGCATAGCGTTGATCTTTGCCATGGCCTCATCCTGGGAGATTACTCCATTGTAAGCGTCGGTGAGGGCAAGGTAAACGCTTGTTCTCCTTCCGATCGAGTATGAAGCATCTGTAGGGATTGATGCGTTAGCCCACTCATTGTAGAAGTTATCCACCTCATAATCAATGATTTCGTCCACTGAAGCGTGAGAGAGGGTGTAGTCGAGGTCGAGCTTAGGCGACACCTTGTAGAAGGCAGAATAATCAACATGGACAACTGGCTTGTCCGAATTTGATTTAGCATTCTTCGTAGTGATTACGATCACACCGTTTGCAGACTTCGCACCCCAGATAGATGCTGCAGCAGCATCCTTGAGGACGGTGATGTTCTCCACATCATTAGGGTTGATCGACTCGAATGTCGACTCCACTGCAAAGCCGTCGATAACGATGAGCGGCGGTGCCGATGCAGCAAATGTGGATACACCACGGATCTGGAAAGTCGGATTACCGTATACATCCTGAGTATACGCAAGACCTGGGGAGGCTCCGATAAGACGGCTGCTGATATCAGAAGCAGGCTTTTCGAGCTGAGCCTTGCTGACGATGTCGAAGGATCCTGTAGCTCTTTCCTTGGAGATGTTCTGATAACCTGTAACCACCACACCGTCAAGGGTCTCAAGGCTTTCAGTCATTAAGACATTGATGACTCTCTCCTTTCCTACAAGCTTGGATACATTCTCGTATCCGAGGCAGCTGAAGAAAAGATTGTCTGAATCCTTGGCCTGAATTGAGTACCAGCCGTCCAGATTTGTTGAAGTCGCATTCATTGTACCTTCCACGAAAACGGAAACACCTGGTACCGGAGCGCCATTGTTATCCGTAACTGTTCCGGTCACAGTGCTCTGAGCAAAGACCGGAAGGGCGAGAATTGCAAACGCCCAAAAAACAAGAAGTTTCTTCATAAGATTAGATAGTCCTGTTAAAAACACAAGATATCTTAAAGGGAAGGACTATTTAACCCTTTAGGATATCAAAAAAAAAAATTTGCTATTCTTAGCAAACTTTGCTTCTTTTGCCGAATATTACGAAACGAAGCGGCAAAATTAGTAAAAATTTAATCATTATGAAGCGAATTGTTTATTTAATACCATTTTTAGCCCTTGCCTTGGCTTCATGCACAAGCAACAGCTATTCTATTGAAGGTATTACTACTTACGAAAACAGCGACGGCGCTACTGTAGTGTTTTTCCATGGGGACGAGACAGATACCACCTATGTCAAGGGCAACGCATTCTCTTTTGAAGGTGTGGCTGAAAACCCTGAAATCGGAATAATCCGCATAGACAACGGTGAGAGAAAGATGATGTACTGCTACTTTGTCCTTGAACCAGGCAAGCTGAATATCGAGGTATCTCCATACAGCACATGCAGCGGTACTCCGCTTAACGAGAAATACACAGAATACCAGATCCAGAAGAGAAAAGATGCTGACGAGCGTCGCGCCCAGCTCAAGGAGCTGAATGAAGACAGCAGCCTTACAGCAGAGCAGAAGGCAGAAAAGACAGAAGCCATCTGGGATGCTTACTATGCGAAGTACGATGCTCTCAACAGAGAGATCTTCACAGCTCACTCCAATGATGTTGTCGGCAAAGAGGCCATGATGTCTCTCAACGACAGCCGTGAGATCTTCGACTCGCTCTACAGCGTTGCAGGCGAGGCTGTAAAGAATCATCCTGATGTACAGAAAGAGGTGAACAGATACAAGCAGCTTGACAAGACTGCCCCTGGCCAGCCTTTCATCGACTTTACAATCGAGAACGGAAATGCAGACGGCACAGCTGTCAAGCTTTCAGACTATGTAGGCAAGGGCAAGTATGTTCTTGTAGACTTCTGGGCAAGCTGGTGCGGTCCATGCAAGGCAGAAATGCCGAACCTCGCAGAGGTATATGAGAAATTCAAGGGTGACAAGTTCGAGCTTGTCGGAGTAGCTGTATGGGATGAGAGGAAAGACACAGAAGAGATCCTTCCTAAGCTTCCTATCTCATGGCCTATAATCTATGATGCACAGAGAGTTCCAACCGAGCTCTACGGTATCAACGGCATTCCGCAGATCATCCTCTTCGGTCCTGACGGAACCATCATAGCAAGAGACCTTCGCGGCAAGGCGATCACCGAGACATTGGAAAAATATATCTGATCGGATATCATAACAAGAAAAAGGACAAGCTGTCAGAAATGCCAGCTTGTCCTTTTTTCTTATATGGAAGTCGCTCACTTACTCATACGCCTCGACCATGGCATTGAAGCGGTCGCGGATCGATGAGGCGAAGTCCTTGTCTCCATTATGGTCAGAGAGGTCTGCGAGGTACTGCAGGACCTTGTAGCAATTCTCGAACTCCGTACGGGCGAAGTCATAGTACTCGAGGAAGAAGAGAGCCGACACGAAGAGTTCGTCAGCAAACTTCTCGGCAAGCTCAAGGGCCTTCTCCGGAGCAGCGGCCTGATAGTATGTTTCTATCATGTCCACAACCATATACTCGTTCGTGAAGCCAAGATAGGTCATATCGAGAGGATAGTCCTTCTCAGGCACACACTCCTGACACTTGTCAAGAAGCTCCACAGCCCTTTCCCTGTCACCGATCTTCAACATCTCCTTTGCCGCATTGACAAAGAGATTCCTCTGCGAGAGCACGCCACAGAACGTATAAAGGTTCTGATAGTCAACAAAATAGTCTCCCCTCTTGAGGGCATCCCACTTGTAGACGTTCATCATCTTGTTGTACAGATCCTCCGGATCGGCAAAGCCTATGGCCCTGTTGCTGGTCTTGTTCCTTATCGGAACGAAGCGGAACGAGAAGCCGTCGTACATAAGATACTCCTTCATACCGATGTTGATGTCTCCTCCCATGCTCAGGAGATTGACCGGTCTGTCCCAGTCATAGTTTGAAAGCAGGTCGAGCATGAAAAGCTCCGGCTTGGTGAGATACTCCTTGTCCTTCGACATGTTCAGCACGATGTACTCCGGAATCATGTCGGCATATTTCTCGTCAAGGATTCCGTACTTCAGGACATTCTCCTTGTTGACCGGAACCGCGATCTTGCGGGACATGATGTAGTCCACATTCCTTCCGCTCGTCAGAGGGAGCTTTGCATCCGGATGCTTGAACACACGCATCACATCATCTATGTGGATCACAGTATCACGTGTATCATATATATATACGAAATCGTTGGTTCCGTAAAGATACTGATCCATACCCACCGTAAGGTCAAGCGGTGCAGACTCGTTCACGGCATATTTCATCTGATCGATATGCCAGTCCGTACCCAGAAGCGAAGTGTTGCAGATACGCACATCCGGACGGATGCCTTCCACTTCCTGAGCATACCACAGAGGGAAGGTGTCGTTGTCTCCATGGGTTATGAGGATACCGTTCGGGCCTACGGAATTGAGATAGTTCTCAGCGATCTCCACTGCCGTATATCTGTTGCTTCTGTCATGGTCGTCCCAGTTCTGAGCAGCCATCAGCACAGGTACTCCGAGCATCAGGAGGGTCACCGCCGAGGCAACAGCAACATCATTGCTGCCGTTCCGCCCCTTCTTCGAAGAGTCGAAAGCCTCACTTATCCATGTATATACGGCCGCTACAGCCATACCTATCCATATCGAGAACGAATAGAAGGAACCGGCATAGGCATAATCTCGTTCACGCACCTGGAACGGCTGCTGATTCAGATATATTACCACAGCTATTCCGGTCATGAAGAACAGCAGGAAGGTCAGCCAGCATCCTCTCTTGTCGCGAGCGAACTGGAAGAACAGACCTATGAGTCCGAGAAGAAGAGGGAGCATGTAGTAATGGTTCTTGCCCTTGTTGTTCTTCAGGTAGTCAGGGGCGTCGGACTGGTCTCCAAGGCGGATCTGGTCGATGAAGCCGATTCCGCTCTCCCAGTTTCCGGCAAAGATGTCTCCCGGACTCGGACTGTGTATGTCGTTCTGACGACCGGCGAAATTCCACATGAAGTAGCGCCAGTACATCCAGTTGAGCTGATAGTCGAAGAAGAAGGCCAGGTTCTGTCCCATAGTAGGCTTCTTGTAGTCCGAACCGAGGACAGTCTTTCCGCCCTTGCCTATATATGAATCGTAGAAGGCCTCGTATCTGCCGTCAGGAGATGTCGCCCACATACGTGGGAAAAGCATCTTTCCT
This sequence comes from Bacteroidales bacterium, assembly GCA_017626355.1. Classification (GTDB taxonomy): domain Bacteria; phylum Bacteroidota; class Bacteroidia; order Bacteroidales; family UBA932; genus Cryptobacteroides. The sequence continues at coordinate 100,148 of JAGAIY010000019.1, forward strand.
TCAGGTTCATAGACGATCTCACCCTGTCCGTCCGCATGGTGATACTTGTCACCGAGAGGTGTCCAGAACTTGTTCGGCTCTATAGAATACGGAGCATCGAAATACTGGCCGTATACGAGCGGAGTGCTGCCGTACTGTTCGCGGCTGAGATAGCGCACGAGGGTGAAAGGATTGTCCGGCTGGTACTCGTTTGTAGGAGTCTTTGCGCTTGAACGTATTATGACTATAGTGAACAGCGAGAAGCCTATCACAATGACAGTGAAGCAGAGCAGGACCGTATTGAGGAACACCTGATTCTTCTTCATCGTTCTGAAAAGGCCCCAGAAGCAGGCTCCGAGCAGAAGGATCATGAACACAGCCGCACCGCTGTTGAAAGGAAGTCCGAGGGTATTGACGAAGAAAAGGTCGAAATATGCCGCAATCTTAGGCAGATAAGGGATTACACCGAAGAGAATGACCGCCAGAATAAGACATGAAACAGCAAAAATCTTCACATATTCCCAAGCCGAATAATGTCCGTTCTCCCTCTTTCTGTAATAGAACAGGAAGACAAGGGCAGGAATGGCAAGCAGGTTAAGAAGATGGATACCTATCGACAGACCCATCAGGAACGAAATCAGGACTATCCATCGGTTCGCATAAGGCTGGTCCGCCTGCTCGTACCACTTGGTCATGCACCAGAACACCAGGGCGGTAAAGAGCGACGACATCGCATATACCTCGGCCTCGACGGCAGAGAACCAGAAGGTGTCGCTGAAGCAGTATGCAAGGGCACCCACGAGACCTGAACCAAAGATCGCCACAGCCTTACCGGTAGTGTAAGTGCCGTCTTCTGAAGGCTTTATGAGCCTTTTAACAAGAAAGACGATGGTCAGATAAAGAAAGAATATAGTCAGAGCCGAGCAGATTGCACTCAAGGCGTTCACCGCCATCGCGGCATTCTCCGGGCCGGTGAACATCGAGAAGAAACGCGCGAAAAGCTGGAATACAGGGTTTCCCGGAGGATGACCCACCTCGAGCTTGTATGACGATGCGATGAACTCTCCGCAGTCCCAGAAAGAAGCGGTCGGCTCTATTGTCAGAAGATAGGTGACAGCCGACACAACCAGAGCGAAGACTGCAGTCAGTCTGTTAAAAAGATTGAATTTCTTACTATCCATATTTGCTTTTATATTCATCAAACTCACAAAGATACAACTATATTCGCTATATTTGCAAAAATTTATTTAGCGACAATGGCAGACAACGACTGGAAAAAAAGACTTGGTGTGGTCTTCTCCACCAATCCTGATTTCGCCTACACAGAGGAAGCGGACGACGAACCCGCAACAATCGAGCCGTCAAGACAGAACCTCATAGTATCGATAGACAGAAAAGGCCGCGGAGGCAAGCAGGTCACCCTTGTGACAGGCTTCATAGGCACGTCCGATGACCTTGCAGAACTTGGAAGGACACTCAAGGTGAAGTGCGGTGTGGGAGGAAGCGCCAAGGACGGAGAGATAACCATCCAGGGAGATTTCCGCGACAGAGTCGTGACTCTGCTCAAAGACATGGGCTATAAGGCCAAAAGAGGCAACTGATGCTGAAAGACATACTTACATTCATATCCGTCCTGACGGCGATGCTTCTGCTGAAAAGCATCGTCAGTCTGTTTCCGTCTCTGGCGGCATGCATGATACGCTCCAAGGAGTGCTTCAACCTCGAAGGCAGCGTCAAGCTCAGCCGCGACCGGGACATGCTGGCCTGGGCCATGATCCTGCCCTTCTGTCTGGTGACATACCGCTTCAATCTCTTCGGTACAGGCTTCATGAACGGATGGAACGAGGACATACGCCTTGCGGTCATCGTAGGCCTGTTTGCCCTGTACATCATTTTCAGGGATGCCGTATTCAGACTGTTCCGTCCGCAAAGGATACCAAAGAAAACCTACATGACGGCCGGAAATGCGGCGCACACATTCTTCGTTATACTGACCCTGATCCTCCTTGCCACAGGGGGCGTGATGACGGTGACAAATGCGGACGAACAGGTGATAACTACTGCAATGCTTTGGATATCAGCCACCATCTATATATTCTTTATTTTCAGAAAATTTGAAATTTTCACATCTTCATGCTCGCTTTTCACAGCTTTTTTGTACCTTTGCGCCCTCGAAATCATACCTACCGGAACATGGGTGATTTCAGCGATAATTTTATAGATGATGAGCGTTAAGAAAATACTGATTTCACAGCAGCAGCCAAAGGCAGCTTCGCCATATGCGAGCATTGAAGAGAAGTTCGGAGTAACCTTTGAATTCAAACCGTTCTTCAAGATAGAACCCCTCACATCAAGGGAGTTCCGCACCCAGAGGATAAATATACTTGACTACACTGCTATAGTGTTCTCTGCAAGAACCACGATCGACGCATTCTTCCAGCTCTGCGAAGAACTCAGGATCAAGGTTCCGGAGACCATGAAGTACTTCTGCACTACAGAAGCCGTAGCCAACTATCTCCAAAAGCATATTGTATATCGCAAAAGAAAGATCTTCTTCGGCGACGGCACCCCTGCATCAGTAATAAACCTCATCGGCCCTAAACACAAAGGCGAGACCTTCCTCATCGCGACATCCGACTCCACAAGCAAGGATGCCGTGACAAGGCTTTTCGAAGAAACCAAGTTCAACTTCAGTACCGCCGTATTCGTAAAGTCCGTATCTCAGGATCTGAAGGATACAGACCTCCATGCATACGACGCCATCGTATTCTTCAACCCGGCAGACGTAAAGTCCCTCTATGAAAACCATCCTGACTTCGTCCAGAATGGAATCAAATTCATTTCATACGGAAAATCAGTAGTCAAGTCGATGGAAGAGGCAGGACTTGAGATAGCCATCTCCGCTCCGACAGTTGAAGCTCCATCGGTAGCGAAGGCACTGGAGATATTCCTGACAAACAATCAGTAAACATATGGACGGGCTGTCCCGTAATACGCTTACCAAGAAAGAAAGATTGTGTGGCAAGACAAGCATTTCCATGCTGCTTGCCAAGGGCAGGCACGGTAATGTACCGGGCCTGCGTTTCTGTTGTCTTGCAGGAAGCGGTTCGGGAACCAACAGAATCATGGTATCCGTCCCCAAGAAGCTCTTCAAGCGCGCCGTAAAGCGCAACCTTCTCAAAAGGAGGCTCCGCGAGAGTTACCGAAAGCTCAAGCATGAACTCAGACCGGACTCTGACATCGACCTTCTGATCACATACTCCACAAAGGAGATACTCCCCTATGAAGTGATCTATGACGCTGTAGGTCAGGTCATAGCAAAGGTCAACAGAATAGCAGAAAAAAAAGCTGAAAAAGATGAAAATGCTTAAGAAGGCCTTGAGCTATCCTTTCATCCTGCTCATCAGATTCTATCAGGTGTGCATCTCCCCCCTGAAGCCGGCAAGCTGCAGGTTCACCCCGACATGTTCCCAATACGGCCTTCAGGCCTTCCGCAAGCACGGCCCCATCAAAGGCCTCATCCTCACTGTATGGAGGATACTGCGCTGCAATCCCTGGGGAGGAAGCGGCTACGACCCGGTACCGGATGAATTCCACTGGCGCATAAAACCCTGAGTATCAGTAGTATAGATGAACTATATCAGCAATGAGGCCACGCGGAAGGTTATGAAAGCGGCGACCCAAGCCAGAACTATGGTATAGACAGCAGTAAGTATGGCCCATTTCCAGCTTCCGCTTTCCTTTCCGATGGCGATGAAGGTCGCCACACAAGGAAAATACAGCAGGATGAACACCATATATGCCAACGCAGCCGCCGGAGTGACAGATCTTGTCAACGCCCTCTGCAGACGCGTGTCTCCCAAGGTATCCTCAACTCCCGTGATAGGTTCCTCGTCTGCGTACATCACACCTAAAGTACTGACCACAAGTTCCTTCGCACCGACTCCGGCTACGATTCCCACGCCCATTCTCCAATCGAAGCCCAGAGGCTCGAGCACCGGCTCCATCGCCTTACCGACATAGCCGATGAAAGAATGCTCCTGCTGTTCCTGCATGGTCGCATAGGCATCATGATTCGGATAATAGCTGAGGAACCACATGGCCATGGAGCATATGAGTATGATGCCGCTCATCTTCTGAAGATACTGCTTTCCCTTCTCCCACGTATGGCGCAGGATGGACTTGCCGGTAGGCACCCTGTACGGAGGCAGTTCCATTACAAACGGCAGGTCGTCATCCTTCATATACCTGCTAATGACCTTGGCGGCCAGCACAGCCAGCAGTATTCCGAGAGCATAAAGCCCCAGAAGTACAAGACCCGCATGATGTGGGAAGAAGGCCCCGGCAATCAGGATATAGACCGGCATACGGCCTGCACATGACATCAGAGGTATGATAAGCATGGTTATAAGGCGGCTCTTCGGACTCTCTATCGTCCTTGTGGCCATGATAGCCGGAACATTGCAGCCGAAGCCCATGACCATCGGAATGAAGGACTTGCCATGCAGACCTATCTTATGCATCAGACGATCCATTATAAAGGCCGCTCTTGCCATATATCCGGAATCTTCAAGAAGAGATATGAACAGATACAGAAGGAGTATGTTCGGAAGAAACACAAGCACGCTTCCGACACCTCCGATGATGCCGTCGGTGACCAGATCCTTCAGCCACCCGTCTGCCATTATCGATGAAACGAAGGCCCCGAACTTCTGCACAAGCCACTCTATCCACCCCATCGGATACTCACCGAGCAAAAAGGTGGTGTTGAAGACAAGATAAAGCAGGAAGAAGAAAATCGGGAAAGCCAGCCATCTGTTGGTCACGATGGAATCTATCTTGTCCGTAAGGGTATGTCTGCGCCGCTTGCCCTTGTAAGGCTCATATGTCTCGGCAAGAGCACCCTGGACAAAAGCATATTTGGCATCGACTATCGCAGACTCGGCAGATACCCCCAGAATGGATTGCAGACGCCTGCTCTCCTCAAACCTTGCAGCTATTATCTCATCCCTGTCCGGAAGAGCCTCCACCACCTTCTCGACTTCACTGTCCGTCTCGAGATACTTTATGGAAAGATATCTTGTCGAATATCTGTATCTTATGTCGGTGTTTTTCTGTATGATAGACTTGATCCTGTCAATGGAGGCTTCAAGCTCCACCCCATGGTTTATGTGTATATGCCTGGCAATATGCGGATCGCTGCTCTCATATATCTGCACGACTGTATCGAAAAGGGCATCGATACCCTGGCCCGTACGGCTTACGGTAGGAACTACAGGCATACCGAGAAGATAACCCAACTGCCTGATATCCAGCTTGTCTCCCCTTGCATTAAGTTCATCATACATGTTCAGGGCCATGACCACACGGAGGTTCATGTCGATAAGCTGCGTGGTAAGGTAAAGGTTGCGCTGCAGATTGGATGCATCCACTACATTCACAACCACATCCGGCATGTCATCGATCAGATTCCTGCGCACATACAGTTCTTCAGGGCTATACGCCGACAGGGAATATGTACCGGGGAGATCCACAAGAAGGAAACTGTAGCCGCCATGTTCGAACCTGCCTTCCTTGGCATCCACAGTGACTCCGCTGTAGTTGCCCACATGCTCATGGCTTCCTGAAGCCATATTGAAAAGCGAGGTCTTGCCGCAGTTAGGATTACCCACCAGAGCCACCTTGATCTGCTTTCTGCGCTGCTCCGCCATAGTTGTCATCTCACGTTCGATCCATGCCTCATCGGACTCGATGGCAGGAAGAGCCTCGCGAGAGGAAAGCATCTCCTTTGCTTCACTTTCACTTATGACCTCTATCTTGGAAGCCTCTTCACGACGGAGCGAGATCTTATATCCGATTATCTCATACTCAATAGGATCCCTTAGAGGGGCATTAAGAATGACCTTCACCTTATTGCCCTTCACAAAACCCATCTCGATTATTCTCTTGCGGAAGCTGCCGTGGCCATACACCTTTACAACCACAGCCTTCTCGCCCGTCTTAAGTTCAGAAAGCTTCATATCTTTGCAAAGATACCAATATTTTTTACATATTGCGACTCTGGTCGACCCATATCAGATTCGAGGTGTCATAACCCCTCCTGCGAGCCTCCTTCAGAACGGCCTCCTTCACTATCGAACTGATCTGAGGCGTCCTGGAAAGAATCCAGAGATAGTCGGCGCTCTTGCTGCCGACAAGGGCGACCTGATAAAGGTCATCTACCATCAGTACATTGTAGTCGCTGTAGAAGAACAGGAAGAAGGATACTTCAAGGTGGGCTGGGTCATTCTTCGGATCAGGCTGGCGGGCCTTGCCGTCAGCAGTCTTTACGGCACCGTCCTTCCAGCCTGAATTGATGACATCTATCTTACCGTCATCACGCAGCAGATACTCTGCCGTCACATTCTGCATGCCACGTTCGAAACTGTGATCGAAGCGGGCGATTTCGTACCATGTCCCAAGATACCGCGAAAGATCGAAAGTGCGGATCGGGGAACTGTCATGCTGTCCGCCACGGGCAGCACAGAGTGCCGGAAACATAGCCAGCACAAAAGGAATCAGACGTTTCATAATAAACCGGCGTTTAAGTGGTTTGACTTAAACGCCGGCAAATCAAAAACCATGCAGATCACTCTACCTCTATGGTATATACACTGCTGAATCTTTCTCCTGGAGCAAGGACATTCATCCAGTCCTTGTCCTTGTATTCGCCTTCGTAATGAGCACGGTCGCAACGGCCGTACCATGGTTCGATGCAGATGAACGGAGCATTCTTTCCCGGAGGGGACCATAAGCCCACAAGCGGAGCATCGAAGCTCAGGCTGAGCCAAGGAGTACCGTCCTGACGATGCAGGGTCACCTTGCCGACCTGAGAGTCCTCAATGATGAAGGCATCCTTGTCAAAAGAAGATGTGTCGAGCGGAAGCATTCCGTCCTTGAGAGGCAGAGGATATTTCACCCCGGCCTCGGCACAGCCCTTCTCACTGATCAGAATATATTCTATTCCGTCCTTACGGTCAAAGGAGAAGAAGCCCCTCTCTTTGGTATCCGGGTCATAATCAGGATAATAGAACGCAGGATGGGCACCTATCTGGAAAGGCATCTCAGTTTCTCCGGGATTCGTAACCTCCCATATCACATCAACCTTGTTGTCATGGATACGATAGGCAATCTCCAGCACGAACGGCCATGGATATTTCGCAAGAGTCTCCTCAGAAGACTCAAGCCTGTAACGTACCTCTGTTTCAGTCCGGTTCACAAGAGTGAAATCCATGTCACGGGCAAAGCCATGCTGGCCCATAGGATATTCCTTGCCATCAACACGATATTTTCCCTCCCAGACTGCTCCTACAATCGGGAACAGGACCGGCGAATGCCTTGCCCAGAACGCAGGATCGGCCTGCCAGAGATATTCCACTTCACCTTTACGGATGCTGCAAAGTTCAGCACCATGTTCCTTTACTGAAACAGTAATAATATCGTTTCCTAATGTAACCATGATATCATCATATTTATTTAAAGCAATCCTTGACAGGACGGTCAGTCATCTCAAATTCAAGACGGCCACCATTCATTATATCTTCATGAGAAATAAATGGTGCATCCAATGGCTTGCCGTTCAACTTTGCAGCCTTGATGTATTTGTTATCTTCCGAAACATTATTCGAAATTATCTCGAACTTATTTCCGTTTGTAAGACGGATAGATGCTTTTTCGAAAAGAGGACTTCCGATAGTGTACACATCCGATCCCGGAGTCACAGGATAGAAACCTAATGACGAGAAGACAACGAATGAAGTCATACCACCTCCATCTTCATCTCCTGGAACTCCCATGAGGTCATTTCTGAACCATGTTTCAAGCATCTGACGGATTCTCTTCTGTGTCTTCCATGGAGCTCCTGCATAATTATACAGATAAGGTACATGAAGCGAAGGCTCATTGGCCATAGAGAACTGACCGACATTGCCTGTATGGTCCGGAAGCATGGCGTAGAACTCAAATTTGCTACGACCGAGAGGCTCGGCAAACATACGGTCGAGTTCTGCATTGAACTTCTCGGATCCGCCCATAAGAGCAATCAGGTCAGGAATGTTGTGCTGTACATCCCAGCGATATACCCAGCCGTTGTTTTCTCCATAATACTCACGCGCACCCATACCTCCACAGAAATCATACTCCAGGTCAGCTATAAATTCGCCGTTCTTGTCCTTCGGATGGAAGAACGCTGTCTCAGGATTGTACAGATTTCTGTAATTGAATGACTTATCGTAGAAATATGCAGCATCCTCGGCCTTTCCTGCCGCTTCCGCAATCTTTGACATGCACCAGCTGTCATATGAAGTACCGAGGGTCACAGCCACAGGCTGACGGTTTTCAAAATCGTGGACATTCGGATCTGTCTCCTTTTCACCCTTCTTCAAAGCCGGTATATATCCCTTGCTCCAGTAGAATTCATCGATCCAGCCAGCTGCATTTCCACACCATGGCGCCAAGGTTTTCTCGACAAGAGCATTCCTTGATGCTACATAGGCTTTCTGTACATCAACGTCTATACCCTTTACAATCGCATCAGCAAATGTCGCAATGGTATGGTTACTGTTCATTCGGCGAGAGTCTCCGTTCACTTCTGGAAAGGTCGGCATCCACATGTTGCCCATATGCTCGGCCATTCTGATGAAAGAAGCAAGAATATCTTCCTCAACCTTCCTGTCCATAAGGATACGAAGAGGATGAGCCGCCCTGTAAGTGTCCCAGATCCAGTCGTCATTATAGAAAGGCACGCCGCCATCTTCATGAACAGAATTATCGAATGCACTCCAATAACGACCATCTTCGCTCATGCATATAGGCCTCTCGAAAGTTCTGTAATATGATGTATAGAATACAGTCATATCGTCTTCAGAGCCACCGTCCACTGCAATTCGTCCGAGAGTCTCATTCCATATCTTCCTGCCTTCAAGAGCCAGCTTCTCCACATCATAGTGGTCAATCTCTCTCCTGAGGTTCTTTTCCGCCTGATCCGAGCTGATGAACGAAACACCATATCTCACATTGAGGACAGGCTCCGAGAATGAAAGAACGGCACTGCTGCCCTCTTCGAATTCACAAAGATCCGATGCAACCGGCACCTGAGATGTCTCCATATAGACATACACCTTGGTCTGGTCTGTAACCGTCTGATAGCCTTTGATCGCATTGCCGTCAATCTCTACTTCTCCGTCCATGCTGGAAAGCACCAGTTTCAACGGCTCCGAAGAACTGACACGATATATGGCAGACTGATGTGAAAGGGCATATTCCGCCTTGATGGCTCCGTCGGCAAGAAGCACATCAAATGAATATGGGGTGATATGCTCATTATCGTAACTTACAGGAATGACTGAAGCATCGACTTCTCCCGTTGTTACAGAAAGCTTGAAAGCGGATCTTTCCCTATGATTCGTCACGATCACAGGAAGTCCGTTAAGATACTCGGAAGTATAGTCTGCCCTTTCCGGATATACTCTCAGCATCGAATTAGGAAGCTGGACAGTCGGGAAAGTAGGCACAAGAAGGTGGCTGATGTTTCCGATATACGGATCCACATAATCCACCGGTTCCTTCACCGGGCCATTTGAATCATTTACACATGAGACAAGACCCAGTGAAGACAGAATCAGCCAATAAAAGATTCGGAATATTTTATTCATAGCGTTGAACTCGAATAAGATTACTCCTCAAGTCTGATGTCCGCAGAAGAACTGCCGACAAATACCTTCGGAAGGCCTTCTGGAATTACGAAGCACTTCTTCTCCTCGCTCCAGTAGCGGAGATCCTCCCTGCGTACAGGCACTGTTACGGTCTTGCTCTCACCCTTCTTAAGGAAGACTCTCTTGAAGCCCTTGAGTTCCTTGATAGGAGCCTTGCCTTCGTACTCAGGAAGCTGGACATATACCTGAGCGACCTCATCTCCATCGTACTTGCCTGTATTCTTGATTACAAATGAAACATCTACAGTTTCACCGTTATCGACGACATTCAGATCTGAATACTTGAATGAAGTATAGCTGAGACCGTATCCGAACGGATAGAGGACGTCACCTGTGAAGTATTTGTATGTACGCTTGGTGATATCATAATCATCAAATGCAGGAAGATCGTCGAGACTATAATGCCATGTCGATGTAAGTCTTCCGGCAGGATTGTATTTACCGAAAAGAACCTCTGCTACAGCTGTACCTCCCTTTTCACCCGGATACCATGCATCCACGATAGCTGGCAGATTGACATTTTCCCATGTCAATGAGAGAGGGCTGCCGGCTACAAGAACAAGGATAGTTTTAGGGTTGATTCTGTAGAGTTCCCTGATGAATTCCTGCTGGTCTGCAGGGAGAGTGATTTCAGTTCTGTCCTGTCCTTCGCGCTCGATACTTCTGTTTATTCCCATTACAGCGACTACAGCATCACACTCGCGTGCCAGCTGACCTGCCTTTCCGTAAAGTTCTATACGTTCCTTCTCTCCAACCCTAGGAATACTCCATTTGATCTGTGCAATGGCGTGGTCTCTATCATTGTAATACTCGGCAACTACTTCATACTCCTTTCCTGCCTCAAGATTCAATGTAGCTCTTGTTCCTGTAGATCTGTCAAAGCGGAACAATTCCTTACCGTCAAATGTCAGTCTGCATGCATCATCAGCAGAAATCGTAATGGTGTATTCTCCTGTAAGAGGAGCACGAAGAATACCTGTCCATCTTGCACTCATGGGAGCTGTAGGAATCATAGGATCCGGTGGTACATTGGCAGGATCATAGTTGATCCACTTCTCTGTACGGACAACCGGTGTACCTTCGAAACCGGTTCCTGAATAATACTCAGCCTTCACACCATACGGATAATATTCCTCTGCAATAAGTTCCAATCCGTCCTTTGCAGATACCCAGTTCGCATGGCGGACTTCCACCTTGTCACCTACCATTCTCTTGATTCCTTCAAGAATGGAAATAGGCTCAGAAGCCGGAACACCGCTATAGTCTCCGAATTCGCATGTAGATGCGTTGATTCCTACAACGGCAAGAGACTTGATTTTGTTCGGCTTCAAAGGAAGTATGCCATTGTTCTTGAGAAGAACGATTCCTTCGCGTGCTGTCTGAAGAGCAATCTGCTGATGTTTTTCAGAACCGATTACATCAGGACTGATCTTAGCATACGGGTTATCATCAGTCGAATCAAAGATTCCGAGCCTCATACGCGCTGTAAGAATACGTCTTGCAGCAGTATTGATATCCTCGTCAGTAACCATACCCATCTCGTAAGCCTTCTTCAGAGGCTCGATGTACACCTCGTCACCGCACTCAAGGTCAAGTCCTGCCTTGATCGACAATGTCGCAGCTGTCTCCGGAGCCTTTACATACTCGTGAGCCTCATATATAAGAGAAGGACCGCCACAGTCAGAAACAACATATCCGTCAAAACCCCATTCTTCTCTGAGAACCTTTGTAAGAAGCCAAGGGTTACATGTACATGGAGTACCGTTGATTGCATTATATGCAGACATTATAGATGCAGCCTTGCCACGCTTTACCAATGCCTCATAAGGAACAAGGTAATACTCGCGAAGCTGTTTCTCCGAAACCTGAGGATCACACTCAAAGCGGTTATGTTCCTCATTGTTTACAGCGAAATGCTTTGGAGTCGATACAACCTTAAGATATCTCGGATCATCACCCTGTAGTCCCTGCACAAAGGCTGTTCCTATTTCAGATGTAAGATGCGGATCCTCTCCATAAGTTTCGGGAGTTCTTCCCCAACGCGGGTCGCGGGCAAGATTCACTGTAGGAGACCAGAAAGTGAGGACATCACTGAACTGCTGTGTCTGCAGACGTCCCTGGTCAAGTTCATTCCATTTTGCACGCGCTTCATCAGAGATTACAGTTGAAACCTGCTTGATGAGCTCAGGGTCCCAAGTAGAAGCAAGTGCTATAGCCTGTGGGAAAACCGTGAAATTACCAGGTCTGACAACTCCATGAAGAGCCTCGTTTCCATGGTAATACTTATCATAGCCAAGTCTTTCGTTAGCTGGAGATGTAGCTCTGAGAAGATCAATCTTTTCATCTACAGTCATTCTGCCGAGAAGATCCTCTACACGCTCCGCTATAGGAGCATCTTCATTCTTCCACAATGGTTCCTGCGCAATTGTCGTCGAAGCAAATCCCAACATTATTGCAAACGACAAGAAACAAAAATAAATCTTTTTCATACAATGGTTTTATTTTTAATGCCAATAAAATCCAAAGATACAGACTATTTGCAAAAAAAGCAATCTAAAAACGAATCCTCAGAAGAGAGCAAAAAAAGAAAAAGAGGAAACTTCTTTCGAAATTTCCTCTCTCGTATCGGGGTGCGGTGGGCGAGACTCGAACTCGCACAGGATTACTCCCACTACCCCCTCAAAGTAGCGTGTCTACCATTTCACCACCACCGCTTTGTTTTGGGATTGCAAAGATACGCACAAAAATTAAAAGTCCAAACTTTTTTGAAGATTTTTTCACTTTTTCTTGAATTTTTATTGAAAATCCCCCGAAAAGGGGCTGATTCCAGCATTTTCGGGGGATTTTTCTCAAGCAAAAGTCTTATTTTGTGATATAAATGTTGCGGAATTCCAATGGTCCGCCTTCGCTCTGAAGGGCAAAATAGCCTTCCGTACTGTCGCAAGTGCATTCATTCTGAAGCTTACCATTTATATATACGGTTATCTTATTGCCCTTGCATACCACTTCCGCCACATTCCATTCCCCTACCGGATTCTCGTAATCGCCCACTCTATCCTTTACAGGAAATTCCTCAACACATTCGACTTCCTGGATCTTAGAGCCGCCGAGCATCACGAAATCACCGGCCTTTCCGCTGCAAAGCTGACATTCGATAGCATTTGGCCAGAGTCTGTCCCCGTCCTGAACACGGACAAACAGACCGCTGTTCGTGCCCTCGCCTACCCATCTCCACTCTGCATGAAGAGTTCCGTCACCATATTTCTGCGAAGTACGCATATACCCGAAAGGCTGGCCCTGGATACGGATAACGCCATTCTCGACCCCATATACAGCAGAAGCCTCCACTCCGCTTGAAGGATCCACAAAGCATTCCCATCCGGTCAGATCGCTTCCGTTGAAGAGTTCAGTCCTGTCAGAATCGGAATTGCACGATGAAAAAAGAGCCACTATAAGGGCGGCAGATAAGAACAGATTGATTTTCATAACGATAAATTGATTTCTTATAGTTGATAGGTTTGCAAATATAGGAAATTATTCATAATTTTGCGCGCTTTTCCTCGGGTAGGAAAACATAGGTAACAATATTAACTTTTTAAAACAGATTCACAATGGCTGTTAAAATTCGTCTCCAGCGCCACGGAAAGAAGAATTTCGCATTCTTCCACATTGTTGTGGCTGATTCACGCGCACCACGCGATGGTCGTTTCATCGAGCAGATCGGCTCTTACAACCCTAACACAAACCCTGCAACAATCGTTCTCAACAACGAGCGCGCACTTGCATGGCTTAACGTAGGTGCACAGCCTACACTCACTGCAAAGCGTATCCTCTCATACGAGGGTGTACTCCTTGCAAAGCACCTCGAGGGTGGTGTAAAGAAGGGCGCTCTCACACAGGAGCAGGCTGATGCAAAGCTCGCTGCATGGAAGGCTGAGAAG
>JAGAIY010000002.1 GCA_017626355.1 Bacteroidales bacterium
CGTACAGAAGGAGATGAACGCCGTTAAAGAGGCAAATCGTCTTAACATTCCGGTTATCGCTATGGTTGATACTTGTTGCGATCCTACTCCGATTGATTATGTGATTCCGGCAAATGACGATGCAGCAAAGTCTATCGCTTATATCATGGATGTACTTTGCGGCGCAATCAAAGAGGGATTGGACGAAAGGAAGCTTGAGAAGGAGAAAGAGGCACCTGAGCAGACAGAGGAGAAGCCAGCAGGCAAGAAGCTCCGCGCTCGCAAGGGTGGCAAGCCAGCTGAGGAGGCACCTGTAGCTGAGACTCCAGCAGAGTAATTTATTAATCGTTAAAATCTTACAGAAATGGAGATCAAAGCAGCAGAAGTAGCAAAGCTTCGTCAGATGACAGGCGCTGGTATGATGGACTGCAAGAAGGCTCTCGTTGAGGCTGAGGGCGACTTCGAGCGCGCAAAGGAAATCATCCGCGAGAAAGGTAAGCTCGTAGCAGCAAAGCGTGCTGACCGCGAGACTTCAGAGGGTGCGGCTATCGCAAAGGTAAACGGCTCAAAGGCTATCGTTGTAGCTCTCGGTTGCGAGACTGACTTCGTAGCAAAGAACGCTGAGTTCCAGGCACTCGCTGAGGCAATTGCAGAGGCGGCTATCGCACAGTTCCCAGCAGACAAGGAGGCTCTCATGGCCTGCACACTTGCTGATGGCAGAACAGTTGAGGCAGCTGTTACAGAGCAGACAGGTAAGACAGGTGAGAAGCACAGCATCGTAGGTTACGAGACTGTTGAGGCACCTTACATCTCTTCATACATCCACAAGATCAACGGCAAGCTCGCAGCTGTAGTTGGTTTCAGCAAGGAGTTCGATGAGACTGTAGCCAAGGGTGTTGCAATGCAGGTTGCTTCTATGAACCCTGTAGCAGTATCTGCAGAGTCAGTTCCACAGAACGTGATCGATACTGAGCTCAAGACAGCTACTGAGAAGACTAAGGAGGAGCTCGTTCAGAAGGCAGTAGATGCAGCTCTTACAAAGGCCGGCATCAACCCTGCACACGTTGACAGCGAGGCTCACATCGAGTCTAACCAGTCTAAGGGCTGGATCACAGCAGAGCAGGCAGAGCAGGCTCGTGAGATCATCAAGACCGTTTCAGCAGAGAAGGCAGCTAACCTTCCTGAGCAGATGGTAGCAAACATCGCTAAGGGTCGTCTCCAGAAGTTCTTCAAGGAGCAGACTCTCGAGGAGCAGGGCTATCAGATGGGTGACGGCAAGACTGCAGTGAAGGATGTTGTCAAGGCAGCTGATGCTGAGGCTAAGATCCTTGCATTCAAGAGAATCTCACTCGCTGACTAATTCCGGATCTACAAAAAGAATCCATATAAGCAGGCGACCAGAAATGGCCGCCTGTTTTATTTTGCCTCAAGGAAAAAGCTGTTCTTTACGATCTGCGGCGTATGATAGCCCAGGCTCCGGCCAGATATACAAGAATAAGCAGGGTGTGGACTCCCGTCTTGGCTATGAAAGGCCATGGAGAGCTGCCTGAGGCAGGTAGAGCCACATCGGCGAAGATAGACGAATCAAGAAGGAGTGAGCCTCCGTAGATTGCACCCATAAGCAGGAAAATGCCCAGCAGGCGGCTCCAGCGGTATGGGATGGGGTAGTATTTCGCTCCTAAGACAGAGCTGATCGCGAACATGGCTATATAGCTCGCAAGATGACCGAAGGCGGCCGCCCAGTAAGAGTACTTCGGCATGAAAAGAATGATGACAATCGCTGTGACTGCAAGTCCTGATAAAGTGATCCATATCGCCATGTCTGTCTTTCCCGAAAGCTTGTACCACATGGAGACATTGAAAAGCATTCCCAGTATCATGTAGGACAGGAGCATGATCGGAACCACTCCCACTGCCGAACGGAACTGAGGGCCGAGAATCAGTGCTATGACATCGATGTAGAGTATGACTCCGAGGAACACCAGACCACAGAAGGCCGTGAAGTATTCCTGGACTGAGGCATACAGCTCCTTCGAATCCTTTTCCCGTGCGCGGCGGAAGAAGAAAGGTTCTGCCGCATATCTGAACATCTGGATGAACAGGTTCATTATCACGGCAAGCTTAACTGCCGCCTGATACAGGCCTAAGGAGTTTCTCCACGCATCTGCGTTGGTGTCGAAATATCTGAACAGTATCCTGTCAAGGAAATCATTGATCACTCCAGGAAGGGCGGCAACCATGAGAGGCAGCGAATAAGCCAGCATCTGCCGCAGAAGCTTCGGATCCAGCCTGAAGCTGAGCTTGAGATAATCCGGAATGAACAGCAGGCCGCAGACAATGCAGCTTATGAATATAGCGAAAATGACATAGCTGAAATCCGGGGTTTCCGGTATGAAGCGGAGCAGCCAGCGTGCAGAATCGACATGTTTCGGGAACCACAGGAACAGAACAAGGTTGGCGGCCGTTTCCGTGATTATCTTGATGGTCTTGAAGACAGCGAACCTGAGGGCCTTGTTCTCTTGCCGCAGCTTGGCGAAAAGGATGGCCGTGACTGCATCCAAGGCAAGAATCCCTCCCATGTACATCATGCATGATTCATATCCGGCATATCCCAGAACCGATGCGAGTGGGCCGGCAAAGGCTATCATCAGTGCAAGGAAGGTCGCGCTGATGCAGAAGACCGTCACGAAGGCATTTGAATAGACCTTGCGCGGATCCACTCCCTCCTTGTTGGCGAATCTGAAGCATCCCGTTTCGAGGCCGAGCACGAGAACGACCTGAAGCACGGCGATATAGGCCATGAATTCGGTTACGACGCCGTAGCTTTCCGGAGTCAGCAGCCTTGTGTAGATGGGAACGAAAAGGAAGTTTATGATTCGGGCGAGAATGGTGCTCAGGCCGTATATGACGGTCTGGCCTGCCAGTTGTTTCAAGGGATTTGCCATAACGGGGACAAAATTAACTAAAAATGAGTAAATTTGCCTTTCTTAAACGATAAAGATATGAAACGTATACTCTTTTGTTCAATAATCATGGCTATGGCAGCCTTTGCTTCAGTTTACTGCTCGTCATGTACGAGCTGCAGTCAGCAGGATGCCGCCTCAAACGAAACGACAGAAATGGAAAACACACAGATCGTAGAGCCGGAGTTCGACATAGTGACGACTCACGGTACAATGAGAATCAAGCTTTACAACAAGACACCTAAGCACAGGGATAACTTCAAGAAGCTTGTGGCGGAGAAATACTATGACGACATCCGCTTCCACAGAGTCATCGAAGGCTTCATGATCCAGGCCGGAGACCCGTTCTCGAGAGATACCTCGATGATCGCTATGTGGGGTCAGGGTGGCCCGGACTATACGGTTCCTGCCGAATTCGTGAATGAGTACTGGCATAAGAAGGGAGCTCTGGCTGCTGCGCGTAAGGGTGATATGGCAAATCCGACGAAGGCTTCTTCCGGATCCCAGTTCTATATCGTACATGATGAGAATGCCTGTCTGCATCTGGACGGACAGTACTCTATCTTCGGTGAAGTCATTGACGGACTTGATGTCATAGATAAGATCGCCGCTGTGCCTGTAGACAGGATGGACAGACCGTATGAGGATGTGAAGATCATTACCGTGAAGCCGGTGGTTACGGAGCCGGAACCATCTGTGGAGCCGTCGGATTCTGCTGCGGTAAAGCCATCTGAGCCGACAGAAGAGAAATAGACCTATGCTGAAGAACAGATTCGAGACTATATTCTTCGATGCCGACGACACTCTCTGGGAAAACGAGATGTTCTTCCGTCAGGCAGAGGAGAAGTTTGCGGAACTTCTGGCCGATTATACCGACCGTGAGGGCCTTCAGCAGCTTCTGTGGCAGAAGCAGGAAGACAATATCCCTCTTTTCGGCTACGGTTCGAAAACCTATATGATAGGAATGACGGACGCCGCTCTGGAACTCTGCGGAGGCAAGCTTCCGGAGCACATATATTACGGCGTGAAGAAGATCATCACCGACCTGGCCTTTCACGAATTCAAGCTGATAGACGGAGTCCAGGAAACGCTTGAGGCCTTGAGCGGGCATTACAGGCTGGTGGTGGCGACCAAGGGAGATGTGACCGAGCAGATGTTCAAGTACCGTCGTTCGGGTCTTGACCGTTATTTCCATCATTGCGAGGTCATGGAGAACAAGGACGAGAAGAATTATCTCGAACTTGCGGCGAAGAATGACCTGCAGCCGGAGCAGCTTCTGATGGTGGGCAATTCAGTCAAATCGGACATCGCTCCTGTCATAAATGTTGGAGGCTGGGCGATAAACACCCCTCATGACGTGGTCTGGGTGCATGAAATGATGGATATGCCGGAGTCCGACCGTATCCTTATTGTTCAAAATGTAAAGGAAATTGTCCGATTCCTCCTATAAAGACGATTTTAATGCCGCTCGACAGCGTTGTGGCACAGAATTGGCAATAAACTTAAACCGAATAGTTTTTTCATAGGTTAAGTTTTAGGTTAGAATTGCAGAGCCCTTCCGATGTGAATCGGGAGGGCTCTATCTTCTTCATGATTATCTTTTTCCATACGGAGTCTGTTTCGGCTCGCTGAGATATCTGGTCTTTGATCTGTATTCGTATCCGCAGACTGTCGGTCTGACGATTTCTACAGTCATGCCAAGCGCGGCGATCATTCGGTAGAAGACAGCAACGCTAGGTATTATCACTCCGTTCTCTATTCGGGATATGTATGACTTGGTGGTCTGAGTTCGTCTTGCCAGTTCCGCCTGCGACACCTTTGCATCTTTTCTTGCATCACGGAGGATCAGTCCCGTGTAATATGCATAGGCATCTTCTTCGAACTTGATACGCTCCGGAGTGCCCTCCTTGCCATATCGTGCATCAAGAACTGCATCATAGTCCTGAATCATTGTTTCGTTTGTATTCATAGTATTCCTCCTTGATCTTTAATGCTTTTGCTATTTCGTTTGCAGGGGTTTTCTGTGTCTTCTTCTGAAATCCATTGAACAGGACTACAATCTTCCCTTCGTCAAAAATGAAGAACACCCGATATATATTGCCATTATACTCTGTCCTCAGTTCATATAGTCCATCCTTTATATACTTGACGAATTTTGCCGGCATCCTGTCTTGGGTCTTTAGCAAAACCAGGCCATAATCAACCTTTTCCCGCTCTTTGGTAGTCAACCTCTCCATAAACTCGCCAAAATATCTGCCAAATGTTATTATCCTCCGCTTCATGATGCAAATATACAAAAGGTTTCAATATGTTGTAACTTTTCATTGGAAATATCTTGATGTTTTTGCCTTTCTGAATTTTATGCTTCAGGTTAGAATTGCGGGACTTCTTCGATGTGAATCGGGGAAGTCCTATCTGTTGTGAATTGACGTCAAAATATGTATCTTTGAGCCGTTCACTAAAACTTGATTTTTGTATGAAAAAAACTTTAAGACATTTTATTATTGCAGGAGTCTGCCTTATATCCACATACGGTTGCGGACAGAAGAACATTCAGACTCAGTGTGAACCGGCGGATCTGATTCCTGCTCCTGTGGAACTTGCAGTAAATCCAGGAAGTGTAAGTTCTGACAGGCTGGCGGAGTTGCCGGAAAAGGTGAAGATTTCAGAAAAGGCTCTCCTTCGACGTCTTGAGGGCCAGGAACTGACCGATTGGCAGCTTAAGTCTGCCTATTGGCTGGAAATAGGACAGAAGGGGATCAAGATTGAAGCTGCAGATCAGGAGGGTGTGTTCAATGCCCGTCAGTCCCTGAAGATGATGGCGTCTCTGAACGATACCGTTGCTTGCTGCACTATTCTTGACTGGCCGCGTTTCAGACATCGTGGAATGATGCTGGACGAAAGCCGACATTTCCAGGGTAAGGACTTTGTACTTAAGCAGTTGGAAATGATGGCCCTCCTCAAGATGAACCGTTTCCATTTCCATCTGGTCGACAATCCTGGCTGGCGTCTGCAGATAGATGCCTATCCGAGACTCACCCAGCTCACAGCCTGGCGTCCGGTAGCTTATTTCTGGGATTGGGAAATTGATGCTACGGGAGGTGACTTTGTGGAAGAGGGTACTCCCGGAGCCTATGGCGGTTACTATACCAAGGAGGATATAGCGGAGATTCTGGAGTTCGCGGCCGAAAGACATATTGAGGTCATTCCGGAAATTGAGCTCCCTGGACATAATTATGAGACCCGTATCGCTTATCCGGAGCTGGCTTGCAGCCTCAAGAATGGTGGATCGGATAAGTGGGAACTTTGTCCGGGAAAGGAGAGTACTTATGAATTTCTGGAGAAAGTACTTCTGGAAGTCTTTGAATTGTTCCCAAGCGAATATATCCATATCGGCGGAGATGAAGCAGGCAAGGATAACTGGAAAATCTGTCCGGACTGTCAGGCAAGGATGAAGTCTGAGGGCCTGACCGAAGTGGAAGAGCTGCAGAGCTATATGGTAAAGCGTATTGAACGTTTCGCTCATGAGCATGGCAAGCGTATCATCGGTTGGGATGAAATCCTGGAAGGTGGTCTGGCTCCTGATGCTACAGTCATGTCCTGGCGTGGAACAGAAGGTGGTCTGAAGGCCATCGCTCAGGGACACGATGTGATATTTACGCCTACCCAGTATTTTTATCTTGATTATAAGCAGGATGAAGCTCAGTACAAGGCTGTAGGAAAGTATGTGCCGCTGGAAAAGGTATATTCTTTTGAACCGATGTCGGAAGGCATCTCTGAGGCTGATTCTCACCATGTCTTGGGTATACAAGGTAATCTCTGGACAGAGCATGTCCTCCATGACTGGCATGCCGAGATGCAGCTCTATCCTCGCGTTTTTGCTGTTTCCGAGGTCGGCTGGAGCCCTGCCGAGAAGAAGAACTGGCCTGATTTTGAGCGTCGTGCATCAGTGCTTTCAGAGGCGGCACGTAATTGGGGCTATGTCGTATACAGGCCGGGACTTACCGATGAAAACGGCTTGGTTGAGTAAATGCTGTCCGGGAAATGAACTCCCGCTAACACAAAGGATCATATGGGAAAACATACTTTAAAGGAGTGGATATTTGCCTTGAGACCATGGTCTTTTCCTGCTTCTGCGATGCCGATAGTCGTCACACTTGCCTATCTTTTCTGGAAGGGATCCGAAGTGAACTGGGTTCTGGGCCTCTGGGCGCTTGTGGGAATGGTTCTGTTCCATTGTACGGGCAATGTCTGGAGCGATTATTTTGATTTCAGGAAGAAGGTGGATGCCGAAGATACCTTCGGTGCCAAGACCATGACGACAGGGATGTTCCAGCCGCATGAAATAAGGAATCTGGCCCTGGGGCTTCTTGTCGTTTCCGTTGCGTGCGGACTTGGCCTTCTTGCTGTAACCGGCCTTCCTCTTCTTTGGATCGGTATTGCCGGAGTGGCTTGCACTCTTCTCTATCCTGTCTTGAAATACAATGCATTAGGTGACTTTGACATCGTAATGGCCTTCGCCTTTCTTCCTACTCTGGGAACATCATATGCGGCAACAGGCGTCATAGACTGGAATGTGCTTCTTGTGGCTCTCCCGGTGGGACTTATAACTGACGGAATCCTTCATTCGAACAACAGCCGCGACGTGGTCACTGACAGGCGCGCAGGAATAACCACGATGGCAATGAGCATGGGACCGGAGAAGTCTGTATGGCTGTTCGGTTTCGAGATGCTGTTTCCGTACATATGGGTTGCAGCTCTCTCGATGGCCGGTCTGCTTCCTCTTCATACCGTTGTGATTTTCCTGACCCTTCCAATAGCGATAGGAAACGCGAGAACCATGGGCAAGTCACTCAGGGCCGGGTCGAAAATCATAGCAGACCTTGACGTGAGGACTGCCAATCTGCAGCTTCTGTTCTCAGTCTTGCTTGCTGCGGCTTTCTTCGCTTCGAAATTCATCTGAAAATATGAAATCTGAAACCATATCTCTGAAGAAGCCCCTCGTGGGCTTCTTTATTGCTGCCGTCCTGTGGACTGTAATGTTTTCTCCATGGACGGCCCCTCATGTCAATTTCTGGGTAATGATGACCTGTTCCGGCCTTGTCCTGACCCTTTATTCCACCTGGGCTGCTCCGGGGTGGTGGAAGGAAGTGCGGCTGGATCCTGTCAATGTGCTGGCAGGAGCCGTCCTTGCTGCGGCTCTATGGGGCGTTTTCTGGCTCGGCGAGTTCTTTTCTACCCTTCTTTTTGATTTTGCCCGCCCTCAGGTCGATATGATCTACGGCATGAAGGAAGGAGAGAATCCGTGGATCCTCACTGCGCTTATGCTGTTTATAATAGGACCGGCAGAGGAGATATTCTGGCGAGGCTATCTGCAGCGGAATTTCTCCCGCAAGTGGAATCCGGATGTAGCCTTTATTGTCACGACACTGATGTACAGCCTTGTACATATCTCCAAATTCAATTTCATGCTCATCATGGCAGCTATGGTGGCTGGCATAGTCTGGGGACTTG
Organism: Bacteroidales bacterium; assembly: GCA_017626355.1. GTDB lineage: Bacteria > Bacteroidota > Bacteroidia > Bacteroidales > UBA932 > Cryptobacteroides. Next base: position 8,457 of record JAGAIY010000002.1, read on the forward strand.
CCTACCGTTTTTTCCCTGAAAAGCTTGGTGCCATCATCATTTCTCACGCCCTTTGGGACTGTGCTGTCTTCATTTGGTTCCCGATCATGTAGTTTTGGGGCTGTCTTTGCGTCTAATGTGCAAAACTGAATGAGATGGATTCACTTGAACTTGATTTCGCGCGGGTCGTAAGGGAGCATAAGGGCACTATTTATACTGTATGCTATATGTTCTCGAAGGATGAGGAAGAGGTTGCTGACCTTTTCCAGGATATCCTCGTCAATCTGTGGAACGGATTTGCAAGATTCCGTGGTGACAGCAGCGTCAGGACATGGATATACCGTGTCAGCCTGAACACCTGCATTTCGGCTGAACGCAAGAAGAAGCGCAGGGGAGATACCGTGCCTCTTGACATGAACATCAATCTGTTTGACGAGTCGCTTGAGGATATGAAGCAGGTGCGTATGCTTCAGAGCCGCATCAGCCGTCTCGGCCCTTTCGACAGAGCGATTGTGCTCCTCTGGCTGGAAAATCTCAGCTATGACGAAATCGGTGCCATAGTGGGAATCTCCGCAAAGAACGTTTCTGTCCGTCTTTTCAGGATTAAGGAACAGCTTAGAAACATGTCAGACGAAAAATAGCAAGGTTATGGAAAACAATACTTTGATTTCACATGAGCTTGAGGAAATGCGCTCACAGATAAACATCCTTAAGGAAAAGCTTGACAAGCAGACAATTATCAATGACAGGCATATCCTTCATTCGATGAGGGTCAAGGCTACGGATATGGGCCGTATCATCAGGCGTACCATGTTGGGAGGCATCTTTGCAGTACTTTATTGTCCTATGTTCTTAATCATGAACGATTTCTCTCCTGCCTTTGTCATCGTGACTACGGTGATGCTTGCTGTCTGCTTTGCTCTTACTGTTTACCAGTACCTGTATCTGAAGAGAGTGGATTTCTCTCAGGGCAATATGGTCGAGATCGCCAAGACAGTAGGGAAACTCAGGAAACATTATGCCCAATGGACAAAGATCTGCGCTCCATTGATCATAATTCCATGGATAGGTTGGTTTATGTATGAGACCTTAAGTCTAAATACAGGTTCGGAAGGGATGTTTCTATGCATAGGGGTTGTCGTAGGCGCCTTTATCGGTGGCCTTATCGGATACAGTGTCAATCGTAAGGTCATCAGCAAGGCCGACGAAATCCTTTCCCAGGTGGAGGAACTCCAGAAAGGAAATTAGCCCGCCACCAGCATTATTATCTGTGCGGAAAATACCCTGAGGAATATGCAGGCCGGATAGACGGTAGCATAGGCCACAGAAGGCTCGTCGGACTCAACGGTTGAGTTGGCATAGTTGAGCGCGATCGGATTGGCCATTCCGCCGCAGAGCATGCCGACATTCGATGCATATCCGATCTTGAATATCCTGGAACTCAGGATTCCTGTCAGGAGCATCGGTACAATGGCAAGCATAAGGCTGATCGCCACCCATTTGAGTCCTTCAGAAGTGAATACAGTCTCGAAGAAGCCGGAGCCGGCACTCAGACCGAGCCCTGCCAGATAAATGGTCAGTCCCAGCTGCTGCAGCATCAGGTTGGCGCTTCTGGTGGTGTATATTGACAGATGGAGACGCGGGCCGAAGGCTCCCATCAGCAGACCCACTATTATCGGACCTCCTGCGATTCCGAGCTTCACCGGTACAGACATTCCGGGAATGGCGATAGGAATGCTTCCTAGGACAAGGCCGAGTACTATTCCTACGAAGATGGCGAACAGGTTCGGGGTGCTGAGTCTCTTGGCTTCGTTGCCCAGGATTGCGCTTACATTGTCGATCGCTCTCCTTTCTCCTACAACAGTGAGCTTGTCGCCAAGCTGCAGGTGCAGGGACGGTGAGGCGAAAAGGTCTATTCCGGCACGGTTTACCCTCGTGATGTTTATTCCGTAGGAATTGCGCAGACGCAGCGAACCAAGCTTCACGCCGTTGAGTTCCGGTTTGGTTATGAGGATCCTCGATGAAATCAGCTGGCTGTCAATCGCATTCCAGTCTATGTCCTTCTTGTTCCAGTCTATGTTTTCCTTGTGTCCGAACAAGGTACGTATGTACTCGGTGTCCTTTTTCGCCGAAATCAGAAGGATGTGTTCGTTTTCCTCGATTATCGTGTCTGAATTGGGGATTATGACCTTGCCGTCCTTCCATATCCTCGATATGACGAACTGGCATTGTGAGTTCTGCCTTATTTCCTTGATGCTCTTGCCGAAGATGGCCGGATTGCTGACCTGATATTCGGTGACGAAGGCGTTGTCTGTGGATTCGTCTTTCGACTTGGCGGTGCTCTTGCCGTACATCGCCTTGAGGATCACTACGCAGAGTATGGCTCCTATCAGGCCGCAAGGATATCCCACCGCGCATGCCATCGCCATGCTGTTGGCCTGGTCCATGCCGTCAGGATTGACCTGAAGGAGAGCCTGCTGGGCGGCACCGAGCATAGGAGTGTTCGTTACGGCTCCGGCAAAAAGGCCCATCGTATCCGACAGTGTTATGCCGCTGGCCCAATGCGTTCCTACGGCCAGCAGTGAGCCTGTGACGATGAGAAGGAGGGATGCGAGGTTCAGTTTCAGGCCGCCTTTCTTGAATGAGGCGAAGAAACCTGGTCCCACCTGTACTCCGAGTGCATAGATGTATAATATGAGGCCGAAATTCTGTGCGAATGCCAGCATCTGAGGATCCATCGCAAGGCCGAAGTGGCCGGCGATGATTCCTGCGAAAAACACGAAGGTGACTCCGAGGGAAACCCCGAAAATCTTTATCCTGCCCATGGCAAGTCCGCATGCGCATATGAGCGAAAGGATAAGGACTGCCTGAGTGAATGTCTGTTGAGTGAATATGTCTATAAACCAATGCATAATAGTCGATTAATATAGTAAAAGTCCGGCTAGGGCTCCCAGTCCGATGGCTGAGAAAGGCCCGATCTTCTTGAAATATAAGGCGATGAACGCCAGAAAGCAGAGCAGGAAGCTCTTCCAGTCTATGAAATTCTCCGGTGTGGCGAGACTGAGAGCTGCAGTTCCGATAAGTCCCAGCACAGCCGGCTTGAGTCCGGACATTATTCCCTTGAACATATAATGGTCCTTCCACCTGTCATAAACCTTGCAGAGGGCAAGGACAATTATGAACGAAGGCAGCACCACGGCGAAAGTCGCTGTGAATGAGCCGAGTATGCATAGGAATTCCGGGGCTCCGCTGTTCGCGATGACCTCATATCCGATATATGTGGCCGAATTTATGCCGATGGGGCCGGGAGTCATCTGCGATATGGCGACAATGTCTGTAAATGTGCCGTCGCTTATCCATCCATGTACGGTGACGACCTCATTCTGTATGAGCGAAAGCATGGCATATCCTCCGCCGATGGTGAACATGCCTATTACAAAAAATGTTATGAATAGTTCTGCGAATATCATATCTGTCAATTGGAGCCTGTCTTCTTGTTATGGTCGATGTACCAGCTGACAAACGCCGCCACAGCGATGATACATATCAATATATATATAGGGGATACCTTCATGAAGCATACAAGCGTCATTGAAGATACCACTATTACCCATGACCACCATCTCATCTTGGTCGCCTTGATCATATCGATCATCGGCACTCCGATCAAAGCCACGACGACGGGTCTGATTCCCTTGAATGCTCTGAGGATATACTCGTTGTCCTTGAAAGCCGTGAAGAACATTGCGACCATGAGTATGATCAGAAAAGGAGGGAGGCAGCTTGCGATCGTTGCAACGACGCTTCCCTTTGTGCCTCTCAGCTTATGTCCTGTCAGAATGGATATGTTTACCGCGAAAAGTCCGGGGGCGGTCTGGGCGAGAGTTATTATATCGAGAAAGTCCTCGTCTTTCAGCCAGCCTCTTTCAACAAGTTCGCTTTTTATGGCTGCAATCATCGGAATTCCTCCGCCGATTGTGAAGGCTCCGATTTTTCCGAAGACAAGGAATATTTGCCATAATGAGACCATGTTTTTGCCTGTTTTTTATGAATTTCGACACAAAATTAGAAAAAATATCAAAAAAATCGCGAAAAAATTTGGAGGATAAAAAAAAGTCCGTATCTTTGCAGCCCGTTTGAGAGAAAACGGTAACAAAACAAGTTCATTGAAAAGACTGGATTTATATACTGTACAAGAAGCAAGTACCGAGAAAACAAAATTTATCGAGAAGCGTTAATTCTTTTGTAAGGATTATTAAGGTGTCAGGACGGACTAGAGATATAATATAGATTATACAA
>JAGAIY010000003.1 GCA_017626355.1 Bacteroidales bacterium
AGTCCCTTTCCGAGGTCCTCAAGACCTGCACCGATCATAAGACCACCCTCAGAGAAAGCTGACTGTGTACGTCCGTAAACGATCTGGAGGAAGAGCTCACGCATAGCTGTGTTGATAGCGTCGCATACGAGGTCAGTGTTGAGAGCCTCAAGAAGAGTCTTGCCAGGAAGAATCTCAGATGCCATGGCAGCTGAATGAGTCATACCTGAACATCCGATAGTCTCAACAAGAGCCTCCTGGATGATACCCTCCTTTACATTGAGAGTGAGCTTGCAGGCACCCTGCTGAGGTGCACACCAACCGATACCGTGAGTAAGGCCTGAGATGTCAGTGATCTGTTTTGATTTCACCCACTTTCCCTCTTCAGGAATTGGAGCAGGACCGTGATTAGGGCCCTTCTTTACGCAGCACATCTGCTGCACTTCGTGTGAATAAACCATAATAGTTACTATATTTAGTTTTATAAAAGATTCAATCCGCGCAAAGATAATAAAAAATCAGATACGAGCGACAAAGATTACATGCTTTCTATAACGGTTCTGTTAATCTTCGCCAAACGTTCCTCATCCACCTTGATGACCTTCCTGTCATATGTCATGAGACCGTTGACCTCACCTTCGACATCGGTAGTCTGGGTATATACAGCGGCGGCAAAGCCTTTTCTTACGAGATCGATAAGCTCCTCAGCATACTTTTCATATGCATCAAGCACGTCGTCTCCGTTCTTGTACTGGATATATCCCCAGTTCTTGTCTGCCTGCCAGAGATGGCCTTCAAGAGGAAGACCGATACCACCGTATTCTCCAAGGACATTGATATAGTCAGGATCATAGAGATACATCTCAGGATCAGGATAGTTATGAAGATCGAGGATATCGCCGGAACAACGGACGAAGCTTCCGCCGGACGCATAGTTCACAAGTCTCGAAGGATCCTGCTCACGGGTGAATTTCACGACATCATCTGTATCGAACTGGCCCCAGGCCTCATTGAACGGCACCCAAACAACAATTGAAGGGAAGAACTTGAAATCCTTGATGATCTCACTCCACTCATTATAGAAATTGTCCTTGCCTTCCTGGGTTATCTTCGAGTCTGTTCCCACTCCATACTCACGATTTCCCCACTTGTTGTCACCATGCTTAGGGCTTGGCATATCCTGCCATACAAGCATTCCAAGGCGGTCACAATGCCAGTACCAGCGAGCCGGCTCCACCTTCACATGCTTACGGATCATGTTATATCCGAAATCCTTTGTCTTGATGATATCGAAGGCGAGGGCCTCATCTGTCGGAGCAGTATAAAGTCCGTCAGGCCACCATCCCTGATCGAGCGGTCCGTACTGGAACAATGGCTCACCGTTGAGAAGCATACGCTTATGACCGTCAGCATCTCTTGCCACAGTGATCTCACGCATGGCAGCGTAGCTCCTGATTTCATCAACGACCTGATCTTTGCGGAGAATCGTCACCTTAATATCATACAGGAAAGGATTTTCCGGAGACCACAGCTTAGGGGATGTAACCCAAAGGGCATCCTTGTATCCGTGTCCCTCTCCTGCAAGGAACTCACCGTCAAACATCTGCACCCTGCAGACATCGCCCGGCTGCATATTCTCGACCTCGACCTCGACTCCGAGCTTTGCTCCTGCCACATCAGGCTTCGTGGTGAAGGCCTTGATGTAAGTCTCCCCCACCGGCTCAAGCCATACGGTCTGCCATATGCCGGAAACCGGAGTATACCATATGCCATGAGGATCCATGATCTGCTTGCCGCATGGCTGATACCACTTGTCCGTCTGATCCAGCACCTTTACTGTAAGATTGTGAGTCTTTCCCTTGGAAAGGAGATCTGTAATATCAAAAGAGAACGGATCGTAGCCTCCGACATGCTCGCCTGCGAGCTTTCCGTCCACATAAACTTCTGTCTTCCAATCAACTGCTCCGAAGTTGAGAAGAATCCTCCTGCCTTTCCAATCCTTAGGCAGCCTGAATTCCCTTGAATACCACAATGCATCATTTTCAGTCAATGTACGTCCTACTCCTGACAAAGCCGACTCGATGGCGAACGGAACGAGAATCTTTCCGTCATAACCGTCAGGACGAGCGTCCTTGGCTGTCACGGCATAATCCCACAAGCCGTTAAGATTCTGCCAGTCAGGGCGTTCCATCTGAGGTCTCGGATACTCCGGAAGCACATTGGCCGGATCTACCTGAGAAGCCCACTCAGTCATTATCCTGTCTCCTGCCGGTTTCCACTGATATGCATCATCCGCCGGTGTGCTAGCACATGAAGCAGCGATGAAAAGGGTGAGGGCAAAGCCCCAAAGATGTCTTGAATTCATAGTTTCATTGGTTTATGGTTACATTCTGTAAAGATAGATATTTTCTGCAATCCTTTTGCATAACAATCGCTATATTTGCAAAGATAAACAGATCTTACCGACCAGAACATGCCAAAATTCAAGATAGATTCATCATACAGGCCGTCAGGAGACCAGCCTGCAGCCATAGAAGGGATATGCTCCGCCTTGAATGACGGAGTGGATGCAGTCACCTTGCTCGGCGTGACAGGCTCAGGCAAGACATTTACAATGGCAAATGTAATCGAGAATCTTCAGCGTCCCGCCTTGATTCTCAGCCACAACAAGACCTTGGCCGCCCAGCTGTACGGAGAGTTCAAGTCCTTCTTCCCCAACAATGCGGTAGAATACTTTGTCTCATACTACGACTACTATCAGCCGGAGGCATACATACCTGTCACCGACACATATATAGAAAAGGACCTGAGCATTAACGATGAGATTGAAAAGCTTCGTTTAAGCGCAGCGTCATCCTTGCTGTCAGGGCGCCGTGACGTAATTGTAATATCCAGCGTATCATGTCTTTACGGTATCGGAAACCCAGCAGACTTCCACGCCCAGACAGTACACGTGAAACGTGGGGAGCAGCGCAGCATGACGAGGCTTCTGTACCAGCTGGTAGATGCCCTGTACTCACGCACGGAGGCTGAATTCAAGAGGGGCACATTCAGAGTGAGAGGTGACACGGTTGACATATGCATAGGCTATGGAGAGAACGCTGTCCGCATAGAGTTCTTCGGGGACGAGGTCGACAACATTTCAGTCATCGACCCGGTAACGGGAGCATTCATAGACGAACTGGACCGGATATCAATATATCCTGCCGGCAATTTCGTCACCACGAAGGAAAGGAGCACGAAGGCCATCAGTCAGATCCAGGATGACATGACAGCACGGTGCGAATATTTCAACGAGATAGGCAAGCATCTGGAAGCCAAGAGGTTGAAGCAGAGGGTGGAGTACGACCTTGAATTCATCAAGGAGATGGGCTACTGCCCGGGCATAGAGAACTATTCGAGATATTTCGACGGAAGGAGCGAAGGAATGAGACCTTTCTGCCTGATAGACTATTTCCCTGACGACTTCATCACTTTCATCGATGAAAGCCATGTCACCCTGCCTCAGATCAGAGCCATGTACGGAGGAGACCACTCGCGAAAGAGCGTTCTGGTCGATTACGGATTCCGCCTTCCTGCAGCGGCGGACAACAGACCTTTGAAGTTCGAGGAATTCGAGGAAATAACAGGTCAGAAAGTATTCGTAAGCGCGACACCGGCAGACTACGAACTGCAGAAATCAGAAGGTCTGGTGGTTGAGCAGGTCGTAAGGCCTACAGGCCTCCTTGACCCTCCTATCGAGGTGCGTCCGGTCAAGAATCAGGTGGACGACCTTCTGGAAGAGATACAGAAGAGAGCGGAACTGGACGAAAGGGTTCTCGTCACGACCCTGACCAAGAGAATGGCAGAAGAGCTGGAGAAGTATTTCACGAGGATGGGGGTAAGATGCAGGTACATCCACTCGGATGTGGACACGATGGAACGTGTCGAAATCATCGAAGATTTCAAGAACGGGCTCTTCGACGTGCTTGTGGGAGTGAACCTTCTGCGAGAAGGACTTGACATACCTACAGTGTCACTGGTAGCCATCCTGGATGCCGACAAGGAAGGATTTCTCAGGAGCGGCAGAGCTCTGACCCAGACAGCCGGAAGAGCGGCAAGAAACGTCAACGGACTTGTTATAATGTATGCCGACACGATAACTGATTCCATGCAGCAGACCATATATGAGACAGACCGAAGGAGGAACAAGCAGATGGAATACAACAAGCTGCACGGCATAACACCGACTCAGGTAGCAGTCAAGAAGAACGTGCTCCACAACCCTCGTCTGGCGAATACCATCACCGGAAAGGTCAGTGCCGCCAACTCATATGACGCCCCTGTCTATATCCCGGACCCTACAGACCTCGGTCGCGGAAGCGTCAGCGTCGGACTCGGCCACGACTCAAGGAGAGAAAGCAATTCGGCCTATGTCGACGGATACATCCAGGCGGATCTTGCAGCAGTGCTTCAGGATCCAGTGATCCGCTCGATGAGCCGCCCTCAGGTGGAAAAGGCCATGGAACAGGCCAAAAGGAACATGCAGAAGGCTGCCTCAGATCTTGATTTCCTCGCAGCTGCAAGGTACCGTGACGAAATGTGGGCGCTGCAGCAGTATCTCAAGGTCTGGAAAGACAAATAAATTGCTTATATTTGAAGATTATTTGTCATTTAAGAATAAAACAGGAAGGATATGGAGCGCATAAACGAACTTTTCCCCAGATATGACGAAAACGGCAGAAGACTGATAAAAGCAGCCTACGACATTGCTGCCGAGGCACTTAAAAACAACACAAGAGGCAACGGAGAGCCGTTCATCGAGCACCCCGTAGCCGTTGCCCGGATAGTCTGCGACGAGATCGGACTTTCTGCCGAATGTGTAGCCGCCGTCTTTCTTCACGAAGCCACACGTTTCTTCCCAGAGACAGACATCGTTTCCGCAAAATTCGGCAACGATGTATATACGATTGTGGACGGCCTCAACAAGATATCCACGATCAATCCCAAAGACACGAGACTTGAAGCAGAGAACTACAAGAAGCTGATAGTCTCATATTCACGCGACCCGCGCGTAACGGTTCTGAAGATTGCAGACCGCCTCGAGGTCATGCGCTCGCTCGACATGTTTCCGAAACTCTCAAGGGAACGCAAGATCCTCGAGACAATGATGCTCTATATTCCTCTGGCTCACCAGCTAGGCCTCTACAACATCAAGAGCGAGATGGAGGACATATATTTCAGATACGCGGAGCCGGAGCAATACAGGACCATCACAAACAAGCTCAAGAGTACCGAACGCGACAGGCAGAAGCTGATGACCCAGTTCATAGAACCTCTCAAGCAGAAGCTGTCGGATGAAGGTATCGCATATAAGCTCAAGGTCAGGACAAAGACGGCTCTGTCCATCTACAAGAAGATGCAGAAGCAGAAGGTTCCCTTCGAGGGAGTCTTCGATGTGTTCGCCATCCGCTTCATCATAGACTGCGAAGAAGACAGGGAGACGGAGCACGCTCTGTGCTGGAAAGTCTTCTCGTATGTGACGGAAGAGTACGAGTCTGACACCAAGCGCCTCAGGGACTGGATATCCAACCCTAAGCCTAACGGTTACGAGTCCCTGCACATAACCGTCAAGAACAAGGAAGGAAGCTTTCTCGAAGTGCAGATCAGGACAAAGAGGATGGACGACATGGCGGAAAGCGGTCTCGCCTCACACTGGTCATACAAGGGCATAAGACATGAGGCGACTCTCGACAGGTGGCTTACGGCTGTGAGAAAGGCATTGGAAAGTCCTCTCGGCTCGGAAGGTGACCCTATGGCGTCCTATTATGAAGATGATCTTCTGGCTCTTCCATCCAAGGAGATATTCGTATTCACCCCTTCAGGTGAACTCAGGAAACTTCCTGCAGGAGCCACTGTGCTTGATTTCGCCTTCGACATCCACTCGAATCTCGGTATAAAGTGCACAGGAGGCCGCATTGGCGGAAAAGCCGTCTCGATCAAGGAAAAGCTCAAGACCGGTGACATAGTCGAGATCATGTCCGGAAAGAACCAGAAGCCTTCGGCTGACTGGCTGAATTTCGTCGTCACAAACAAGGCGAGGACAAAGATCAGGCAGAAGATGAGCGAGGCTGAGTTCCAGAAGGCTGCTGACGGCAAGGAACTTCTCGGAAGAAGGCTGAAGAACTGGAAGATGGAGCTCGATGACGAGACCATGAATGCTCTTCTGAAGAAGCTACAGTACAAGACGATAAACGCCTTCTATGCCGCAATCGGCGACGGAATCGTGGATGTAGCCGATGTAAAGAACCACATAAACGACATCCGCAGCCAGAATACGGACCAGAGCAAGGAAACGGAGCAGAAGGCTGTGAAATCCGGCATACAGCAGGGCAAGGGAACTGACGACATTCTTGTCATCGATGCCAAGAATGTACGGGGTCTGGACTACAGAATGGCGAAATGCTGCAATCCGGTATTCGGAGATGACGTATTCGGCTTCGTCACAAGAACCGAAGGAATCAAGATTCACCGCATGTCCTGCCCTAACGCGGGAAGGCTTCTTGAAATGTATCCGTACCGCATCCAGAAGGTAAAGTGGAGCGAGAACCCGAGCACGGGCAATTTCCAGACCGGTCTCAGAGTTACGGCAGCCCTCGAGCCGTCCGTAATAAACGAGATCATGGACATCGTCAACACGTTCCGCGCATCGGTCAGGATGTTCAATGTAAGCGAAAACGAAAGATACGGCACATACGACATCAACATGAAGATAGCCGTGCCGAGCAATCTGGAGCTTGACAAGGTGATCTCACAGATACGCAACCTCAAGAATGTAATCAAGATAAACAGAATCTAAGCATCATGATAGACATCGAAGCAAGAGTGGCTGAGGCCAGAAGACTGTTCAAGGAAGAAGGATACAACTGCTGTCAGGCAGTCGTGCTTGCATACAGCGACCTGTTCGGACTGGACAAGGTGACGGCGGCATCGGCAGCATCCGGCTTTGGCGGAGGCATGGGAAGGATGAGGGAAGTCTGCGGAAGCGTCAGCGGCATGGTCTTCCTTGCAGGATTCATATCCCCTGCAGCAGATCCGAAAGTCAAGGCGGCAAGGACGGCCAACTACGCCCTCGTCCAGGAAGTCGCGGAGGAGTTCCGTAAGATCAACGGATCCATCCTGTGCAAGGAACTTCTGGGCCTCGTACCTATGGGAAGCGGCACTATGACGCCTAAGGAATCACCGGAACCATCAGACAGGACCTCCGAATATTACAAAAAGCGTCCTTGCGAAGAACTTGTGGGGATTTCTGCAAGGATTATTGGAGAGAAGCTTCATCAAATGACAAATAATTTATAACTTTGTACGCATCAAAAATATTCGAATGGACTATAATAACGCACACAAAGCCCATCCTTGGCATGGAATCAGCCTCGGAAAAAATGTACCTGAAGAGGTAAGGGTATTCGTAGAGATTGTGCCGACTGACACAGTAAAATATGAAGTAGACAAGGAGTCAGGATATCTTTCCCTTGACCGTCCGCAGAAATTCTCCAACATCGTACCTTCGCTCTACGGCTTTCTCCCGAAGTCATATTGCGGAGCAAAAGTGGCGGAACTGACAAACAAGGCTCTTGTAAGAAAGGACATCGAAGGTGACGGTGACCCGTTGGATATCTGCATCCTCACCGAGAAGGATGTGACCCACGGTGACATCATCGTGAATGCCCGCCCTATCGGAGGTCTCAGGCTTCTCGACCATAATCAGGCTGATGACAAGATCATCGCCGTACTCAAGAGCGATGCCGTTTACGGAATGATGACGGATATAGAGCAGGTTCCGACTGACATCATCCGCCGTCTCATCCACTATTTCAGCACATACAAGGACATTCCAGGCGAGCACACAAGCCGAATGCAGTTCATAAGCATCTACGGCCCGGATGTAGCCAAAGATGTGATTCTTAGGTCAATGGATGACTATCAGGAATATATCTCAAACAAATAAAGACACAAAAAAAGGTTCTGAAAATTTCAGAACCTTTTTCTTTTTCCTTCTGCAGGAATTACTCAGCCTTTCCGTCTGAACCGAGAACGTTTACGATCTTGTGGATGTAAAGCTTCTTCATGTTGTCACGAGCAGGACCGAGGTACTTGCGTGGGTCGAACTCTGCAGGCTTTGTTGCGAATACCTCGCGGATAGCTGCTGTCATTGCAAGACGTGAGTCAGAGTCGATGTTGATCTTGCATACTGCAGACTCAGCAGCCTTGCGGAGCCATGGCTCAGGAATACCGATAGCTGCCTTGAGGGCACCGCCGTACTGGTTGATTGTAGCAACCTCGTCCTGTGGAACTGAAGATGAACCGTGGAGAACGATAGGGAAACCTGGAAGCTCCTTCTCAACACCCTCGAGAACGTCGAATGCGAGCATAGGTGGAACGAGGAGACCTGTCTCAGGATCAACTGTGCACTGCTCAGGAGTGAACTTGTATGCACCGTGTGAAGTTCCGATAGAGATAGCGAGAGAGTCGCAGCCTGTCTTGGTTACGAAGTCAACAACCTCCTCAGGCTTAGTGTAAGTGTGGTGGTCTGAGCTTACCTCATCCTCAACACCTGCAAGAACTCCGAGCTCACCCTCAACTGTTACGTCGAACTGGTGTGCATAGTCTACAACCTTCTTTGTAAGAGCTACGTTCTCATCGTAGTCGAGGTGTGAACCGTCGATCATAACTGAAGAGAAGCCCATGTCGATACAGCTCTTGCAAGTCTCGAAAGAGTCACCGTGATCGAGGTGAAGAACGATCTGAGGATTCTCCCAGCCGAGCTCCTTTGCATACTCTACAGCGCCTTCTGCCATGTAACGGAGAAGAGTCTGGTTAGCATACTGACGAGCGCCCTTTGAAACCTGAAGGATAACTGGAGACTTTGTCTCAGCAGCTGCTGAGATGATAGCCTGAAGCTGCTCCATGTTGTTGAAGTTGAATGCAGGGATAGCGTAGCCGCCATCAATTGCCTTTGCAAACATCTCTTTGGTGTTTACAAGACCGAGTTCCTTGTAAGAAATCATAATTCTATAAATTGTTTAAAAATCGTTTCTTAATCACAATATCTTTGCAAAAATAGTTATTTTTGCCGAATATTAAAATAATTGAGAATCTAATATCACCATGAATAACAAAGTAATCATCTTTTCTGCACCTTCAGGTGCCGGCAAAAGCACAGTAGTAAATCATATCCTCAGCAAGCGGAACGACCTTGAATTCTCAATATCGGCAACATCAAGAGCTCCACGTGGTCAGGAGAAGCACGGTGTGGAGTATTATTTCTTCTCGGCTGACGAATTCAGGAAGATGATTGCAGAAGAAAAGTTCGTGGAATATGAGGAAGTCTATGCAGGTTCTTTCTACGGCACGCTCAAATCCGAGGTAGAGCGCATCTGGGCCAAGGGCAACACCATAATCTTCGACATTGACGTCCAGGGAGGTGTGAACCTCAAGAGAATATTCGGAGATCAGGCTCTGTCCATATTCATCCAGGCTCCATCAGTGGAAGTTCTCCGCGAAAGGCTCATAGGAAGAGGCACAGACACAATGGAAGCTATAGAAAAGAGAGTCGCAAAGGCTGCATCGGAAATGGAATTCGCAGACGGCAAGTTCGACTATACCCTTGTCAATGACGACCTCGAGACAGCTCTTGCCGAGGCAGAAAAGATTGTCGGAGATTTCCTATGCAGATAGCAGTATACAGCGGTTCATTCAACCCTCTGCACATCGGCCACCTCGCGATCATGAAACATATGGTCGAGGAAGCCGGTTTTGACATGGTCTATCTGATCGTATCTCCGAAGAATCCGCTCAAGGACGGGATCAGCAGTGCAACAGGCCAAGAGCGTTACAATGCTGCCATTCAGGCCGTTGACCGTCACTTCACAAGCCTGTCGGGCAGAGTCAGGGTCGATGATATAGAGCTCACGATGCCGGAACCGCATTACACTATCCGGACACTTGACGCCCTGAAGGAGCGTGAACCGGACAATGACTTCACCTTCATAATGGGAGGGGACAATCTGGCCGACATCAGACGCTGGAGGGACTACGGCCGCATAATGAAAGACTACGGAGTGGCCGTTTACCCTCGTGAAGGCATCGATACCGAAAGCGTAAGGGAAGAACTCATGTCTGAAGATCCGGCATACAGAATCACAATACTCGATGCCCCTATGGTAGACATCTCCTCTACTGAAATCCGTGAAGGGATGTCGGAAGGCAAGGATATGAGTGAATGGCTGATGTAAAACGAAAGCCTCTGCCCGACGGGCGGAGGCTTTCGTCTGTTACTTAAGAAGTGTTCCCAGGACGCTGCGGGTAAGCTGACGCGTTGCCGTACGGGCTGCCGAACCCACTGCCTTGCCTGCTATATCCTTCGCCGTGGTCTTGGATTTCTTTCCTGTGACCTTCTTGGAAACTTCCGTACCTATGGAGCTGGTCACGCTTGTGACGACAGCACCTACGACCGCACCGAAGATTCCCTTGAGCACTCCATTACCCTTTGAGGACTTCCTCTCTCTGGCAGCCTGCTCCTCAGCCTCCGCTGCAGCAGCTGCTTCCGCCGCCTCCTGCTCTGCCTTAAGGGCTGCTTCAGCCTCTTCCATCAGCTGTTCGAATGCACTTTCACGGTCTATTGTCTTGTCATATTTTCCATATAGACGGGACTGGTTGATGATCTGACCTCTCTGTCCCTCAGTCACAGTACCGATCTGGCTCAACGGGAACAGGATCTTTGCACGCTCGACAACGGACGGAGCGCCCTTCTCATCAAGGAAAGACACCAGAGCCTCGCCTGTACCGAGCTCCATGATCGCATCCGCAGTCTTGAACGACGGATTCTCACGGAAGGTCTCGGCTGCAACCTTTACAGCCTTCTGGTCCTTAGGCGTGAAAGCCCTGAGGGCATGCTGTACGCGGTTTCCGAGCTGTCCGAGGATATCTTCCGGAATATCTGTAGGGCTCTGGGTAATGAAATAGACTCCTACACCCTTGCTTCGGATAAGACGTACAACCTGCTCGATCTTGTCTACAAGAGCCTTGGATGTTTCATCGAAAAGCATGTGCGCCTCATCGAAGAAGAACACAAGCTTAGGAAGCTCCATATCACCGACCTCCGGCAGATTCGAATAAAGTTCGGTCAGAAGCCAGAGAAGGAAAGTGGAGTAAAGCTTCGGATTGAGCATGAGCTTGTCAGCTGCAAGCACGTTCATCACACCCTTGCCCTGTTCGCACTGAAGCAGGTCATATATATCGAAAGAAGGCTCTGCAAAGAACTTGTCCGCACCTTCGTTCTCAAGGGTAAGAAGGGCACGCTGAATGGCGCCGACGCTCTGTGCCGTGATGTTTCCGTAAGTGGAAGTATACAGCTTGGCGTTCTTTGCCACATAGTCAAGCATCGAACGGAGATCCTTCATGTCTATCAGAAGGAGTCCCCTGTCGTCAGCGATCCTGAATACGATGTTGAGAATGCCTGTCTGGGTCTCGTTCAGTTCGAGAAGCCTTGCAAGAAGCTGAGGGCCCATCTCCGATACGGTCGTTCTCATCGGATGTCCCTGCTCTCCGAAAACATCGAAGAACCTTACAGGGCAGCTTCCGAACTCAGGGTAAGTGATGCCGAATTCCGCACATCTCTTCTCGATGAAGCCGTTCATCGCACCGGTCTGGCTTATGCCGGAAAGGTCTCCCTTCATATCCGCCATGAAACATGGAACTCCCGCCTGACTGAAAGTCTCGGCAAGCACCTGAAGCGTTACAGTCTTACCGGTACCGGTCGCTCCGGCTATAAGTCCGTGACGGTTCGCCATCTTTCCGCAGATGGTGATCGGGCCGTTAGGGCCATGGGCTACATACAAGCCTTTCTCTTTGTCGTACATATCTATTTTACTTTACGATTTCCTTTGCCTTTTCAAGTGCAGGAACGATGTGAGGGAAGATATGGTCGGCACCGATCTCCTTGTCCACACCGAACTTCACAAGGGTAGCATTCACCTTGTCTGTCACACCGGACAGAATCACGGTCACTCCCCTCTTGCTGGTTCTCTCACACAGGTTCCTGAGGTTGTTGACACCTGTCGAATCAATGAACGGCACCTTGCGCATCCTGATTATACGTACCTTGATTTCCTGGCCCTTGACGCTTGAAAGCTCCTCTATACGGCTGGCGAGTCCGAAGAAGAAAGGACCGTTGATCTCATATACATCGACTCCTGCAGGTACATCAAGGTACTCTGTATCCTCCGGAGAAACGATTTCATCACTCTCTGTTGCAGCAAGATGATGATCTTCAAGCACATCGATGGACGAAGTCTGCATGACACGTCTGACGAAAAGCACGATAGCAAGAAGGACACCGACCTCGATTGCAACGGTAAGGTCGACGATAACCGTAAGGAAGAAGGTTATCAGAAGCACCGCCACATCCGACCTGTCACCTCTGAGGAGATATTTGAACGATCTCCACTCGCTCATGTTGTAGGCCACCTGCACAAGGATGGCTGCGAGACACGACAGAGGGATATAGATCGCATACGGCATCAGGAAGAGGTAGATAAGGAGAAGCACCACGGCGTGGATGATACCGGTCACAGGGCTCTTTCCACCGTTCTTGATGCTCGCCATGGTTCTGGCAAGGGCTCCGGTGGCAGGGATACCTCCGAAAAGCGGAGTCACTATGTTTGCTATACCCTGACCGATGAGCTCCGTATTCGAATTATGGTGCTTACCTGTTGCGCCGTCAGCCACCATGGCGGCGAGAAGAGACTCGATCGCACAGAGAATGGCTATTGTGAACGCCGGCGACACAAGGCCCTTGATTGTTTCATAATCAAACTGAGGTGCCACAGGCTTAGGCATTGGGAGGCCGTCAGCAAGCTCCGGGAACTTGGATCCGATGGTAGCGAACTCCACACCGGCGAATTTTCCAAGAAGCACAGATGCAAGGGTACCGACTATAAGAGCGATAAGCGAACCCGGCACCTTCTTGGTCACCTTGCTCCAGCTGAAGCATATCACAAGACAGGTCACACTCATGGCAAGCTCCACCCAATTGATATTCGCAAGATTCTGGAAATAGCATATCCACTGAGGAATGAAGCCTGCCGGAACTTCCAGATCAAGAGGAAGTCCGAAGAAATCCTTCATCTGCGTAGAGAAGATAGTAAGGGCGATACCGCTGGTGAATCCTACCACGATAGGATAAGGTATGAACTTGAATATGGCTCCCATCCTGCAGAGACCCATGACGACAAGAAAGATTCCTGCCATTATGGTAGCAATGATGAGACCCTGCATTCCGTACTGTGACACGATACCGGCCACAATCACGATGAAGGCTCCTGTAGGTCCTCCGATCAGGAAGTTGGATCCTCCGAAGAAAGAAATCAGGAAACCTGCCACTATGGCCGTGATAAGTCCCTGCTGAGGAGTGATTCCGCTGGCTATACCGAATGCAATTGCCAGGGGAAGAGCAATTATGCCGACTATGATACCGGCTATGAGATCGGAAATGAATTTGTCGCGGTTATAACGTCCGCTCTTGAACAAGCCGAAGAATTTAGGCTTGAATACATCGTTAAGTTTAAGGTCCATTTTCTACACTAATATTACTAACTAACTGTTTTCAAAGAATGAAAAATGCACGTTTCCATACTTCTTTTCCTTTACGAAACGTGGATGGGTGGAAAAATCATATTCTTCCGGGTGCTCCAGAATGAAATAAGCTCCGGGATGAAGGATATCCTTTGCGAATACCTTGTCAGGTATATCTGCAAGTCCGTCGATAGCATATGGAGGGTCGGCAAAGATGATGTCGAACTTCTCCCTGCATATCTCAAGGAAATCAAAGACATTGTGCCTCACCACCGTAAGATTGTCCATTCCGAATTTCGCTGCCTGTGATTTGATGAAATTGGCATGAAGAGGCAGCATCTCCACACAATATACCATAGACGCCCCACGCGATGCGAACTCATATGAAATCGCACCCGTGCCACCGAAGAGATCAAGAACCTTCAGCCCCTCCATCTCATACTCATTGTTGAGAACATTGAAGAGTCCTTCCTTTGCAAAATCCGTAGTCGGACGTGCCTTATATCCCTGGGGAGGAAGAATATTCTTGCCTCTGAGTTTACCGCCGATGATCCTCATATACACTAAAACTGATCTACATTCCTGAAATACCTGTAAAGAGACATTCTGTCCTCTTCACTCAGAGGGGTCCTGAAAGCTATGGTCGAGACCTCAGGATTGAGCTGAAGCTTCTTCATGGCAAGGAAGATGAAATATTCTGCAGTAGTGAAGTCCGGAGCCTGATAGGAATTGCAAAGAAGCAGGCTTTTTCCCTGGGCTATCACCAGATACAGGACTCCATCCATATACGAAGCCAGGATCTTATTGTATTCCGGAAGTTCCGCCAACTGTCCCAGCATGAAATACATTTCAGGCAGCAGCCTCGCCTTTGTACCGTCCGGACGCAGCACTGTCTCGGATATGACCTTGGAGAGGGTCTCGCCTATCGCGTTCGAGAACACGAGAACGGCAGCCTGCTCAGGAACCGGCACATATTCAACAACATCTCCGTCTGACAGACGCACAACATCGGAAAGAATATCCCGAGCCTTGTCAGGAGAAAAGAACTGCGTTGGAACAAGGGCTGCCTTAGGTGAAAACACAGAAATTCCGACCTCTTCATAACGCTTCTGAAACTCGGGCGTCGTGAAGATCCTGTCAGCAGTCATCCAACCTGAATCATGCACTTCCTGTCGGCCATCATATACCTTAAAAGAATATCCACTCAAGCCGACTTGAATGGATATCCTGTTTTTATATTGTAACATAGTCATCTTGCAATGATGCCTTTGAAGCATCGGGAGAGACTACTCCCAGTTACCTGCGTTGTTGTTAGGAGCATCGATGCTACCAACCTGCAGGCCCTTGTACTTGCCCTGATCCTCTCTCTCTGCATCGAGATTGATTCTGAGCTGGTTGTTAAGACCCTTAAGGAGAGCCTTGAACGGCATCTTGGCCTCAAAGAGAGGTACATTTACTCCCGATACCTTCTTGATGGTAGACTCCATAATGATTGAATCACCGCAGAATGGAATGAAAGCGAGAGAATCAACACAGAAATCCTCACGACCGTTGAAGAGAGTATCCTTCACAGCGACTTCGTTCTCAATCTTGAAGACGAGTTTCTCACCATTCTGATAAAGAGCGAGCATCTCTTCCGGCTTGATCTTCGGCTTACGCTTCTTGAGAGCCTGAGTGTTGGCAACTGCTACAGAGTCATCCTGTGAGCCCACCTGCATTACCACCTTCATCTTACCCTCATTGTAGAACCACTTGAGAGAATCTACTGTAGGAGAATACCTTGCATACACATTTTTGAAAGCTACCTGAAGGTCACGGATATCCTTGAGACGCTGGATAGCGATACCCTCACGATAAGCACGATGTTTGTTGAACTCTACTGGTTCCATTACGCTGCTTACAAGCGCATAAGTCATTCCCGCGATGATGACCGGGAGGACGAGATAGGTCAAGACCTTTTTAAGAATTGAATTCATTATAGTAGTGTTTTATTTTCCAAAATGCCGGACAAAGTTAGCAAATTGATTTATGAAATGCAATATAATTTGTAATTTTGCGGACGAAAAAGCCGAATCAAATGCAAGACATCAATTATCTGAACATACAGAAGTTAAACAATCTGCTGTCTGAAGCATCGGATATTGCCATCGTGACCCACATGAAGCCGGACGGTGATGCCTTGGGAAGCAGCCTGGCGATGTACAGCTTCATAAAGGCGGCAGGAGGCACTGCCAGAATTGTTCTGCCGCACAGATATCCGACAAACCTCGGATTCCTTACAGAAGGAATAATGAACGAGGACATCCTTATACATGAGGAATGCGAGAGCGAGGCCGCGAAGGTCATTGAGGGTGCAGATCTTGTCATATGTCTGGATTTCAATGCGTTCCACAGGACTGACCGACTTGAAGCTGCATTGCAGTCATCCAAAGCGCCCAAGGTTCTGATCGACCATCACCTCAATCCGGACCGCAGCCGCTTCGACCTTGTCTTCTCGGAGACAATGGTATCCTCAGCCTCCGAGCTCCTTTACCATATATTGATGGCCATGCCCCAGACAGAAGGTAAGGCGGAGAACCTGCCGAAGGCCTCAGTCAACGCCCTCATGACCGGCATGACCACCGATACGAACAACTTCGCCAATTCCATATTCCCAAGCACGCTGCAGATGGCTTCCGGCCTTCTCGCGGCAGGAGCGGACCGCGACCTCATTCTTTCCAATCTCTACAACATGTTCGGGGAAAGCAGGTTGAGACTGCTCGGACACATATTGAAGGATCTCATGGTCCTGACCCCGGACGGAGTCGCTTACATCGTCCTTGACAGCGGGACACAGAAGAAATACAATGTAACCGAAGGCGACACAGAAGGTTTCGTGAACATGCCGCTCTCAATAAAGGATGTAAGGATGAGCATCCTTGTCAAGGAGGACGGGAACCGGGCCAGAGTATCCGTACGTTCAAAGAAAGGGACATCCGCGAACAGATGTGCCAGAGATCATTTCAACGGAGGAGGTCATGAGAACGCAGCAGGAGGAAAGCTGATGATCCCTCAGGACATCCAGGATATCGGCATGGCCGGGCAATACATTGAATCACACACACATACATTCCTTAATGAAGAAAATGAGAAATAGCATCAAGATACTGGCCCTGCTTATGACAGTCATGACGTCGGCATCATGCATCAAGGAGAAGCTCGAGGTCACATACAACAAGCAGGAGGATAACATAAGCAAATACATAGACTCTGCCCTGAACAAGAACGAGGAGTACACCGCCACGAACAACGGCGGTTCCAACAGACTTACGCTCGTCCAGGGAGAGGGAGAAGGACTGAAGCCTGACGGAAGCATTACATTCTATTATGCAGGCTACACATTCGAAGGCAGTTTCAATGCATCGAACCTGTTCGGTACAAACCGTCAGGCAAGCGCCGACGATGCAGGATGGAAGCTTACGGACGGTGAATTCGAGGCACTGACTATGAACATGAAGGACAGCAGACTGCTTCCGGGATTGAAGAGCGGACTTGAAGGAGTGAAGGGCGGAGAAGAATGCGAGATACTTTTTTCAGGCAAGTACGGCTTCGGCAACAAGGACTTTGGCATAATTCCTGCAAATTCCGCACTGCTCTATAAAATTTGGGTCGTAAGCATCTCAAATGAGTAGAGCTATGCAATAATTTATTATCTTTGTCGGTTCAATTTACAAACAACAGGAATGAGAAGAATAATTATATCCGCAGCAATCATAATAACAGCCTTGCTTTCAAACAGTTGTGCGAAGAAAGCCCCTATCGGTCCGAACGATGCCGACAAGAGATATTTCGACGCATGGCTTCTCATGAACAATATAGACGTCGAGCCTACCGGACTCGGAATCTATGTTCTTGAAGACACTCCGGGTCAGGGAGCTGAGGTAAAGGAAGACGGCTTCGCTTTCGTGGACTACACCACTACCGACCTTGAGGGCAACATTGCCACCTACACCACAGCTGAGGTTGCAAAACAGCTCGGCAAATACAATTATGATGCATATACGACATTCTATGGTCCGCAGTTCATGACCACATACAACGGCAACATATACGCTGGAGTAGCGGACATGATCGTCGGCATGAAGGTCGGCGGACATCGTAAAGCCATAATCCCGAGCTGGCTCTTCTCATACTCCGATTACGAGAGCGGTGATGAATACATCAAGTATCCGGGAAAATCGGAGACGCTGATCTATGACATTACAGTAAAGGATTTCACGACTGAAATCGACAAATGGGAGATCGACTCCATCGGACGCTTCTTCAAGAATGACAAGGTCCTGATCGACGGTATCGCGGCAGACAAGGTCTTCACCAACGAGAACGGCGGTACGATGACAGCAGCCGATTCGCTGGCTACCGGTTTCTACTACAAGCAGCTCAAGGCTCCTGTCGACACGACTTCATTTGCGAAAGATACAACAATCTACATCAACTATACAGGACGCCTACTCAACGGACAGGTTTTCGACACTACTATCGAAGACATAGCAAAGGATAACAATATCTATTCGAAATCAAGAACTTACGAGCCGGTGCAGATAAACTGGGCCAATGAAGAAAAGTACAATCACACAGGCATCACAATGGGCTCTGACGAGAGTTCCCTCATTTCCGGCTTCACATACACCCTCTGGCAGATGAGACCTATGGAAAAGGGAATCGGAGTATTCTACTCGATCATGGGTTACGGCACTTCAGGAAACGGCAATACCATACCGGCATATTCTCCGCTGATTTTTGAAATTGAAATAGTAGAAAAGCCTGAGGAATAGAATGACAGCCAACACATCCATCCCCACAGAATTAGGAACAGACAACATTGGAAGACTGCTCAAGCAGTATGCTCTTCCTGCAATCATAGCTCAGACAGCATCGTCGCTATACAATATGGTGGACAGCATCTTCATCGGTCAAGGTGTGGGTCCACTTGCTATTTCCGGACTTGCCGTGACCTTTCCTCTGATGAATCTCTCGACGGCCTTCGGAACCCTCGTAGGTGCAGGAGCGGCGACAATGCTCTCCGTCCTCCTCGGTCAGAAGAACTACAAGGCGGCGAACAAGGTTCTCGGCAATGTCGTAAGCCTTAACATAATCATCGGCTTATTGTTCATGGCCGTGGCTCTTGTATTCATTGACCCGATACTCTACTTCTTCGGAGCCAGCGAAAACACCCTCCCTTATGCCAAGGAATACATCACGATAATTCTCATAGGCAATGTCGTGACTCATCTCTACTTCGGTCTGAATGCGGCGATGAGATCGTCAGGCAGTCCCAAGAAAGCAATGGGACTGACCATATTCACCGTAGTGTTCAACACTATCCTGGACCCTCTGTTCATCTTCGCATTCGATATGGGCATAGCAGGAGCGGCATGGGCGACTGTTATCGCACAGTCCCTGGCCATGTTCGTGGTCCTGCACCACTTCAACGACAAGAGCAAGCCTTTCCACTTCGAGAAGGGCATCCTCCGTCTGGACATCAGAGTAGCCAAGGATTCGCTCGCGATCGGCATGGGGCCCTTCCTCATGAATGCCGCGGCCTGTCTGGTGACACTGTTCATAAACCAGCAGCTCAGACAGTACAGCGGTGACCTCGGTATCGGAGCGTACGGAATCTGCAACAGATTCATCTTCATGTTCATAATGATATGCATGGGTCTGAATCAGGGCATGCAGCCGATAGCCGGCTACAATTACGGTGCGAGACAATATTCCCGAGTCAGGGAAGTATTCTGGAAGACAGCCCGTCTTGCAATGGTCATGACGACACTTTGCTTCATATTCGGAATGTTCTTCCCCAAGGCCGCAGTGGGCATCTTCACCCGCGACCCTGAGCTTACAGATCTGGCCGCCCGCGCATTGAGAATAAACACACTCGTATTCCCGATAGTCGGTTTCCAGATGATCGCCACGAACTTCTTCCAGAGTCTCGGCATGGTGAAGAAGTCGGTCATCCTGTCACTTTCAAGACAGATCCTCTTCCTGCTCCCTCTCCTGTACGCCCTTCCGAACTGGTTCGGCGCAGATGGAGTATGGATGAGCTTCCCGATATCAGATGCGCTTGCCACCTTGCTCACCATATATATGCTCGGCAGGCTTTTCAAGAAATTCAGTCAGCTGAAGGATGGAGACAGTCCTTCCATTCTCGGCAGTCAGTTATAGGAGGAACATAAGATGGGGAAAAAGATTGTAATAACCATAGGAAGACAGTTCGGCAGCGGAGGCAAGTGCGTCGCTGACATTCTCGGAAGCAAGCTCGGCATACCTGTCTATGACAGCGAGCTTATAAGCAGGGCCGCTCAGGAAAGCGGCTTCAGTCAGGATCTGTTTGTCCAGAGCGACGAGAAGAGAAGGATCTTTTCCATTTCTTCCATTCTTAACGGAAGCTATGGTTCCTACTCGGAGAACTACATGAGTGACAAAGGTCTGTTCAAGATTCAGTCAGAAACCATACGCAGGATAGCCGAGCAAGGTTCTGCCGTTATTGTAGGACGCTGCTCTGACTATATTCTCAGAGACTGCGGCTACACCCTCGATGTTTTCCTCACATGTCCGGCACAGATAAGGGCGGAAAGGGTAGCTGAAAGAGCCGGGATAAGCATTGAAAAGGCTCTTGAGATGATCGAGAAGAAGGACAAGGGAAGAGCGGAATACTACAATTATTATACATTCGGCAACTGGGGAACTGCAGATACTTATGATCTATGCATGGACTCCAGCATCCTCGGGCTTGAAGGAACAGCCGACTTCATAATAGATTTTGCTAAAAAGTCAGGAAAGATTTAAGATGAAGAAAAAGATCATAAGACCGTCATTGATAATCGCCGCCGCAGCCATTGCGACGGCATTTGTAATCATCCACAAGGCAATACCTAAGCCGCAGCCCATCACGGCACCACGCATCTACCTGAACGACACATTGAAGAATGAGATGTCGACTTTCGAGGAACTCGAAGGCCTGGACAAGAAGGTCAGGTCATTCATGAGACAGTGGCAGATCAAGGGAGCATCACTTTCCATCATGCGCAATGATTCGCTTCTGTACTCCAAAGGCTACGGCTGGGCAGACGAGCAGAAAGGAGTAGAGATGCAGCCGGGACACATATTGAGGATGGCCTCGGTGTCCAAGCTGATCACAGCTGCAGGAATAATGGTTCTGCAGGAGTTGGACTCCCTCAGCATAAAAGACACGGTGTTCGGACCATCAGGCATTCTCGACGATTCGCTTTTCAACTCCACAATAAAAGACAAGAACTATCATAAGATCACTGTCGAACATCTGCTGAGACATCAGGGAGGTTTCCCGAGGGACCCGCTTTTCTCGTCCAGAGACGTAATGACACAGTTCAGACTTGAAACCGCACCGACAAAGGAAGACTTCTACAAGGTGGTGCTCAGAAACAGGGCCCGTTTCGAGCCGGGTTCGTGGCAGAGATATTCAAACTTCGGATATCTCCTGCTTTCCGAGATAATAGAAAAGAAAAGCGGCATGTCATATGAAGACTTCATAAACAGGCATGTGCTGTATCCTGCTGGATGCTATGACATGCATATCGCCGGCAATTACTATGAAGACAAGAGGGAAAACGAAGTAAGATACTACACCCACGATGGAGATGGCAAATTCATAGAGGAATACAACAAGAGCGGACGCATAGTTGAACGCTGCTACGGCGGAAACAACATTCCTCTCCTTTCCGGAGCCGGTGCATGGTGCGGCTCGACAGCTGAGCTGGCAAGATTCGTAGCTTCAATCGACGGACGCCCCGGGGTCAAGGACATACTGAGCCAGGAAAGCATCAACCAGATGACCGAATATCTGGACAAGGATACATTCTCTCTCGGCTGGAACGATACAAATCCTGAAAAAGGATGGAGCAGGACCGGCACTCTGGCTGGCACAAGCGCCCTTGTCAAATACTTCCCTGACGGTGAATGCTGGATACTCATCACCAACACCAGCACATGGAAAGGCCCGGGACTCCCCCGCTACACCGACGAGCTTTTCAGAAACTGCCGCAAGCTTTACAGCGACAAGCTCCCTAAACAGGACCTGTTCTTCAACAGATAAAAAGAGAAGAGTCCCGCTCGAATGTGAGCGGGACTCTCTTCTTTATGATCAATCTTGTGATTTATCTTGCGTCAACATAACCTCTTGTGCAGAGAAGCAGGCTGTCCGGATGATTTGAGATGATTCCGTCAACCTTGAGATCCATAAGTCTCTTGATCTCGGCAACCTCGTCAACTGTCCATGTAACGACCTTCATGCCTCTTGCGCGAGCCTCTGCAAGGAACTCTGCTGTCACATTCTGGTGAGGAGGGCTGAGCCACTCAGGCTGGAAGTTGAGAAGACCCATGAACTTGTCGAAATCAACATCATGGTCTCTGATAAGGTATGAAAGGGTGAACTCAGGATATTTCTCATGGAGATAATTGAGAGCTCTGTCGTCGAATGACTGCACGATGAGTCTGTCACCGAGGCCGAGTGAAGCGATCACAGGAGCACATGCATCTACAAATTCCTTGTACTCGAGCCAGTCCTTACCCTCAACTCCGTCAGAAGAAGTATAGTCACTCTTGATTTCGATGTTGTACTTGACTGGAGTAAGACCGTTCTCCTTAGTGTAGTTCTCAGCGAATGCCACAGCTTCCGTAAGAAGAGGCTTCACAGCAGGCACGCAGGCCTTCTGAGGCCATGACTTTGTATATCTCTGACCTACATCATACTTCTTGATTTCATCGTAAGTAAGATGATAGAGATAAACGGTCTCACCTCTCTGCATCTCCTTTCCGTCAGGCTTGGTAGTATAGCGAGGCTCGAAATAACGGTCGTGTGAAAGGATAACCTTACCGTCCTTTGTCACGCAAAGGTCCATCTCAAGAGTGTTGACACCGAGATCGAGAGAGTTCTTGATTGCAGGAATAGAGTTCTCAGGATAAAGACCCATACCGCTTCTGTGAGCCTGAGCATCAACAATATCAGTAAGATCGAGTTCGTGAACAGCCTTGCCGCCCTTAGCAGTAACAGTCACAGTTACATTCTCCGCACCCGGAGTCGGAACAGCCACATAAAAATTGTGGACACCGCCGTCCTTGACAGCAGGAACGACAACATTGTCAGTCTTTACCATCTGGCCCATCACCTGACCGTCCTGAGACCATACGATATCCTTCACTACTGCATCCTTCACATCTACAACGACTGCATTAGGATGAGTCTGAGTCTGGCCGAGAGTATACACCTCAACCTCAACATTTCCGCATGATACTGCACCGAAAAGCGCAATAACAGCCATAGAAAAAATACTTGTCTTCTTCATATCTATAAATTCTTTTCAGATTTCAATGTAAGGGCACAAAGGAGGATTCCTAAAGCAGCTCCGATGACCATTGTAAAGTTCGCCATATCCCAGCTCTTGTCAGCGATACCTCCTACGATGATCTTTGAAAGGAGCGAGTCACCGATAAGATAACCTGAGAGGCCTACAAAACCTGCTGCAGTACCCGCAGCATTCTTAGGTACAAGGTTCAAGGCCTGGATGCTGACAAGGGCCACAGGGCCGTAGATGCAGAATCCGATGAGGATGAGGGCTACATAGACCCATACCTTGGCAGCGATACCTGTTGCAGCCGCCAGTGCAGGAACCTGCCAGTAGATCACACAACCTACAAGCACAAGGCTCATGAAGATGATGTTAGGAGGAGCACACTTTCCCTTGAAGAACTTCGCAGAAACCCATCCGCAGATGATTGTACCTACGGCTCCCACATAGTTATGGATAGAGAAAGCGAGCTTGCTTTCCTCACCTGTCATGATGCCGGTCTCCTGAAGATATGTAGGCGACCAGTCACCTACTCCGTATCTTACCATATATACGAAAGCATTGGCAAGGGCGATCATCCAGATCCATTTGTTCTTGAGCACATAGTCGAAGAGCTGAGTCTTGAACGGCACCTTCTCGCCTACCTTTTCCTTTGTCTTCACACCGGAATGGTCGTTTCTCCAGTCTGCGACCGAAGGAAGTCCGCAAGACTCAGGAGTATCACGGAGAGCCCACCAGCAGAATGCCGCAAGAACGAGGGCAAAGGCAGAAGGGACAATGAAGTTTGCTCTCCAGGACTGATCTATACCCATATCGGCGAAGAGGCCCACACCAAAGATGGCAAGGATTCCGAGAGTACCTGCTCCGATTGTATGAGATGTGTTCCAGAGGGACATCTTGAAGCTTCGTTCATTGTTCGAGAACCAATATGCCATCATACGGCCGCATGGAGGCCAGCCCATTCCCGAAAGGACACCGACGAAGAGCATGACGACAAAGAGCATGGCTACATTCACACCCATATTGGCTGAGAACGGAAGGAAACCTACGGACATCATCACCAGAGAAGCGATGACAAGTCCTACTGTAAGGAATTTCCTCGCATCCGAACGGTCGGAAAGTGTTCCCATGATGAACTTGCTGAATGCATATGCTATAGAAACGGCAGATGCGGCAATACCCACACCCTGCTTGTCTATCAAGCCTTCTGCAATCATGTCGGCAGATGCAAGAGAAAGGTTCTTGCGAACCAGATAATAAGCTGCATAGCCAAGGAACGAACCCATGAACACCTTGAATCTCATGGACTTGAACACCTTGTCTATCTTGTCTGCAGGAAGCAGGGGCTTGGCTGCAGGCGGATCAAAAAAACGGCTCACTGTAATAGTGTTTATTTGGTTAATAATTATGATAAGTCTTTATTTCGAACTCGCCGGCAAGTATGCCGTAACCGTTCTCTGCAAGAGATTCAAGCTCATTCTCACCAGGATATATCTCCACAGGAGCGATGAAGCTGACTCTTTCCTTTATGTCCGATGTAATGACATCGCTGTATGCTATTCCTCCGGTAAGGATGATGGCATCAACCTTACCGCATACCACAGTCGCTACGGCTGCAATATACTTCGCGAAAGAGATGCAGTAACCTTTTATGAAAGTCTCGCATTCCTTGTCTCCCTGCGCGGCACGTGCCGTCAGTTCGCGGAAATCGTTGGTACCGAAATATGCGACCGCTCCTCCCCTGCCGACAAGTCTCTTCTTGATCTGAGCCTCGGTCCACTCTCCGCTGAAGCATTTTTCCACAAGCGGAAATGCTGGTACGGATCCGGCGCGTTCCGGACTGATAGGACCGTCACCGCCGAGGGAATCGTTCACGTCTATGACAAGGCCATGTCTGTGCAGAGACACAGATGATCCGCCTCCCATATGGGCTACGATCACAGTGACATCCTTGTTGGTCTTGCCGACGCTACGGGCATATCTGCGCACCATCGCACGTGAATTCAAGGCATGGAAGAGGGTACGGCGAGGGAACTCAGGGAGTCCTCCTACCTTCACCTCCGGAAGCATCTCGTCCGCCATCGGAGGATCGGCAATGAACGCACGGCATACCCCCTCAACACCCTTCTCCTTGCGCGCCGCATTGACCATGACGGCGATATCGTCTGCAAGAAGAGCGCTGAGATTGCATGCATGTACGCCTTCCCTACCGGCCATAAGGGCATCCCTCATATCCTGGTTCACCTCATATACACCTGTACGGATAGGAGTGATCAGGCCTCCGCGTGCCATCGCCACATCGATAGTCTCAAGGGCTATTCCCTTTGAAGACAGAAAATCCGTGATGGCATCACGGCGCATATCGCCCTGATCCATCACGGACTCGTATCTTGCGACCTCCTCGGCAGAATGAGTGAGATTTGTCTCGAAGAGTTTCTCCCCCGAGTCATAGACCGCAATCTTGCTTGAGGTCGATCCGGTATTTATAACCAGTATTCTACCTTTCATAAATCCGTGTTATTTAACTGACATTGCCGCTATAGCAATGGAATTAAGTTTGGTATCAATACTGTCCGCACGGCTCGAAAGCACGCATGGAACCTTTGCTCCGACAAGGATACCGGCCTGCCTTACACCCGCAACCAGCTTTGAATTAGCCTTATAGAAGACATTTCCTGATTCGATGTTAGGGAAAAGCAGACAGTCAGCATCACCGGCAACCGGGCTCACAAGCCCCTTTATCGCAACGGACTCCTTGTCTATAGCCACATCAAGTGCAAGAGGCCCGTCAGCCACACAGCCCTTGATCTGGCCGCGCTCCACCATCTTTGAGAGCATTGCCGCATCTATAGTAGCCGGCTGACTTGCCAGGACCTGCTCGGTAGCTGCGATTATCGCCACCTTAGGCACAGCAACGCCTACAGCCTTGGCCGTTCTCACAAGACATTCCATTATTATCTGCTTCTGCTTGATGTCAGGAGCAGGTATGACAGCCACATCTCCGACAAAAAGAAGCTTGTGATAACCCGGAATCTCAAGAGTCGTGCAATGAGTCAGGGTACCTTTAGGAGGCAGAAGCCCTGTCTCCTTGTTCAGGATGGCACGGAGGAATTTGTCCGTAGAGCACAAGCCCTTCATCAGGAAGTCTCCCTGACCGTCACGGACCATGGCGACAGCCTGAGCCACAGACAGAAGTTCATCAGGATTATGTACAACGGTGAATCCTGCCATATCAACACCTTCCTCCCTGCATGCCTGCGCGATCAGATTCTCGTCACCGACGAGGGTCACATCGACCAGCCCCAATTCCACCGCCTTTCCGGCAGCAGCTATGGTATGGCCGTCCACACCCCATGCGGCGATCATCCTTTTTCTTGTGCCTCTGCCCTGAAGCTCGGCGAATATTTCCTTGAACGTCGTAAGCATATTACTCGTCTTCATTCTGAACTATGTGCATCGTATCACGCGCAATCATGAGCTCCTCATTTGTCGTGATGACAGCGACCTTCACCTGAGAGTCAGGAAGAGTGATCATCACATCCTTGCCTGTCGCAACATTCGCATCATAATCGAACTTGACTCCAAGATAAGTCAGGTTCTCGCAGACCCTGCGGCGCAGACGGCTGTTGTTCTCGCCGATACCACCGGTAAACACGATAAGGTCGACTCCGTTCATTGCGGCAGCATATGCACCGATGAACTTGGTGATGTCATATGTAAGCTTCTTGAGGGTAAGTTTGGCCTTGGCATCGCCGGCATTTGCCGCATCGTTAAGGTCACGCGCATCTGAAGACACACATGAAAGTCCGAGGAAGCCGCTCTTCTTGTTCAGAACCTTGCTCATCTCGGCTGCAGAAAGTCCCTCTTTCTCCTGGATGTATGTAACTACGTCAGGGTCGATGTTTCCACAACGGGTACCCATGATAAGACCCTCAAGCGGAGTGAAACCCATGGTAGTATCTATTGACTTTCCGTTCGCCACCGCTGTGATCGAACTTCCGTTTCCGAGGTGGCATGTGATGACCTTCGAATACTCAGGATCGAGGCCGGCGAATTTCGCACCCTTTGCCGAAACATATTTATGGCTCGTTCCATGGAAGCCGTAGCGGCGCACTCCGTATTTTTCGTAATACTCATATGGAAGAGCATACATGTATGCGTATGCAGGCATGGTCTGATGGAAGGCAGTATCGAAGACACCGACCTGAGGTACTGTAGGAAGCACAGCCGATACGGCCCTGATACCAAGGATGTTTGCAGGGTTGTGGAGAGGTGCGAACACAGAGCATTTCTCAAGCTGGGCCACAACCTCATCTGTTATGAGCTGGCTGCATACGAACTCCTCGGCTCCGTGTACAACACGATGTCCGACAGCTTCGATATCCTCAAGAGTAGAAAGAACGCCATATTCCTTGTCCAGAAGGGCGTCAAGCACTGCCTTGATTCCTACGGTATGATCCTCGATAGGCATCTCCTTTACGAGTTTCTCCTTTCCGGCAGCCTGATGCTTCAGGCATCCTACTTCCATTCCGATCCTCTCGACAAGACCCTTTGCAAGAAGATCATAGACTTCATCGCCTTTCATATCAAGAAGCTGATACTTCAAAGACGAACTTCCACAGTTAAGTACTAAGATTATCATGATTCTGGATTTTAATTTCAGATTTTTCGGTTAAACCACGCAAAGTTAAGAAAATTATCGCTACTTTAGCAAAAATTCGTAACGAAATGACAGAGGAGAGAGACATCGCAGGATTTGCGTTACCATTCGCCGCCGGAGCACTTTCGGCAAGTCTGATCCCATTCCCATCCGCATACTGCATCGGAGCCGCCGCATCAATGTCAGCGGTCATGCTGACCCTTTTCATGATGACATGGAAATTCCGCATGACAGGCATTCCCGCACAACGGACAATCATCTGTGCGGCAGCCTTCCTCACCGGAGCATCATGCCTTTCTGCAGCCACCGCAACATCTCTCAGCTCCATCCGCGAGCTTTCGTTCATATCTGGAAGCGCAACCGCCTTCTGCCAACGTCTCAAGGACATCATCTCAGAGATACCGTTCTCAAACCACGAGACTCCTGCTCTCATGACAGCCCTGCTTACCGGAGACAGGACAGCCCTGCCTCACGAGGTGACGGAAGCTTTCCGGGCCAGCGGAGCATCGCATATCCTGGCCTTGTCCGGAATGCATCTCGGGATAATCTACTCGCTGCTGTCATCCCTCATATCCAAGACAGGCAACAGTCCGCGTACCAAGACATTACGATCCTCAGCCATCATACTGTGCTGCTGGTTCTACACTATCGGCACAGGAGCCGGAGAATCCATAACCAGAGCCTTCCTGTTCATCCTGCTCAATGAAATCGGGACTCTCACCCACAGAAAAGCAAGTCTCAAGGAACTCATAATGGCAGCCCTGATCATCCAGCTTGCCGTCGATCCCTTATCCGTCCGTTCGGTAAGCTTTCAGCTTTCCTATGCCGCCATGGCCGGAATCGCATTCATACATCCGCATCTGAAAGGATTATGGCCTGATGACGGGAAAGGGCCGATGAGAAAGATATGGGAGAGCGCATCCATATCCATTTCCTGCCAGATGACGACAGGGCCTCTTGCCTGGCTGTATTTCAGGACTTTCCCCCAGTATTTCCTGCTTACGAACCTGATAGCGGTACCCCTTGCCGGCCTGATCATCCCCATATCGCTTCTGACAATAGCATCAAGCGCAGCCGGGATATGTCCCGACTGCCTCATTTCCATGACGGAACGGCTCATGTCGCTTCTGACAGGAGCTCTCCGAGGGATAGCACAGATGTAGGATCAGAGAGATTCAAGGACAAAGCCAGGGGAACACCAGGTCTTCATCACCCCCTGCTCGTCATAGATGAGGCAACCTTCAAAGCCGCAGCCGGAGCCAAGGAGCTTCTTCGACTCCTCAAGTCCGACCACCATGCACCATGTTGCGTAGGCATCTGCGGTAACAGCATCGGATGCGACCACGGTCGCACTCAGAAGAGAGTGGGTTACAGGATATCCCGTTCTCGGGTCGATGGTATGGGCATATTTCTTTCCGTCCCTGACATAGAATTTCCTGTAGTTTCCTGAAGTCACTATGCCGTGAGGCCCTGCAGGAGCACGGAAGACACCTTGCAGATCGGCACCGATATCATTATTGCCATCCACAGGCCTGTCGATTCCTATTGTCCAAGGCCTGCCGGACGGATTAAGCCCGTCACAGAAGAACTCACCGATATCGACAAGCATATCCTTCACACCAATGGAATACAGATAATCAGCTATCACGTCGCAGCTGTAGCCCTGAGCCACCGCATTGAAATTGAGCTTGGGAGCTGTCCCGCCGTCAGCAAGCAGGCCGGACGCCAGCAAAGTACCGTCAGGAGCCACTGCGGCAGCGGCATCTCCGACCAGACGTGCCATTCCGGAAACGGACTTTGCCGCCGCAACGTCTTCCGCGGATGGAAGTTCCCCTTTGGAAAAGCCGAAGCCCCATATATCGAAAAGCGGCGCTGACGCCACATCCACCACGCCTTCCGTTCTTTCATAGATCGAATACGACCTGCGGTACATGTCCAGGAACAGACTGTCAGGCACGACAGCCTCCCCCGCATTGAGGCGGCTGAGAACAGAGTTGCGGTTGTATCCGGACAGCGAGCGGTCTATACGCAGGAGGATGGAATCTATCGTGTCACGGATCTCTTCCGGAGCCGGTCCGACACGCCCCTCACGGCCGTTCAGATTGAGCTTCACGGTATATGTACCACCTTGCGCATAACCGGAAATGACAATATATTCATCTTCGGGAGCGCATGACACTGCCGAGGATATCGAGATGAATGCGGCAGCAAGTGCGTATGCCACCTTCTTGATCATGTTCATCATAATAAGTTGCAGAATTCGATGTCACAACATGCCTTTCGGCAAAGTATTTGCACAAAGGTAGCGGTTTTTCGGATTAAAATCGCCATATTTGCAGTTTATATACAATTAAAATCGAAAGAATGGAAATGAGTCTTCGCAAACTGAAGTCAATGCTGATCATAGCGGCTGTCGCACTTGTCGCGGTTTCATGTAAAGACGACGACGATGATGCCGATATCATATACATGGACGGTACCCTCAATTTCGAACTTCCCGAATTCGTACGCCCGGGACAGATTCTGACCCTTAAGCCCAAGGGTATTTCACATCCTGACGACGGGATCATAGGCTACTGCTGGAAGGTCAGTCCATCAATGGCAAAGAACGATACGACAAGGTTCCTCAACGGTCTTGACGGTGACGGCAAGCCGTCCGACGGTTCCTTCACACACAGATTTTCCGACACACTCCAGACCTACACGGTATACTGCATCGGATTCTCGGAAGGCTACACCAGTTCTTCCAAATCAGCGAAGACCACAGTCGTGAGTCCCGGTCCCGAGAAGTCGATCACTGGTTCAGGAATCAATACTTACAGGGATCAGTACTTCAAGGCAGACGGAATCGAATGGTATTACGCAACGATAGACGAACTCGACTGGTTCAGGCAGGATCTTGCAATGACCGGTTCCGGAGTTCCTTTCAGAAACAACGAAGCCATGGATGGTGTATTCGGCCGCTTCTACAGCTACGAAGAAGCAGTGAATGCCTGCCCGGAAGGCTGGAGGCTGCCTACAGACGCAGACTGGGAAGCTTTAGGCAAGGCGCTGAACGGTGCGGATGACTCCGTTTCATACATACACCAGCCTATCCCTGGCATAGCAGGCAAGCTTATGGCCAATGCATATTTCAACGACATCAAGATGTGGGAATATTGGCCTTCGCTGGGAACTATAACCAATGAAAGCGGCATGGGCATGATACCTTCAGGCTACGCCAGCTTCAGCGACCCTGACAAGGATGGGGCAGATTATCCTGTCACATTCAGAGGAGTATATGAATATGCAGCCTACTGGACTGCCGACACAGCAGAGGACGGAAAGGCATACTACAGATATCTGTACTGCAAATATCCGGATCTGATGGTAGGAAAAGCGGATACCAAGACATTCGGAGCTTCAGTAAGATGCGTAAGAAACAATAAAACAACTTTGGATTAACAATTAAAACAGACTTGACATGAAAAAAGGACTTATTGCAGTTCTTGTCGCAGCGGTGGTCTTCATAGGAGGCTTCTTCTGGGTAAAGAACGCGTACAATGCCATGGTTGTCGAGGACGAGAATGTTCAGGCAGCATGGTCGCAGGTAGAGAATGTGTACCAGCGCAGAGCAGACCTCATACCGAACCTCGTTGCAACAGTTAAAGGATATGCTGCTCATGAGGCTCAGACTCTTGAGAATGTTATAGCAGCCCGCTCGAAAGCGACTCAGGTGACAGTTGACCCTGCAGATCTTTCTGAAGAGGCGCTTGCAAAGTTCAATGCGGCACAGGGAGAGCTCTCAAACGCTCTCGGAAGACTGCTCATGATCACAGAGAACTATCCTGACCTCAAGGCCAACCAGCAGTTCAGTGACCTTCAGGCCCAGCTCGAGGGAACCGAGAACAGGATCACAACAGAAAGGATGAAGTTCAACGAGACTGCAAAGAAATACAACACGCTCATAAGGAAGTTCCCTGACAACATCATCGCATCGATGTTCGGATTCGAGAAGAAGGGTTACTTCGAGGCTCAGGCAGGAGCTGAAACAGCACCGAAGGTTGAATTCTAAGAAATACAGGTTATGAGACCGGAAAGATTTCTGACCGCAGAGCAGCAGGAAACTGTTGTCGCTGCGGTCAGACTTGCAGAAAAGGACACCTCAGGAGAAATCCGCATACATATAGACAGCCGTTGCACGAGGGATCCTAAGAAAAGGGCTGAAGAAGTGTTCAGGAAACTTGGAATGCAGAATACGGAACTTCACAACGGAGTGCTGATATATCTGGCATACGAATCCAAGGTATTCGCAATAATCGGAGACAAAGGCATCAACGATCTTGTCCCCGACGGATTCTGGGAAGATGTCCTTTCCGTCATGAGAGAGCGCTTCCGCAGAAATGAATTCACAGAAGGCTTGTCTGATGCTGCAATCATGATCGGAGAGAAGCTCAAGGCATTCTTTCCGTATCAGAAGGATGACATCAACGAACAGCCGGATGACATATCGTTCGGACAAAACTGACAGGACATGAAAGGATGGAAACCAATGCTTGCAGCCGTTGTTCTGGCTGTATTCTCCACTGTCGCAGCCTATGGCATACCGCCACGTCCGGAGCCGCAGAGGCTTGTAAACGACCTTGCAGGTCTTTTCTCGCCCTCACAGACTCAGGCACTTGAGAGCATGCTCGTGGAGTTCGATGATTCGACCTCAAATCAGATAGCCGTCATCACCACCCTCGACCTCGAGGGATATGACATATCGGAATACGCAACCCGGATAGGCCTTGAATGGCAGGTCGGATCAGAGAGATTCGACAACGGTGTCGTCATAGTGGTCAAGCCCAAGACAAGGGATTCCGGAGGAAAGGTGTTCATTGCCGTCGGATACGGTCTTGAAGGAGCTGTTCCGGATGCTTATGCGAAAAGGATAATCGACAGAGAGATGATTCCTCAGTTCATGAACGAGGATTATTTCGGCGGCATTTCCCAGGCCTGCACAACTATCATGAAGCTTGCCAGCGGAGAAATTTCCGAACCGAGAGAGGAGGAAGAAGATCCCATATGGATATTCATAACCATGTTCATCATCATAGCCCTCGTCTTCATAGTGATAGGCGTAGCATTGGAGAACAATGGTAACGGAAAGGGCCCTGGAGGCAGAGGACCTGTGATATATACCGGTCCGATCATCACAAGTGGCCGGAACTACGGAGGTTTCGGCGGAAGCTCATTCGGAGGAGGCTTCGGTGGCGGATTCGGAGGTTTCGGGGGCGGATCCTTCGGAGGAGGCGGTGCCGGCGGAAGCTGGTAATCCTACCTGAGATCAGTTACAATCCATGAATTGCCGAAAGTCTGCGACGGTCTGAAGAACGTCGCAGGCTTTTTTTCTACCGCTTTCATAGAAGCTACCGATATCTTCACTTCATTTCCGTCTTCCATAGCCATCAGACCGCTGCGGATGGAAGCATCGGAAGCCATCAGCTCCACATTGAAGTATTCGATATCCATATTCTCCTTAGGCTCAAGCACATATATTACAGTCTTGCCGTCTGAACCACCAAGAGTGCGGCTTACATTGAAATGTTCGTTCATTCTGACGAAAAGCAAGGCAGGATTGAGAAGCCCTTCAGAGTCATCTCCTGACACAGGTTCGATTATGACTTCTTCCGAAAGAGGATCGACTGTCCAGACGGTACTTCCGTCACACCAGATTTCTATTCCGTTACCGACATTATGCCACATATCATCCTGGACATGAAGACGGCCGCTGCCCTCAATCCTGACACCTGACATACGGGTGGCATATGTATATTCAAGATCGATGCATGAAGAGGCAAACCTGCCGTACAGTCTGTCAAGAAGTCCGTCTGTCTGCGCCGCAGACTTTCCGAGACCGGAAAGCAGCATAAAAGCCAGAAATATGTAAATCCTGTAACCTTTCATCAGTTCTTTATAAATGCAGCAAGAATCTCATCAAGCTCGGCATAATCGGCGACAAGCACCTGGCGCGGCTTCGATCCCTCCTGAGGTCCTACAATACCTGCTCCCTCGAGCTGGTCCATCACACGTCCGGCTCTTGCATAACCCATGCCCAGACGCCTCTGCAGATCGGAAGTCGAACCTTTCTGGTTAGATACGACCATCCTTGCAGCATCTTCGAACAGAGGGTCGATGTTCTGCATATCGATGGTTCCGCCGCTCGTCTCACCGTCCTGAGACTCCGGTACCGGAAGATAATAAGGTGTATTATAACACTGCTTGTAACCGGTCTGCTCACCGATGAAGCTTGTAATCTTGTTGATTTCAGCACCGCTGACAAGGGCGCACTGCACGCGTTCCATCTCGACACCGGCATAATAGAGCATGTCTCCCCTACCGATGAGGTTCTCAGCTCCGTTGGTATCCAGAATAGTCGCGGAATCGACACGTGACACCACCCTGAAGGCGATTCGCGTAGGGAAGTTGGTCTTGATGAGACCGGTGATGACATTCACTGAAGGTCGCTGGGTGGCGATGATCACATGGATACCTGCCGCCCTACCCTTCTGAGCCAGTCTCACGATATAATCGCTGATGTTCTTGGCCACCTTTCTTGCATCCGGCGTCGAACCTCCGGCCATTGTAAGATCGGCATACTCATCTATGACTACGACAAGATATGGAAGATACTTATGTCCCTCTGTAGGAAGGAGATAACGGTCCTTGTACTTGTCATTGTAAAGTTTGATGTCATTGACTCCTGCGGCTGCGAGAAGCTTGTATCTCTCATCCATCTCAATGCAAAGAGAATTGAGAACCTGCTCTGCCTGCTTCGGCTGCTTCACAATGGCATTTTCCCTCTCGTCTTCCTCACTCGCAGCCATCGGGAGCACGGCGAGATAATGCTTCAGCAGGGAGTTGTATGCCGTGAACTCGACCATCTTAGGGTCGATGAAGACGAACTTGAGTTCCGAAGGATGCTTTGCATACAGCAGAGACGATATGATCACATTCAGTCCTACTGACTTACCCTGCTTGGTCGCTCCTGCAATGAGAAGGTGAGGGGCGTCAGTAAGGTCGAAGGTCTTGACTTCCTGAGTGATTGTATAACCGATGGCTATAGGAAGTTCGGCCTTGCTTTTCCTGAAGGCATCCGCATTGAGCATCGACTTCAATGGAACGATGGAAGGATTGCGGTTGGCAACCTCAATACCCACGCAGTCAGAAAGCGTAACGACACGCACTCCCTTGGTATTCAGCGATATGGCTATCTCCTTATGAAGATTCTCAATCGCAGATATCCTTACTCCCGGAGCAGGATATATCTTATAAAGGGTGACAGTAGGTCCTACAATGGCCATGACCCTGTCCACCTCGATCTTGTAGTTCTGAAGGGTAGCCCTGATCTTGTTGTTGTTGATCTCAAGCTCCTGCTGGCTTACCGTATGCTTTCCTTCAGCATAGTCGTTAAGGAGATCGAGAGGAGGAAACTCGTAACGCTCCAGCTCGTCCCTGTTGTCTATCCTCGGGAGATCCTCTGTCACTTTCTGAGCAAAGTCATCACTCATGACAACCTCCATTTCCGGATGAGTTTCGTTTCTGAGCTCTTCAACGATGGCAGCATACTCTTCCTCTGTCTTTTCGGCCCTTACCTCCTTTGGCTGCTCAGGCTGGAGGACAGGCTCGGGCACAGGCTCAGGCTCCGGAACAGTTTCCGGCTCGAAAGGCGGCTCGTACTCATCTGAATACTCCGACTCAGGCTCAGCCGAAGGGACAGGCACAGATTCAGGCTCATTTGTCCGGGTACTCTCCCCGGCAGTCGCAAACCAATGCGAGAAACGGCAGTTGGCAAACAGAAGCCAGACAACAACTACCGCCAGAATTATCAGTGCCGTTATTATGGAGCCGAAAAGATTTGTCATCCAGGATACTACAGCTGCGCCTGCAAAACCTCCCAATCCACCTCCGAAAGCGGTATCTGAGCCGAAATGGCTTGAAATATAAGCCAATACGAGAGATGCCACAAAGGCGCCGCTCGCAGTCAGGAAGGTAGTCTTGAGCAAGCCGATACTCCTTTTCCAATAGAACAGCCTGTACGAAACGGCTACAAGCAGAAGTATGAGCGCAAAGCTGCCGAGACCGAAGCAGTCAGCAACAATGAAACGGCTCCATCTGTATCCGATCTTGCCGCCGAGATTATTCACCTCCACCACCTTCTCCATCATGTCCGGATTAGACAGCAGGCTCTGGTCAGCCTCCCATGTGAACAGATATGACACTGTCGAAAGAAGCGTAAAGGCTGCGAATATCATCACTATGACACCTGTGTATTTCAACAGATTGGATCTCTTGTCCTGATCCATATCAGAAAAGAACGAGAAGCGCTGGGGCTTCTCATTCTTCTTTGTCGTTTTCGTTGACTTATTGTTTTTCTTTATAGGCATATCTATTTGTTGTTGCGCTGTTTCCACATCTTATTTCCTGCATTCTTCTGTCTCTGATTCTGTCCTTTGTTGGAACGGACAGGATTAAGACTCGGTCTCGAATAGTTCATATCGGAAGACACTCGGCTCAGCTGAAGGCCCTCCGGTACCTTTATACGGTAATCCGAAAGTTTCTCTATGTCCTGGAAAATGGTTTCGTCCGCCACGGTATCCTTGTTCCATATGAGGTACTGCTGTCTCATGTATATTGCAAGGGAACGGATCATGGAAGTCTTAGTATCCCCGTCTTCCTGACCGGCGATCAGGTCAATGATGCTTTCTATGTTCCTGCCGTAATGGTTGGCCTTGATCGGCTTCTTCTCGATAGGAACCACCGCAGGACGCTCATAGAAATGTTCCACAGTAGGAGCCGGATACGGTGCATCGATATCAAGCTCGAAACCTGAGATGATGTGGAGATGATCCCAAAGCTTCTGCTCCCAATTCTCCTGAATATGAACCTGAGGATTCAGGATCTCCATTACCTTGACGATGGCTCTCGCCTGCTCGTTCCTCTTCTCCCTGTCCTCGATGGACTTGAGATAATCCACCATCTTCTGGACATTCCTGCCGTATTCCGGCATCCACAACTTCACCCTCTCAGTATTGTAAAGCAGCTTGCACGTATCTATATTGTTCTCCATATCGTTTTAATTTATCAAACGGCCTGATACCGTCCCTACAATCCGCAAATATACAAAATATTTTCACAGATAAATCAGAATTCCATCACTTCTCCACTCTGCACATACCATAACGCAGCACGCACATCATTATATTCCATCCTCCTCAATATATCGGCGTAGCGCCTTACCTGTCTGACATACCGAGGGTCATGAGCTCCGAACTTATAGTCGATGACCCGGATGCATTCTCCGTCCGTCACCACCCTGTCCGGACGGGAGATGCTGCCGTCTGTATCGATCAGTTCCCTCTCGTTCATAACCGCGCTCCTGTCCGGAGGGAACCAGCCTCTTGCTTCCGCCTCGGCTATACGCTCCGACAGCAGAGGCTCCGCCAGGGCAGCCTCCTCCCCTGTAAGTTCGCCGTCAAGGACAGCCTGCAGCACGGAAGAATGCAGATCCTCAGGAAGAACCACACGGGAAAGGATGCCATGAAGAACCACTCCCCTGATCCTGTTTGAGGCAGAAACGCCTGTCAGGCCCTCGTCGGAGAAGAAATCCAGCCCGTCGGAAGAAAGCCTGAGCCTTCCTCCATCAGAATTGAGCGGCCAGGATCCGAAACCGGCATGCATGACTTCAGCCGCAGAAGCAGCCTCATGGACAGGCTCCGGCATCTCTCCCCTGCGGAAGGTCACAGCTCCGTCTTCCTGCGTTCCCTCCATGGCAAAGCCCAGTTCCTTCCCGTTTCTTGCGAGATATGCAAACGTCCACTGAGAAAAACCGCTGAACTTCATATCGTCAGCCACACATCCATCCTCAGTCAGTTCCACACCGGAAGGCAGAGGTGCTATCAAGGTCATCGCTCCTGATGCTCGTGTGAAAGCTACATACATGACATTCAGATTATCCACATACTGCATGAGGAGTTCCTCCCGATACCTTTCGACGAAAAGGGTGTCAGTACTCTTTCCGGACAGATATACATCATAAACACCGTCAGCAACGGATTCCAGAACCGTATCCTTGACATCCGGACGGGACCATCTGCTCGTGAATGTGTAGAAGCTGACCGATTCAAGAGAAGGGAAGATGACATATGGAAAATCAAGGCCCTTTGATTTATGCACCGTCATTATGCGCACGGAACCGTCGGACTTCGGTGAACTGATGCTCGACTTGTCCTCGGCCCATTTCTTCAGGAAGCTCCTGAGACTGTTTCCCTCTGTGGTCACGAACTCAAGCAGCATATCCATAAAGGATTGTATATAAAGGATTTCCGAATCATAGGTATCCGGATCCACTTCATGAAGCCTGCGCAGGAGTTCTTCGCATAGGTCGACCAACGAGTGCCAGCAGGCCGGCAGCTCTATGCCGAGAGAAGACGCAAGATGCAGAGCCATGCTGTCCTGAGGGTTCTCGATGCCGGCCAACAGAGAGGACAGACGGCGTACCGTGAGAGATGAAGATATTCTCAGAGAGTCATCCGACAATACCGGTATACCATTGGCAATCAGATATTCAGCGATGTCACCGCCCTCCTGGTTCATACGGACCAGAATCGTGATCTCGCCCAACCTGTATCCCTTGGCCACGGCGGAATGCACCGCATTCAGGATAGAGGGATAGAAGGCATCCCTGTCGCAGAACATCGCCTCAACCATTCCCCGCCTTTCCTTATGATGAACCTTCTGCCCGACATCCGAGTATATTCCGCTTATGACTTCACCTTCGCCGAAACGCCTGTCGAGATAGGCGGCTGCAGCCTTGAAATATGCATTATTGAATTCGACGATGTCAAGGCAGCTTCTGAAATTGGTATCAAGACTGTCTGACTGCGTCCTGTCCGGAAAATCATCAGCAACCTGATTCTCAAGCAGATCCCACTCGGACTGACGCCAGCGGTAGATGCTCTGCTTGACGTCTCCCACTATAAGATTCTCATTGCCGGAAGCCACACTGTTTTCGAGAAGAGGACGGAAATTGTCCCACTGTACAAGTGAGGTGTCCTGGAACTCGTCCAGAAGGAAATGATCATAGCGGACTCCCGACTTCTCATAGATGAAAGGTGTGTCGCATCCGTCTATTATGCCCTTGAGGATATTGTTGGTCCGGTCTATCGTAAGGACATTCTTTTCCTTCATTATAGCATGGTAGTTAGCATACAGGTCATTTGCCACGGCAAAGCCGTAAACCTGTCTTCTCAGCTGAAGAGCGGTATTATAGACCTTGTATTCCACATCGAACAGAGACAGGAAGGAAGAAACGGCCTCTTCGAGCTCAGCTGTCACCATGCCCTCCATATATTTCTTTGCCTTGGGGTACCATAAAGAGACATCCGATGCATTCCTGCGGAAAGAATCCGTCACCATCGGTACCGGCTCGTCCTTTTCCAAAGCGGCATATTTCTTCAGATTACTGCTCATAAAATGACGCGACGTGTCGAAAGGATCAAGCCCTGCAGCATCAAAGGCCGCATATATGGCCTCTACAGAAGCTGCCAAGGCATCCGAATATTCCTCTATGACCTTTCTGCACCCTTCCTCAAGCAGGTTCAGCCTCTCGTCGGAATACAGGCTGCTTTCGTCTATCCCGGCCTCTTCAACCGCAATACGGAACTCCTCAGAATTGAAACGGTCAGCTACCTTCTTCAACGTGTAGTCAAGTCTGTATCCGTCTCCGTCTTCCAGCTGGGAAAGGGTCTTCCTTGTCATCCACTCCAGAGAACGCATATGCTCATCCGTCTCGGTGAGCGAATCCAGAAGCCGGTCCACACTTTCCCTCACAAGCGAGCCTTTGTCAAGTTCTATGGAATATGAAGAGAACTGTCCTATCTCTCTTGCAAATGCCTTGAGGGTCTGCTGGAAGAAGCGGTCGATGGTACTTACTGCGAAGGCGCTGTAATCGTGCAGAATGTTGCACAGCAATGTTTCAGCGGCTTCCGACAAGGACCCGGCATCAGGATAGACCGAAGGTACGAATTCGCTGTAATATCCTGAACTGCAAGGATCTTTGGCCAGTCTGTGAAGTTCCTTGAGGATTCTGTCCTTCATCTCGTCTGTCGCCTTGTTGGTGAACGTAACAGCAAGTATGTGCCGGTACGAATGACTGTCATGGCCGGCAAGAAGAAGCTTTATATACTGTTTTGCAAGGTTCCATGTCTTACCTGAACCTGCTGATGCCTTCAAAACCTTTATC
Organism: Bacteroidales bacterium; assembly: GCA_017626355.1. GTDB lineage: Bacteria > Bacteroidota > Bacteroidia > Bacteroidales > UBA932 > Cryptobacteroides. The sequence continues at coordinate 39,884 of JAGAIY010000003.1, forward strand.
ATACCTATCCTCCTATCTTCCGCAAATCATCCTGAAATCACAATATCTGCAGGCATCGGTCTCCTGCGTCTTACTGAAAGGCACATTCCTGTCACGTATCTCAGCTATCATTGCCGAGAGCCTTTCATCCATCAGTTCACCGAATCTTCCGCTTGAAGGGAACACGGAAGGAACATTCCTGAAAAGATCGGATGTAGCATATAACGAATTGCACAGCTGTTCCTGTCCCGACACCAGACCTGAAGCCTGAACCATCCTGTCATAGATATGGAACTGAAGGGCGGCCTTGTTCGCCTTCCTCACCTCATAGGCGGAATCAAAGACCTTCTCCACGGCACTCTGGGCCATATCATCCGTCACGGCGATCACAGAAGGCGAATCGTTGCCTGTCTTGTAATCCACCATACGTATCATACCCGGTACAATGGAATCCATCCTGTCGACTACTCCAAAGAAAGGAACCCCATACAGCTGGGCATACACCTTCTTCTCCAGACCTGCCATATCAAACCCGTCCGAGCCGTACCTCGCCAGAAGCAGCAGATCCTTCCTAACAGTCTCCATGACATAACGGACGATGACTCTCTGGACAACAAGATCGCGTCCGGTGATCTCATCAGTCTTCAGTTCAGCCTTCATCAGCGACACCACCTTGCTTCTGACATCGTCCTCTCTTGCAAGCCAGCTTTCAAGATATGAAGCTGTAACCTTAGGTATTCCTTCAGATCCGCTTCCCTCGAGCTTTTCGAACGGCCCGTCCGACTTCATGGCCTCTTCCCCATGGTACAAGGCCCACATGGCGTTATGATAGACATTACCGATCATCGCATTATCCAGAGACTCAGCCACTTCCTCATCCTTCTTGAGCCTCAGCACCGACTGATAGCAGAACTTCATAGGGCAGATGACATAGTTCTGAAGTGCGGACACAGACCAGGTCATCGTTCCGATCCTCTCCATCATTTCCTCGGTCTTCTCCATATCCTCCTGCATTTCCTGAGAGGCGGCAGAACCGGCCTCCGCGACATGATGACAGACATCCACTCCGAAATGATACCTGAGCTGCTTTATGTAACGGCTCTCCTCCCCTCTCTTGAGTCCCTCACTTCGAGAGTCATACACCATCCACACATTCTCCGCCCTGGAAACGAGGCGGTAGAAGTAATAGGCCCAGATTGCATCCTGATATTCATAGGTAGGCAGGGAAAAGGCCTTGCGAAGCTCCGGAGGTACAAACGACGAACTGACATTCCTCCTCGGGAACATGCCTTCATTGCACGAAAGAATTATCACATTGCGGAAATCCAGGGCACGGGTCTCGAGAGGGCCCATGATCTGAAGACCCTTGAGCGGCTCACCCTTGAAAGGTATCGTCAGTCCGGACATAAGGGAGTCCAGAAGGCGGACGAAAGTCGAAGGCTGAACGGCCAGCTTCTTGGCCCTCAATGAGTTTATGCTGCTGTAGCACTGCCTTGCGAACTCAAGTTCCAGAGCCATGTCGGGATTACCCGCGAGCATCGGGGCAAGGAACACGATTACATCCTGAAGATATGCGGCCAGAGCATCTGTCTGACCGGAATCTGCGACAGAAGGTTCGACAGCCACTGGGCGGAAGACGGTCTCAAGAAGAGGATGTCCGGAAAAATCATCCTGATGGATATAATATCTTCCATCACGGCGTATCGCGGCTATCCTCTCCCTGCATTCCGACATATCATCGGAAGACAGTACGGTCTTCATGACACCGGAAGACAGGATATCCCAGACCTGCTTATGATAGAAATACCAGCCGTTATCCTTCCTGCGGAGATGCATCTGCATCCTGGCGACATCGGACACGAGAACGTAAAGTTCGCTGGCCGACATCGGGTAACCCATCGTTACATTTATATCCTGTATGTTTTCCGGAATGGAATTCAGCAGAGGCATCAGAAGAGACTCGTCAGGTATCACCACAGCCGTATCACTGCTGCTGCGCAGGGCATCGTCCTTGTATCCGATCCTCTCAAGTATCGGAGCGACGTGCTTGACCTGCCCGTAAGAGGACGGGACGCTGAGCGTATTGAAGGATGTCTTGCCGATTCCCTCGTCATCGGGAATGAAGACAGGAGGAAACTCCTTCACATTGTCAGCCATGAAGAAGGACGACCTGTTCCTTTCATCCCTTATCATGTCCCCGGACCAGTCCCAGCAGAATTCCACCTTACCGTTATCCCTCAGCCGCCTGAGAAGCGTCTTCTCACATTCGTTCAAGGCATTCAACCCGACAACGACATAGGACGAGTCAGGACAGAACCGGTCAGATTCGGCGATCGCCCGGTATACCATTCCCTCGTAAGCCAAGCCCTTGCCGCGCAATCTGTCATTATACATGGTGTAAAGCGGATACAGCAGATTCCAGATCTGAAGAAAACGTTCCTTGACGTTCGGGTCGTCCGAATCTAGATTTACCGTAAGCTTTCCGCTGCGGTCATTGAAATGAGACACAAAGTTCTCGATTGCACAACGCTGTGTCTCAGTAAGATATGAATAACTGTCCTGAATGGCCTTGAAGTCAGCGACATTCGCAAAAAGCTGCTTTGGAGATGCCAGATACTTGTCCACGTCATTGAAGTCCGCCAGTATAACATCACCCCAGAAGAAGAACTCATCCAGCGGTTCCGCCTTCGGATTAAGCTCCCTGTAACATTCATACAGTTCCACAAGCAGAGTCACCTTATCGGTCACATTCAGTCCGCCGATCCTGTAGAAAAGATCGTTTATAGTCATCATCTGCGGAGCCATGACAGGCTTCCCGTCACCTCTGGAAGCAGATTCCGCCACCTTCATACTCAACCATTTGCGGAAGAATACCATGGAACGGCGGTTCGGAAAGACAAAGCATCTGCTGCTGATGTCCCCCCTGTCATAATAATGGTCAGCGACCTGTTTCAGAAACGGCTGGATCATATCTATTCCCTTTTGATGCAAAGATAGCTATCTTTTATGCCAATCCACGGCACAAGACAAAAAAAGGCGACCGCATTCACGATCGCCGTCATTCCGGATCTGTCAGGATTACTCACCTGCAACGATAGCACCCATAGGGCACGCATCAGCGCAAGTTCCGCAATCCAAACAAGTGTTAGGGTCAATCTTGTAGATATCACCCTCTGAAATAGCTCCTGTAGGGCACTCGCCAATGCAAGTTCCGCAAGCTACGCAATCGTCAGTAATTCTGTAAGCCATTTTAAATATTATTTAAATTGTTAGTGTTGTCGGTCATGGATGCCTCATGCATCCGAACCGCAAATTTAGTCATTTATTTTTATATTCAAAGCCGCTTATCTGATGTTTTGTACTATCTTTGTAATGATGTAAACGACTTTTTATGAAAACACATACAAATTTCATAGCACTTTCAATTCTGTGTCTGCTCTCGTTCGTGCTGCCGCTCGATGCCCAGGAGAAGATCGGGGAAGCCATCGAAATAGACAAGACTGTGCACAATTTCGGAGACATAATGCTCGACAGCGGGCCGGTTTCATGCACATTCACAGTGAAGAACATCGGCAGCAAGCCCTTGGTCATATACAATGCCGTGACCACCTGCGGCTGTACAAAGGCGGATTGGACGAAGGAGCCCATCATGCCGGGAAAGACAGGTAAGATTTCCGCGACCTACTCGAATGACGAAGGACCTTATCCTTTCGACAAGAGCCTCACCGTGTATTTCTCAGAACCGAAGAAACCTGTGGTGCTGAAGATGAGAGGTGTATGCATGGAAAAGGAAGTCCCTCTCGAACAGACATATACGGTCAGGTACGGCCCGTTGGGTATACGCGAGGCCTACCTCAAATGCGGAAACATGGAACAGGGCGGAATGAAAAGCAACAGCGTGACTGTAGCCAATCTGTCCGGCTCCCCCATCAATGTAAATTTCGGTGACGTCTCGGAGAACCTTGAAATATCAGTATCTCCTAATCCGATTCCGGCAGGCAAGACTGCCGAACTTTCATTCTGCGTGACGGCCGACAGGGACCTCTGGGGAAAGAACTACTACTGGGCCACTCCCATCATTGACGGAAAGACCTACAGGAACGCGGATAACAGCAGCAGGGTAGGCATCTGGGCCATAACAAAGGAGAATTTCGACAATCTTACCAGCGAACAGAAGGCCAAGTCAGCAAGACCGCATTTCGAAAGCAGCACCTATACATTCGGCAAGGTCAAGAGAGGGGAAACCATCCATGCCGAATTCTCTTTCAAGAATGTCGGACAGACCTGCTTCACCGTCTACAAGGTGGATACAGATGCGCAGAGCTGGTCACACAGCGACATACCGGGAGCAAGACCGGGAGAAGAGGTAAAGTTCAGGGTTCATCTTGACACGGCAGACATGCCTGCAGGAGAAACACTTGTAATAGTCTCGCTGATAACCAATTCCCCACTCAGACCGATCGTTAATCTATTCATTACAGGCTGGTTGGAATAATGCTTCACATACTGATCGACATACTTAGGAATTCAATCCTCATAACAGGACTTGTCGTTGTCATGATGATGATGATCGAGTCCCTTAACATAGAATCCAAGGGTCTGTTCTTCAAAGGACTGCACAAGACCAGGATCGGCCAGGTAGTGTTCGGCGCCCTTCTGGGTTCCATTCCCGGCTGTATGGGCGGTTTCGCTGCGGTATCTCTCTACACCCACAGAATGTTCAGTTTCGGAGCCCTCATCGCAATGATGATCGCATCTTCTGGCGACGAAGCCTTCGTGATGCTGGCCATGATTCCAAGGCAGGCTCTTGTGCTGTTCGCCATCCTGTTCGTCATTGCAGTTGTCGCAGGCATACTGACGGATCTCTTATGGGGCAGAAAGAATGAGGTTTCCTGCACGGAAGGCTATGCCATCCACAAGGAAGACCATGAACACGAACACAGCCACCACACACACGGGCATACACGCTGGCACAGGATCCTGATGTTCATCGGCCTCGCCGTATTCATAGCCGCTCTTGCTACGGGCAGGCTCGGACATGACCACAGCGCGCACAGTCACACTGAAGACGGGCATGTACATACGGAAGCATGCGCACATGAGCATCACCATGAAGCCGAAGAACCGGCCTTCCATGTGGATCTTCTCAGCGAAGACTGGATGAACGTCCTTTTCGCCGGACTCAGCGTAATCATGCTCTTTGTCATAATATTCGCATCCGACCACTTTGTGGAAGGACATCTGTGGGAACACATCGTCAAAAGACATCTTCCGACTATATTCGCATGGACCTTCGGAATACTTCTCCTGATGGGCATACTTCTTCAATATGTCGATGTGGACAGATGGATCAGCGACAACACCATCCTCATGATTCTGCTCGCGACATTGATAGGAATGATTCCGGAGTCGGGGCCGCATATGATTTTCGTGACCTTGTTTGCAGCAGGAGTGATACCGTTCCCTGTACTTCTTGCAAGCAGCATATCTCAGGACGGCCATGCTTCGATTCCTCTTCTGGCGGAAAGCAGGAAGAGTTTCCTATGGGCGAAGCTGATAAACTGCGGAGTCGCCATCATAGCCGGCCTTGCAGCGATGATGTTCATGTAATCACTTTCCGGCCTTGTAGAGCTGCCAGGAATTGTATAGATTGTGCCAGATGCTGTAAAGGCCTCCGACTATCGCCGTTTCCGGTGTCATGAAAGTATAGCCCAGCCAGATTGCAAAAACGGTATTCTTCTGCCCCAAAGACTGACCGGCAGTAACCTTCCTCATCTCCGTACCTCTCTGCTGCGAATGTGTGGTACGACGTGGACGATAGCGGCTTCCGACATATCGTCCGAGCAGGAACTGAAGGATGCAGCAGACAAGTGAGATCCCAGCCATGGCAAGCAGAAGACCGATTCTCATCGAGCTGTGCACTATGGACCTGACAGTAACCGCAATGGCAAGAGTCAGGGCGACCGACCAAAGATAGAAGGCCAGATCCGGGAACTCAAGAAGCTTTCTGTGCACTTCAGGGGCCATATACCTGACCATCCATGCAAAAAGACACGGAAGTATGAGAAGAGGGAAGATCTTTGCGACTATCATGCTGAACGCCATCCAGAAGGTCACGCCCTCAACAGGCTGGATAAGCGGAACGACCAGAGGGACAAGCACCGCCGCAACAAGATTGATCAGAACCGTGTAAGTCGTTATACCTGCGACATCTCCTCCGAGCTTACGTGTCACCACAGCAGCGGCTGTCGCCGTCGGGCAGATAAGGCAAAGCATTGCACTCTCAATCAGCACTATCCACCCATGACTCCCTTCAGGCAGCCATTTCATCAGGCCATAAGCGCACAGACCAAGCAGGGCAAAGGAACCGCCCTGGATCAGAAGGAGCCACCAATGCCATCTGTGAGGTTTCAGGTCCTTCGGCTCTATCCTGCAGAATGTCAGGAACAGCATGGAGAATATGAGCAAAGGCTGGAGCACACCTACAAGTGACTCCAGAAACGGGCCTGCAACATGAAAGTTCTCAGGCAGCGCATGATATAAAAGATAAATGGATGCTCCCGTCAGCATTGCGATGGGAAGCATCCATTTTCTTATAGTTTCCTTTATATTCACTCGTAAAGTTTCGTAGGATACTCATGGTTGAAACATGCAAGGCAAAGATCGCTGCGCTTGCCTGCCTTGAGCATGCCTTCGTGTGAAAGGAAGGCAAGGGTATCGGCACCTATGAGCTTGCATACCTGATCGACATCATTGCTGTTGCTGATGAGTTCCTCAGGAGTATGGACATCGACTCCATAGTAGCATGTGTACTTGAGCGGTGCACTTGCGATTCTCACATGAACCTCCTTGGCTCCCGCCTCGCGAAGCATGTTCACGATCTTCAGCGATGTGGTTCCACGTACAATGGAATCATCCACAAGCACAATCCTCTTGTCCTTTACTATAGACTTGACAGGAGACAGCTTCATCTTCACACCCTTCTCCCTCATCGACTGTGTAGGAAGAATGAAGGTACGGCCGACATACTTGCTCTTGATAAGTCCCATCTCATACGGCAGACCGCTGGCCTCGGCATAGCCCTGAGCAGCACTGAGGCTTGAATCCGGAACACCTATGACGATATCCGCATCGACAGGAGACTCGTGGAAAAGAATCTTTCCTGACTCCTTGCGGTAGTTATGCACATTACATCCCTCGATGTCGCTGTCCGGACGTGCGAAATACACATATTCCATAGCACACATAGCGTGACGCACTGGCTCGGCATAGAACTGACTGCGGATGCCATGGTGGTCGAGGGTCACGATTTCACCCGGTTCAACATCACGGATATACTCAGCTCCGATGACATCAAAGGCACAGGTCTCGCTGGCTACAACATAACCGTCACCGATCTTGCCGATTGCCAACGGATGGAAACCGTATTTGTCACGGCAGGCATAGATGCGGCGGCCTGTCATCACTACGAAGGCGAAGGCACCGTCGATCTGGTTGAGAGCATCCTTGATCGCATTGATACGAGGCTGGTCCTTGTCAACACCCTGCTTCTTGATCAGATGGGCAAGAACTTCAGCATCCGATGAAGACTGGAAAAGACTTCCACGATCTTCTAGCTCGGCACGAAGCTGATTGTAGTTTACGACCTGACCGTTGTTGGCTAACGCGAAATCGCCTGAACGATGGCTGAAAAGGAAAGGCTGGATATTTTCCGTACCCTTGCAGCCGGCATTGCTGTATCTCACATGTCCGATTGCCATCTTTCCCGGAAGAAGAGTCATCTTCGACTCGTTGAAGACCTCTGATACAAGGCCGTCGCCCTTCACCCTGTGAAAGGCGCCATCAGGACCGACAGTCACGATTCCGCAACCCTGCTGTCCTCGATGCTGAAGGGCATGCAAGCCATAATAAGCAAGGCCTGCGGCATCATCTACACCATAAATTCCAAGAACGCCACATTCGTGGTGGAGCTTGTCATCCCTAAATTTGTTACAGTTACACATCTTGTTATTTATTTATGTCCCCGGCCAAGCCGGGGATCTTGCTATTCACCACGGAAATATGCTACAGCATTTTCAAAGAGAGGCTGCTCGAGACCCTCGTCCATAATATTCTTGAAAAGGTTGTCCTCGAAACGCTCTGTATGTCCCATCTTGCCAAGGATCTGGCCATTCCTGCTGATGATACCCTCGATTGCATAGTAAGAACCGTTAGGGTTGTAAGGAGACTCCATTGTCACCTCCTCATCGATCGGATCGACATACTGGAATGCCACCTGACCGTTTGCGAAGAGTTCCTTCGCAAGTTCCTCGTTCACAACGAACTTACCTTCACCATGGCTGACTGCGATAGTATGCAGGTCACCGACTGAGAAGCCTGAAAGCCATGGAGAGTTCGTAGTCGAGATACGTGTGGTCACCATCTGGGAGATATGACGGTTGATATCGTTTCTGAACAATGTAGGGCTTTCCTTAGTCACCTGACCGAGACGGCCGTATGGAAGGAGTCCCGACTTGACGAGGGCCTGGAAACCGTTACAGATACCGAGAATAAGTCCACCACGGTCAATGAGAGCATGGATTGCATCTGCTATCTCCTTGTTGTTCAGCACATTCGCAATGAACTTACCACTTCCGTCCGGCTCGTCACCGGCAGAGAATCCGCCGCAGAGCATGAGGATATGGCACTCATCGATATTCTTCTTCATCTCGGCGATCGAGCGGAAGATATCGTCTTCTGTAAGGTTGCAGAACACGCTCATGCGGACCTCAGCGCCTGCATTGCGCCATGCCTTCGCCGAATCATAGTCGCAGTTTGTTCCAGGGAATACAGGGAGATATGCAATCGGCTTCTCTACCGGCTCTCCCTTATATTTAAGGTCTGCCTTCTTAGCCTTGTAAGGCTTCACACCCTCAAGACCTGCCGGAACGAGTTCCTTGTGATATGGCTCTGCTGTATCAGGATATACCTGAGCGAAGCGTGCACCGTTCACATCCATGAGTTCGAAGATATCGAACTTCTTGCCGTTGATAACAAGTTCGCTGTCCTCTCCGTCTGTCACCTCGCCGACAAGGATTGCATTCGGATAGTCGAGTTCGCCTTCCGCCTCGACAAGGATGGAACCGTAACCATAGTTGAAGAGTTCCTTCTCGTCATAGTCGATCTTGGCATCGAGACCGTTACCGAACGACATCTTGCAGACAGCCTCGGCAAGTCCTCCGAAACCGAGAGCATAGCCGGAAACGATGTTCTCAGCCTCGATCTGCTCATGAACAAACTTCCAGTTTGCCTTAAGCTGCTCTACATCAGGCATATGGTTGGCAAGAGGAGTATGTTTGATGAGGTACAGCCTGTTGCCTTCATATTTAAGCTCCGGCGATATCACCTGACCTGCGTCAACAGTAGTTATACCGAAGGCCATGAGCATAGGAGGTACATTGATGTTCTCGAATGTTCCGCTCATCGAGTCCTTACCTCCGATTGAAGGAAGACCGAACTCTACCTGCATCTTGAGGGCTCCGAGAAGGGCCGAAAGCGGCTTGCCCCAAGACTTGCGGTCAGTCATTCTCTCGAAATACTCCTGATATGAGAAACGCATCTTTTCATATGACGCACCTGCAGCCACTACCTTCGCACAAGCCTCTACCACAGCATAAGCTGCACCATGGTACGGGCTCCAGCTCGCAATGTAAGGGTTGTATCCGAAAGCCATGATGCTGGCTGTATCGGTGTATCCGTCTGTAGGGAGCTTCTGCACAGAAACCTGAGTCTCGGTAGTCTGGAGCATACCTCCGAACGGCATGAGGACTGTAGAACGTCCGATTGTAGAGTCGAACATCTCTATCAGACCCTTCTGCGAAGTCACATTCGGATCCTGAAGATTGCTGAACACCTTGTCCCTGAGAGTCTCACCCTCGACTGTACGTTCGAATGGATTCCTGTCCTCGACAGCACCAACAGTAGCCTTGGCATAATGCTTTGCTCCGGCACTGTCGATGAATTCGCGTGAAAGGTCTACAATCACCTTGTCACCATAGAACATACGCATACGCTTTCTGTCTGTCACATCAGCCACATGCGTAACCTCGACATTCTCGCTTGCGCAGTATGCCATCATGGCCTCCTTATCCTTGGCCTCGATGACAACCGACATACGCTCCTGAGACTCGCTGATTGCGAGCTCAGTGGAATTAAGTCCGCTGTACTTCACAGGAACCCTGTCGAGATAGATGTCAAGTCCTTCAGTAAGCTCACCGATGGCAACGCTGACACCACCTGCTCCGAAGTCGTTGGATTTCTTTATGAGTCTTGTAACCTCCGGACGACGGAAAAGCCTCTGGAGCTTTCTTTCCTCCGGTGCATTACCCTTCTGAACCTCACTTCCGCAGGTCTCGAGCGACTCTTCGGTATGTTCCTTTGAAGAACCTGTCGCTCCTCCGACACCGTCACGGCCTGTACGGCCACCCATAAGGAGAACTACATCTCCCGGTGCAGGACTCTCGCGGCGTACGCTGTCCGCCTTCACGGCACCGACTACAGCACCTACCTCGAGACGCTTTGCCACATAGCCTTCATGATAGACCTCACGGACATGGGTCGTAGCAAGGCCGATCTGGTTACCGTAGCTTGAATAGCCGTGGGCCGCCTTGCGTGAGATTATGCTCTGAGGAAGCTTGCCCGGCATGGTGTCGGCAACAGGAAGATAGATGTTTCCGGCTCCTGTGACACGCATAGCCTGATATACATAGGCACGGCCTGAAAGAGGGTCACGGATCGCACCTCCGAGACAGGTCGCCGCTCCTCCGAACGGTTCGATTTCAGTCGGATGGTTATGTGTCTCGTTCTTGAACTGGAGGAGCCACTTCTCTGTGGTCATCTCTCCCTCGTCATCGACGATATCCACATCCACATAGATGCTGCAGGCATTGTTCTCCTCGCTGACCTCCATGTCGTCAAGCAGGCCCTTTGCCTTGAGGTAACGCGCACCTACAGTCGCCATATCCATGAGGTTCACGCCCTTGTGCTCGCGGCCGAGCTCCTGGCGGATCTTCATATAGAGATTGAGAGTGCCGTCGATCTCTTCCTTGAGGAACGATTCCTCGACATTGATATCCTCCAGCTCGGTAGTGAAGGTGGTATGACGGCAATGGTCGCTCCAATATGTATCAAGGATGCGGAGCTCGGTCTCGGACGGGTCACGTCCCTCTGTCTTGAAATAGTTCACCACCTCGCGAAGGTCATCCGCATTCATGGCAAGTCCCATCTTCCTGCAGTAAGGGGCGAGCTCCTCTTCCGTCAGGGCTGTAAGGCCTTCAAGAACCGGAACCGGAGTCACCTCCGGCTGCTCAAGAGCAGAAAGTCTGGCGAGATCCTTCTCACGCGACTCCACAGCATTGATATAGTACTTCTTGATCTTGGCAACGACCTCATCCGAAGTATCCCCCGGAAGGATGATGAGCTTCGAACTCTTGATGCTCACCTTTGCGGAAGGATCGATGAGACGCACGCAGTCCACGGCAGAAGCCGCGCGCTGGTCAAACTGGCCTGGAAGGTACTCCACGGCGATATATTTTGTTCCAGACAGGTCACATTCATCGGTAACGCTGTCAGTCACGACTTCTCCGAAAACGCTGTAACGGCTCTTCTCGAGCAGATCCTCAGAGAAGCCGAAGAGGTCGTACACATTAAGGAAACGCAACGAAGGAAGCTCAAGCTGAAGATTCTCGTTAAGCTCACTGAGAAGGCTGCGTGCCTCTACCTGAAATTCAGGATACTTTTCTACGTAGATACGATAGTTGTTCATATGTCTTTTAAAAAGAATGTCTTAGATTACTGCATCGAGAACTTTCTGAGTCTGTGCCTTTCTGAACTCATCGAGCTTCGCGGAAACTTCCGGATCCGTAAGAGCCAGGATCTGAGCCGCGAAAAGACCGGCATTCTTGGCACCGTTGATAGCCATTGTAGCCACTGGGATGCCGGCAGGCATCTGAACTATAGAGAGAAGCGAATCCATTCCGCCGAGAGCCTTTGTCTGGATAGGCACTCCGATGACAGGAACGGTAGTCATACCAGCCACTACGCCTGCGACATGAGCAGCTCCTCCTGCTCCTGCGATGATAGCACCTATGCCTTCCGACTTTGCTGATTTTGCGAATTCACACATCAGATCCGGTGTCCTGTGTGCACTGATTACCCTTTTGACAACCTCTACTCCGAGTTCCTCGAGTACGTTGATCGCCTGCGACATGATGTCAAGGTCGCTGGTCGATCCCATAATGACAGCTACTTTCATATGTATTTCTTAAAAAATTCAAGCCACAAATATAATCAAAAAATCACTTCGCGCAACGCGCGCGTATAGGTTGCAGATGAAAAGTTTTCAACATATGCACAATGCAGCATTTTCACTTCCCTTTTATGAAATAAAATATCTATATTTGCAGATTGCGGCAAGGGCCGTCCGAAACGATTAAAAAAACTTAGAAATGAGAGATTTATATATAACCAATTCCCTTTCGAGAAAAAAGGAAATATTCAAGCCTCTGAACGAAGGCCATGTAGGTCTGTATGTATGCGGCCCGACCGTCTATGGAGACGCGCACCTCGGCCATGCAAGACCGGGAGTCACATATGACGTATTCGTCAAACTTCTGAACCATCTGGGATACAAGGTACGTTATGTACGCAACATCACCGACGTGGGACATCTCGAGCACGATGCGGACGAAGGAGAGGACAAGATCGCAAAGAAAGCCCGTCTGGAGCAGCTGGAGCCTATGGAAGTGGTCCAGAGATGCACACTTGCCTATCATGAGGCGATGCGCATGCTCAATGTGGCTCCCCCATCCATCGAGCCCCGTGCTTCGGGACACATAATCGAACAGATAGACCTCGTCAAGAAGATTCTGGACGCAGGCTATGCATATGAAAGCAACGGCTCGATATATTTCGACGTAATGAAATATGACGCCGACCACAGATACGGAATCCTTTCCGGCCGCACCCTCGACGAAGTCAAGGAAGGCACACGCGACCTCGACGGACAGCAGGACAAACGCGCGTCATATGATTTCGCCCTCTGGAAGAAGGCTTCTCCGGAACACATAATGCGCTGGCCTTCACCATGGAGCGACGGTTTCCCGGGCTGGCACCTCGAATGCTCGGCCATGAGCGAAAAATACCTCGGCAAGGAGTTCGACATCCACGGAGGCGGAATGGACCTGCTCTTCCCTCACCACGAGTGCGAGATAGCGCAGAACACAGCTTCACGCGGCACTTCCGGAGTCCGCTACTGGATGCACAACAACATGATCACGATAGAAGGAAAGAAGATGGGCAAGTCCCTCGGAAACTTCATCACTCTCCCTGAGCTCTTTGCAGGAAAGCACGAGAAGCTCGCTCAGGCATATACACCTATGACCGTCCGCTTCTTCATCCTTCAGGCGCATTACAGAGGAACCCTGGATTTCAGCAACGAAGCCCTGCAGGCGGCAGAGAAGGGTCTTAAGAGAATCATGCAGGCAGCAAAGGACCTGCGCACCCTCGCATCGGCAGCCGGCGTACAGGCAGCTCCGGTCCTCGCTTACGGAGAGTTCGTTTCCGCTACGGCACCGTCGGAAATCACCGCGTCCAACGCAGAAGTCAAGGCTCTGACAGAAGCTGTATATGAGGCACTTTGCGACGACCTCAACACCCCTATCGCCCTTTCACACATCTTCGACGCCGTACGCATAATCAATACAGCCAAGGACAGAAAGATCACCCTTGATGCTTCTGACTACAAGACACTGGTGGATCTCTTCGACAACATCGTATTCGGAGTTCTCGGCCTGCGTGACGAGGAAAGCGAAGGCGGAAAGGCGGTGCAGACGATAGACGGACTCGTACAGATGGTCCTCGAACAGCGCAAAGCGGCCAAGGCAGCCAAGGACTGGGCGACCAGCGACCGCATCCGCGACGATCTCAAGGCCCTCGGCATACAGATCAAAGACACAAAGGAAGGAACCGAGTGGACATTGGAGTAAGAGGTATGTACAGATTCATTTCATGGAACGTGAACGGCCTGAGGGCCGTGTGCGGCAAAGGGTTCGCAGACATTTTTGTAGACCTGGATGCAGATTTCTTCTGTCTTCAGGAGACCAAGCTGCAGGAAGGACAGATAGACCTGGAGTTTCCAGGCTACAGGTCTTTCTGGAATTATGCAGACAAGAAAGGTTATTCCGGCACTGCCATATTCACAAGGCACGAGCCTCTCAGCGTAAGCTATGGTCTCGGAATAGACGAGCACGATCACGAAGGACGTGTCATCACTCTGGAGATGGAGGATTTCTATCTCATATGTGTCTATACGCCTAACGCGCAGGACGGGCTCAAGCGCCTGGACTACAGGATGTCATGGGAAGATGACTTCAGGACTTATGTAAAGGGGCTGGCGCAGAAGAAAGGGGTCATCATCTGCGGAGACCTCAACGTCGCCCATCAGGACATAGACCTTAAGAATCCTCAGACAAACCACTATAATCCCGGCTTTACAGACGAAGAACGCGGCAGATTCGTGACCCTGCTCAGAAGCGGTTTCATCGACACTTTCCGCCACTTCCATCCGGACCAGCGGGACATCTACTCATGGTGGTCATACCGTTTTCAGGCCCGCCAGAAGAACGTGGGTTGGCGTATCGACTATTTCCTTGCTTCGGAAAGCCTCAAGGCCAGGCTCCACAGCGCGGCGATACATACCGACATCTTCGGCTCTGACCACTGCCCTGTGGAGCTAGTCATTGAGTAGCGGAGAAGATCTCCATGAGTTTCCTCCTATAGGCATAGGCATATGCCAACATACCATAATCGGATGGATGGGTACCATCGACAGTACCATCCTGAGGAAAATCCAGTTCATCATAAGACAGATAGTATAGGTTGCATATTCCTTCTTCACACAACCGGGAATATGCAGCCTTTTGCATTTCAAGTACCTTATCCTGAAGTCCACGCGCTTCAGGATCCGTCTTGCTGTGAGGATAACCCAAATGATCGACAAGAAGGAGCGGTGTTTCTGGTTTCCGGGCGCGCAGCCTCCTGACTGCATTAAGAACAGTATCCCTGATCTGTTCCGGCTCCAACAAGCACACATTCGGCATCGCATCAATTATATAGACTTCCGCATCTATCTCAGCAAGCATGTCAATTACCTCATTTTCAAGAAGCGCACTGCCGGAAAACCCGAGATTCACGACCTCGCGTC
Source organism: Bacteroidales bacterium (assembly GCA_017626355.1). Lineage (GTDB taxonomy): Bacteria > Bacteroidota > Bacteroidia > Bacteroidales > UBA932 > Cryptobacteroides. The sequence goes on from JAGAIY010000003.1 coordinate 55,104, forward strand.
CAAGCATGCGCTGAAGTATATTGGTCCAAGCCATTCCCGGACGGGATGCACAAGCTCCTTGAGTTATCGATGTTCCGTATGCGACTATCGGTCTTTCTGACGGCGCCGGCTCGAAAGCGAACTGCGCCCCTTCATCTACCCCGATTTCCATCCATGTGACCTCGTTGTAAAGAGGCAGAAAAAGCTTATAACATTGCTTACCGTCGTCACACCCGTTTACAATATCTATGGATCTGTATCTGAATGTGACAGTGTCTCTGAAGGAATATTTTGCGGCAAGCCACACCTCCGAGCCGTCCCTGTCCTTCGTATAAAGATCGACGCCGGACACACCCGTTGCAGGCATATGTGGCATTGCCTGAGCGCCGGATATCGTATATCGGACTGTAATATTCTTCGAATCAGTGGTGAACTCGAGACTCTCTCCGGCATTGGACTTCGAAAGATTCCACACACCGCGCCTTACAACATCTTTTGCTTTTTTGGGGAAACGATGATAGACAGATTCCCTCTCTTGTCCCTCGAACGCCTGTCCGAACATAAGATCGGCAAATGAATCCTCAGGATTGTACCACAATGTCTGAGCGGAAAGGGAGCAGGAAAAGGCACATATGACGGCTGACGCCACCAGGGAAAGAATTTTGACCTTCATAAACATGATTTTTACAATTAAACAGTGAATATTGTTCCGAAAGCTTCACGAATCTCATCCCTGACCCTTCTGAATTCAGGAAGGACTTCCTCTTCAGTGCCTGTGAAAGCGTCAGGATCGTCAAAACCCACATGCAGCTGTCTGCCGACATTTCCTGAAAACACAGGGCAATTTTCCTTCGCACCGCCGCAGACGGTTATGACATAATCCCATGACTGCGAGAGATATTGGCTGACATTCTTCGGATAGTGGGCGCTTATGTCCATGCCGCACTCAGCCATTACCTTTATTGCCAAAGGATGAACCTCGGAGGCAGGTCTTACTCCTGCCGAACACACCTCATATTCGGGATGCAGGTGACTGATGATACCATGGGCCATCTGGCTCCGGCATCTGTTTGCTGTACAAAGAACCAGTATTCTCATGATCTGACTGAAGGATGATAAGGGCATCGTGAGCCGATGCATTGGTTATTGCTGCCGGAATGGCGACAGATGATTTCAGGAACATCCATCTTCACTCCGAAATTCTCTTCAACATAAGCGGCTGCAGTGCTGATGGAAAGGTAGGAATTACGTTTGCAGCAACGCGGCCCGCCTATCACTCCTATAGCCTGCAACGACTTGGATGTCATCATATTGGAATGGCCCCACGCCTCATTTGCAAGCGGGGTGGAACCTGTTATTATGGACATGAACATACCCGTACTGACGGCTGCGCCACAGGCTCCCCAGAACCCGCAGGCGCCACCCGGGACCTTCTTTCCACGGGCCACCATCTCCTTCAAGGCCGGAAGAAGATCAAGTCCGCCGCCCGAATTGCGGTATGCGGTCAGCAAGGCACAACCCACCATTATATGATGCTCAGGACCATGCATATGGCAGAAAGCCATGTCCATCATCCCGGATATTATCTCTATCGGATTCTTCGAGCCGGTACTCATGCAAAAGCCTATAACCTCGTCGATACCCTTGGTATGGCACTCATTGCAGACATAATGACCCTTCACGCATCTTGTCTTGCTATGTTCCCTGGCATGACAGATTTCACACTCCATCATCACATCCTCCGGGAGGTATTCCAGAGGCGCCTTGCATATTAAACATTCATCTTTCATATGTTTGCAGTTTTACTGACCGTCAACTTGCAGGGCAAGCTTCCGTCTGATGAATCATAAGTCCAAAGTTAGTAAATTTAAGCAGATATCGCCATAGTGCTCCGGATTTTCTGAAAATTGCTAACTTCGCAGGCCGGACAGCTCCGAGCTACTGCCGTTCCTGCTGTCGGGAACGGAGAAAAAAGACATCATAAAAGCATTGTAATGAAGCAGATAGAAGTTGTTGCCGCTATAATTGTAAAAGACGGAAAGGTGTTCGCGACCCAGAGAGGATACGGCGAATTCAAACACTGGTGGGAATTCCCCGGAGGCAAGATGGAAAAGGGAGAGAGCCCGCAGGAGGCCCTTGTCCGTGAAATCCATGAAGAACTTGATGCGGAAATTGCTGTCGGACAGTTGCTGGAAACCGTAGAATGGGACTACCCCGCTTTCCATCTCACCATGCACTGCTTCATATGCGCCCTGCTTTCCGAAGCCGTCCACCTGAACGAGCACGAAGCCTCAGCATGGCTCGACGCCCCCAACCTGAGATCCGTCAGATGGCTCCCTGCCGACGAAGGGATCATCTCACTGCTAGAGGATCTGCTTATATAAACACCATCGACTCCTGCTCTGCGGTTATTCTGCCGACCTGCTGACATGCGGTCATCCTGATGCCCACTGCCCTTCACCAGTATCTTCGACTGGTATTTTCTGGGATTCTTTTCCATTTCCCTCCTGGATTGTCTTATCGATGGTACTCCGCAACTTCCTCTTTGATTACCCATCGATGGCACTCAACGACTCCCTCTTCCGGTTGGGACTGCCGCATCGGACGCCCACTCTGCCACTGTCATTTCACTATGATCCTCTTCGAGACTTTCCTAGGCTGTTTCCAGAACAGCCGTCTTAGCTTCCCATCCACGGCCACATCGCTCATCCACATCAACAACTCCTGCTGCTGGCACCTCCCCCTCATGCATTGCCACACCAGCCATACCCGTAGACTGCCCACGACGACCTAATGAGAATATAACCGCTCCAATGAAACAAATTATTGCAAATCCAAAAAATATAACTATCTTTGCACCCACTTTCGGAACCTGACCAACAACCCATAAAGGCAACAGCCTTCTAAGCTGTGGGTTCAAAGTCACCTCAGAAAGCAAAAGGATCGGTTCGGTAGCTCAGTTGGATAGAGCAACAGCCTTCTAAGCTGTGGGTCTTGGGTTCGAATCCCAACCGAATCACTTTAATCGCTCTCTCAGATATCTGGGAGGGCGATTTTTTCGTTTTGGCTCCAAATTGGTCCCAA
>JAGAIY010000020.1 GCA_017626355.1 Bacteroidales bacterium
CGCATACGCCTCTTCTCTGAGGACAAGCATCCAGCGCGCGAGACTTGCTCTTCTCGACGATAACCTCGCGGCCCTTGCGAACTAATTGTTGAATTGTAGGCATAAATGTTTGTAAATAAATAATTTATGTTTCTTTCCCCCTATTTTTGGGGCTGCAAATATACGAATTATTTTTTATTTATCAACAAAAATATTGAAATTCAGCGTCTTGGATTGTTGATAACCTGCATTCATCGCGGCATTTCCCTCTTGAGGACGAGAGTCTTGCCGGTGTCTTCTATTTCATAAATGTGCGCACGCTCCGACCCTCCCGGAGAATTAGGAGCATGGAACACAAGGCACAGACGCCCGTCAAAGTCCCTGAATATCATTCCATGGCCGCCATGAGCCTCAAAAAGGAGATCTTCCTGCTGCCTCCAAGGCCCATGAACCCTGCCGGTAGCGGACTCCGCGATACCGATGGCATAGGAACCGTTCTTGAAGCTTGACCATATCATCAGGAGCCTGCCATCCTTTGTCCTGTACAGGAAGCATCCGTCAGTGACATATGTCATCGTTCCATCAGGACCGGCCGGGTTTCCGGTCGACCATGCTGCAGCAGACGCGCAGAAAAGACGCACCGGCTGCCCCACAGGTCTGGAAAGATCCTTTTCCAGTTCCACAAGGCACATCTCGCCATCGGACACTTCCACCCACTCATGGCAATATATCATATACGGAGTACCGTCTTCGACCCAAAGCGTACCGTCAAGACACATCTGGCCCATCGGGGTATGAGGCTGCTTATTGTCGAAAGCGACGAAAGGACCCGCCGGACTGTCGGAATGGAAGATCTGGGTAGTGCGATGATAATATGGAGGGAAGCCCTCTCTGGCCGCCTTCCATTCCACATTGCTGTTCAGAGTAGCGAAAAGGTAATATCTTCCGTTATAGCGATGCACTTCCGGAGCCCAAACAGTGCCGGTAAGAAAGTTATCCTCTGGAACTTCAAAGACTCTGACAGGTCCGCACCATGTCTTCAGGTCGGGGCTGGTATATGCCGCCACTCCGCCATAAGATCCTTCTTCGCGACTTACGGTAGAGCTCGCATACATATAATAAAGCCCTTCTTCCGGAACCGGCATGATGAACGGGTCACGTATATTGATGTCATCAAGCGTAAGTTTCTGTGCCATCGAAGGAAAAGCGGCAGAAAGAAGAGCCGCCGCTACTGAAATGCTGCATAGTAATCTTTTCATAATATCTCTATATTAGGTCTGTCAGTTTCAAACGGATAGCATAGATAAGAAAAAAACATCCTCCGCTTCTATATATAAATAAGTTTTCGTAAATTTGAAGAGTTTAATTATCAACAAGTTCTGCACTATGGAAACCGACCGGAAATGGGTAATCGTCCGCATAGACGGGAAGATAGCCGCCGTTTCGACCGACTACAGGATGCTGGCATCGGTCAGTGCGGCGTTGGCACAAGGCAAGAAGCCGAAACCAGACATCCGAAACGCGACCGTCTACGGGGAGATCAGCGCCGTCACAGCCAGTTTCGAAGAAGTATGGAAACTCCGTCAGGAAGCGAAATGGGAGGATTTCATGCTGTTCGGCACCGACTTCCGCAGAAAAGTGTGGAGAAAGCTTTGGGAACTGACTCATAACGAAGACACGGACAATGCCGGTCCTGCCGTTCAAGGCACCGAGGGGCTGATATGCTACAGTGACTTTGCAGAACTGTGCCAGAACAGGGCGGGAGTCCGGGCTGTAGCCCACGCCATAGGCCTGAACCCTCTGGCCGTCGTCATTCCATGTCACCTGGTCATCCCTAAAGAATCCATAGACAAGATAAGAAACATACATGAAAAAGCAGAGGCCACCATCTTCAAGGGCGATGACCTCTGCATAAACAGCATTCTGAGCGACAGCTCGATAGATTTCGGAGAATACAGCCTCGGACGTGAACTCAAGCGCAAGCTTATCCTGAAGGAACTGACTGAAAGACAATGATTATCTTCTGGTAGTTATGATTATGACGCCGTTCGCTCCCCTGTTTCCGTAAATGGAAGCGGATGCATCCTTGAGCACTTCCACCGTAAGAACGTCGTTGGGATTGATGAAATCAATATCCATCACCTCAACCCCATCCACAAGGAAAAGAGGATCGGTCGGAGAATTGAGCGACCCGATGCCTCTGATCAGGTATTTATATCCGCTCCCCACCTTCATCACCTGCAGACCGGGCACCTTTCCTTTAAGATATTCGCCGATGTTGGCGTAGGTTCCTATCTGAAGTTCGTTCATCTCCACCTTTGAAACTGCGCCGGTGAGATTTTTCCTCTTCACATAACCGTAACCTATGTTTATGGAATCCGTTTCCAGACGCAGGAGTCTCAGCGAATCATACACCGCACGTTCAAGACGCCTTTGCTCACGTCTTTGCAGGCGCTCCGCCTTACGGTCCCGGGCATCAAGAGAAAGCCCGATGCAGACCAGGCCCATCAACAAGAACAGTATCGCAGGATTCCGCTTCATAGGCCTCAGGATCAGTTCTTAAGATAATATGTCACGGAAGTCACCACACGTACCCTCTTTATATAAGGGGTGTTGCTGTCACGGTTTTCGATAGTGAAGGTTCCCTGGTTGGCTGTCTTTATCTTTCCCAGACGGCTGTCGGAATCCTTGGCGAACTTCTGCGCAGCCTCACGGGCATTCCTGGTCGCCTCCTCGATCATCTGCGGCTTTATGTCATTCAGACCCTCGTACTTGAATTCGACCGGATTCTCCCAGCTGTTGCCGCCGGTGACTATACCCTTCTTCAGCAGCTCCGACTGGCGCGACATCAGGGCAAGGACAGCATCAACATCTGACGTACAGACAGTCACGACATTTGTAGCTATGTAGCGGTATGCACGGTCATTGCTTCCGTATTCGGTAGCATACTTATCCGATATGTTCGGCACCGAAACCGTGATTTCACCGGCTTCTATGCCGCCGGAATTGAGAAAGGCCATGACCTGTGCATTGTTGGCATCTATCTGATCGTAAACGGACTGGATATCATTTGCCATGACCTTGTACACCACCGGCCAGATGACCTTGTCCGCCTTAACCTCCTTCTCACACAGGCCCTTGACATTGACCGTCCTATCATAAGACCGGAATTTTTCTACAGCTCCCGGAATCTGAAAACCGAGAACCATAAGGCCCATCATTATGAAAAGGCCGCTGAAGAATTTTCCCTTATCCATAACAAACAGTTTTTTGACACCTGTGCTTCAAAAACCTTACCTTTATCGAACCAAGCCTTCAAATACCTTCACCGGCACCTTAAAGGCGGTACCATGCCTTACACCCTCAGGGAAGGTCACCATATCCGACACATCCTCCCAGGTCTTCATATCCTTGGAACGGACTGCACCATACTTGCCCTCCATGTACTTGTCGAAATAGACATAGACATATTCACCGACCTGAAGAGGAGCAGGGCCTTCAGCCCAATAATCTCCGGTAATAGGCTCAGACACCTCTGTAGGGAAGTCGTAAGGCTTCGTATTCGAAGTTATGCGGATGTTCTTTTCCACAGGGTTGATATTCTCGTTCTTCACGAAAAGATAGTACTCTTTTCCCTTCTTGATGACAGCTCCGTCAATCACACAGAAATCAGGAGCAAAGTAAAGTTCTGTCTCGCTGAAAGTCTCGAAATCCTTTGTTGTCACATAATACTGGCGATGGTTGAGTCCGCCTTCGCTTTCTGTCGATTTATCCTCGAATGCGCCATCAACTGTCGAAGACCAGAAGATATAGAATGTCTTGGTCGCTCTGTCATAGAACAGCTCAGGAGCCCATGAATTCTCAGTGCCGGGGAATTTATCCATTACAGGAATATTCTTCTGCTCCGACCAGTTGACAAGATCCTTCGAGCTGGCATAACCGATGCCCTGATCCCACCATCCTGTAGTCCACACCATATGGAAAGTTCCATTGTCATCCTGGACGATGCTCGGGTCACGCATGAGCTTGTCCTTGCCTATGGCCGGTGTCAGGAACGACTCCGCATCATTCAACGCCTCCCACTTCAAGCCGTCGTAACTGTAAGCAAGGTGAAGACCGTCCTGACCGTTTTCGGTAAAATAGGAGAACATGTAGACATTGTTCTCAGGAGCGCTGCATGAACAGATTGCAGCCATAAGGATAAATAAAGAAATGAACTTTTTCATAAATATTTATTGTGTTATGATTTTCCTTTGTGGCTAACAAAGTTAAGCATTTCACGTATAAACACCCGAGAAAATTCCTGTTTTTTCAGAAAAATGCAGATTTTTTAAAAATTTTTGCAAAAAAATTTGGAGGTAAAGAAAAAATGCCTACCTTTGCAATCCCAAACGAAAAGAACGGGTCACCAAATGCGGAAATAGCTCAGTTGGTAGAGCACAACCTTGCCAAGGTTGGGGTCGCGAGTTCGAGTCTCGTTTTCCGCTCTAAAAAAGTCAGCAGAAATGCTGACTTAAATTTTGAAATCACCTAAAAGTCGCTGAGACATAGCGAAGAAATAACCAGACGTGGTACAATTATATGCAGGTCGTCCTTTACTAAGGTCGGCTTTTTTTCTTTATATGTCGTATGGGTACCCCTGTCACGGATTGGATATAATTGACAAAAATGAGAGGCAAAAAAGTGCCGGAATTTGCCTGTCATGTGGCAGTTTCGAGGACAAAAGGAGTTATCTTTGTCATAAATCAAACATATTCCGAATACCATGAAAAGGATCCTCCTGCTCATACTGGCAGTTCTGGCAACTGCAGCCGGCACATCCGGCCAGAATTCATCCGACCGGAAACCATCCGATAGCGAAACCGTAAAGATGACCGAAGCCGTAATGATGTATGGCGACACATCCCGCATTGGCGTGCCGTTCTCCAAAGATCCGCATGTGGTCAGGTTCAAGGGCCGTTATCTCATGTACCATTCGATACCTCCGAAGAAAGACGATCCGGCTTCCGGATGGAATATAGGCATAGCGGAAAGCCACGACCTCGTGAACTGGATCAAAGTCGGTGAAATCACTCCTGCCGAAAATGCCGCTTACGAAAGCAAGGGCCTTTGTGCCCCATGCGCCCTTGTCAGGGACGGGAAGGTTCATCTTTTCTATCAGACATACGGGAACGGAAAGAAGGATGCCATCTGTCATGCTGTGTCTGAAGACGGCATAGGTTTCAGAAGGAATCCCACAAACCCGATATTCTCACCCAAGGGCGACTGGAACTGCGGAAGGGCCATCGATGCGGAAGTCTATGAGTTCAAGGGCAGGTATTTCCTTTATTTCGCGACCAGGGACAAGGATTACAAGATTCAGATGCAGGGAGTTGCTGTTGCTCCCGGAAACACCGACTTCAGCCGCGGAGACTGGGTGCAGGCCACCGACTATCCTATTCTCTATCCCGTCCACCCATGGGAAGGAAAGTGCATAGAAGGAGCATCGATAATCCGCAGAGGCCGCAGGCTCATCATGTTCTATGCAGGGTCATACAACAATGCTCCACAGCAGGTTGGAGTGGCAGAAAGCAAGGACGGAATAGTCTGGAAGCGTGTCTGGGACGAGCCTTTCCTTAAGAACGGCAGACCGGGAGAGTGGAATTCAAGTGAATCAGGCCACCCTCACATCTTCGAGGATACCGACGGCAGGACCTACCTGTTCTTCCAGGGCAACAACGACAACGGCAAGACCTGGTTCATCTCCCGGAAAGAGGTGTTCTGGAAAAACCGTCGTCCTGAACTACGGAACTCAGAACTTTTTCCTTGTTCTTTCTGGATATAGGAAGGTGCTCATCATTCACTGTCACAGATTCTCCGTCATTCGAGCTTACATGGGACAGGTTCACAAGATATGAACGGTGGATTCTGACGAAACCGACATCAAGAATATTCTGCCACTGGGATATGGGAGTCCTGTTGCGGAATATACGGCCTTCCGTCGCATGAATCCATACCTCGGTATCGCGTGACTCTATGTACATTATTTCCGATATGACCAGAGTCATCTTTCTATATTCGGATGTGAAGGTCACGGTCTGAGGGACATTCTGCCCATTTCTGCGCAGATATTCGGAAAGAGCATGGTCACCATATGCGGCAATTGCCATGATGACAGCCAGGAAAACAGGATTAAGCAGCATCGGATCCACATCTGCCGGAGTATAGATAGACATCCTCTGCCTTATAAGATGATACCATATTATAAGAAGAACATCTGTCAGAAGGACAACCAAGATAAAGCAGATTATCCTGAATGCCTTCTGACCCTTCTTTTCCGCAGTGATTTTAGGAATGAAGAAACGTGAGGCCAGGCAACCGGGAAGAAGAAGTACTCCCAGCATCAAGGCATCACCAAAAGAATAATCAAGGCTGACCAGAATCAAGGCCACCGTCAAGGAAGCCAGAAACCAGTACAGGGCCATTATGAAAAAACGTTTCATCATTCTCTGTATTTTCTTCGCAAAACTAACAATATTTTTTCTGAAACCGGCATCCTGACGTGCTCCAGAGGCTGTTTCATGGGATATAGCAGCAAGTCATGGGGATATGTATTGGCATATTTGAAAATAGTCCGATATTTTTGCACCATGTCAAACAACCATAAAATCCAACAATCATGAAAGCAGAAGAAATCATCACCGCAGCTGCAGATACCATTGTATCATGCACAGAAAATGCAACCATGCTGCCACCTAAACCTGATGTATCCATCATCGACTATTTCGTAACCGGAAACCCCATCTACATGAGTATCATAACCCTCCTTCTGATGGCAATCCTGCTGGCTGCGTGGAAAGCTCCCGCATGGGTGAAGGAAACCGGCCTCATAGCTTTGGCGGCCTCGATTCTCATGTCAGTCATAGGCTTTTTCCAGATCTTCGACACCATAGAGCTGTTCGGCGAATGTTCGTTCAGAGTCTTATGCGGCGGCTTCCAGGTTGCCATGCTCCCGATGATATACGGCATATGCGTATATATCATTTCCCTGATTATCAGAATCATACAAAAACCGAAGCTATAGCGGATGAAACGACTGCAACCCATCATCCTGTGCCTGGTACTTATAGCCTGCTCCTGCAGACAGACCTATGTTCCATGGGAAGGATATACATTTGCATTTGACAAGGACGGGAGAACACCTGTCCTTGTGGTCCATGACAAGCATCACTATATGCTTTCCACTAAACTGCACCTCCTGGAAAACACATTGCAGCACACACCTGACGGGAAAACAGACAGGATCATAGAAGAAAATCCATCCTGGCAGTTCCTGATTTACTGCAGATGCTCTCCGGAAGACTCCACGAAACTGATATCTATCCTTAAGAAATATGATTGTACCTTCCCGGTCATTATGGATCCGGAAGGAGAATTCCTGAAAATCAACAGGATAGGAGAGACATACTCGGAAATAGGTCTCATCTGCGACAAGGAAGGAAAATGTCATGGGGTCTCTACCATCGGGACATCGCAGAGTTTCTTCGACCAGCAGTTCAGAAAGGCCAAGTCCGAAATCGAATAAGAAAACTCCTAGTTTTTTTTAGGAGAAGCGGTTTTTATTCTTATATTTGCCGTAGAAACCACACGGACAACCTATAAAGACCGATCCCTATGAAACAGCGACTGACAGCAAAAGAAGAGGAAATCATGAATGTGATATGGGAAGGCAAGGAGATGTGCATACGCGACATCCTAATGAAACTTCCTGACCCCAAGCCGAATTACAACACCGTTGCCACACAGGTCAAGTTCCTGGAAGACAAGGGCTTCGTGATCCGACGCCCGATCGCAAACACTTTCCTGTACAGTCCTGCCGTAACGGAAAAGGAATATAGAGGTTCGTCCATCAGTTCGATCGTAAGGAAATATTTCAACAACTCATACACAAGCGTAGTATGCCAGTTCGTCGAAGAAGAGAAGATGGACATCGAAGAACTGAAAGACCTGATAAGGGAAATAGAAAACGGACGAAAGCAAGACTGACATGTACATCATAGAAAGCACCATATACATTTCCGTCTTCACCCTTTTCATGATGATCATGATGAAAAGGACGACTTTCTTCAGAATGAACCGCATACTGCTGCTCTGCGGAACCGCTGTGTGCATGATACTTCCCCTTGTCGACCTGAACGTTCCGAATGCAAGCATCGAACTTGATCCGACTTATGTCATAGGCATGGTTCTTCAGCCTCTGATGGAAAACGGAGAGAGCTCACAAGAGGGGATGAATTACGGCAATATCCTGAAAATCATATATCTTGCCGGAACAGCAATGACTGTGACCATGACGGCGGTCTCATATTACCGCATGGCCAAGGTAATCAGGTCGTTCCCGATCAGCAGAAACGGCCATCTCAAGCTCAGGATATCGGAAGATGAAATACCATCCTTCAGCTGGGGAAGAAACATAGTCATCAGCAGAAGGAATCTCGAAGAAAATCCCGCGATTCTGAGGCATGAGCAGATGCATGCGGAATGCGGTCATACGATCGACCTTGCGGTATATTCCATATTCACTGCAGTACATTGGTTCAATCCTATCGTATGGATGGCCCGGAACGAACTCAAGATGCTGCATGAATATGAAGCTGACGAACTTACAACCAAAGACGGATACGATATCGCAGAATATCAGAGCCTCATATTGCAGACAACTGTCGGCACTGAAAGCTTCCAACAGGCAAACGGATTCAGCTACCACAGCCTCAAAAGAAGAATCAGGATGATGGGAAACAGAAAAAGCAAAGGATGGATGAGAGCTGTCTATCTGACATGCATACCTTTGGTCACCGGAGCGATGCTGTGCAGTGCAGACATATATGCCGCAGACAGGCCTGAGGAGCCTGTTCCTTTCACTCTTATTGAAACACAGCCGATGTTTCAGGGAGAAGATGCGCAGAGTTTTTCACGCTGGGTGAACCAAAGGCTGATCTATCCGGAATCTGCAAAGCACGACAGGATAACTGGAAGAGTTACGGTCTCATTCACGGTCTCCGAGACAGGCAAGATAACGGATATAAAAGTCAGGAACGGGGCACATCCCGATCTTGACAAAGAAGCGGTAAGAGTCGTTTCAATGGCACCGGACTGGACACCTGGCATAGCAGGAGGCAGACCGGTTCCGACGACGTTCACCTTCCCTATAATTTTTAATTTGAGATGAAACGCCTGACATTCATACTTCTGATTCTTGCAGCAGCACTCCAGACGGTGCCGGCGCAGGATGATGTACGCAGACTCGTGGAGAGATATGATTACAAGGCTGCGGTCAAGGTAATCGACAGTCTGATGACCTGTGAGAGTCCGGACAGCATATCTCTGGCTATTGAAAAGGCCAGATGCCTGCGCAAGATGTACAGGGCCGAAGATGCCGTACAGACCCTTGCAGAAGTGTTGCATCTGGATCAGTTCAACGTGGAGCTCCTGGCCGAAATGGCTGAAAGCCAGACACAGGCGGGCAACACAGAAGAGGCCGTCACATGGTACTCGCTCCTTTCTCAGCTTCAGCCCGACAACATGTATTTCAAGCTATGCAAAGCCAGAATAATGTATAGGGAAAAACAATATCAGGAAAGCATCATGTCATTCAAGGAGATAGTCGCAACGGACACCATACCTGAGATTCTGTCGATGATAGGTGACGGATACAGGAATCTGGGACAGAATGATTCCGCCCTGGTATATTATGACAGGGTACTTGCAGCCAGACCGGGGCATGTGCCTGCAATCAGCAGAAAAGCCAATATCCTTCTGGCAGCGAAGCAATATGATCCAGTGGTGGAAATGACGGAGAAATATCTCAAGGAAGATCCCGACAACATGACCGTCCTCCCGATATACGGACTGGCCCTGCATCTGAAAGAAATGTATCCGCAATCGATACAAGTATTTGAACATCAGAGAGATCTGGGAGATGATTCATATTCGGTCCATTACTACATCGGCCTGAACCATTACATGATGAACAAATGGACGAAAGCCGCCCCGGAGCTCACAAAGGCCTATCAGAAAGACTCTTCCGACGTCAGACTCGTATATCAGCTGGCGCATGCAAGAAGCCATATTCATGTAAACAATGAATTGCCAGCCGAGTCAGAACGACTCTATGCCAAGGCTATCGAGATGCTTCAGCCGGACCCTTCTCTGATGCATAACATATACGGAAGCATGGCGATAACCCGCCACCGACTCGAACAGTTCAGAGACGCCATAAAATATTATGAACTCAGCTACAGATACAACAAGAAGAACATTTCCGCCCTGTCAGCCATCGCCCACTGCTACGAAAGGCTGAAGGAATACGAGAAGTCGCTGGAATACTATGAGGCTTACCTCAAGCTGGCGAAGCCGGGTTCATCCGGATACAACTTCGCCAAAGAGAGCATCGACTACATAAAGCAGGAAAAATTCATGATGGAGAAGTAACATCCGGAAAACGACGAAGTCTAATATATAAAACGATACAGCAATGAAAAGAATCCTATTGACCCTCAGTCTGGTTCTGTCGGCCCTAAGTGCAGGAGCTCAGATCATCTCCTTCGACATGATCGACAACAACCGCAACACCAATGTCAAGCTCACGCTCAAGGACGCAAAGACAGAAGAACCGATAAGCTGGGCATCCGTCTATCTCATCCCCGACGGAGACACCACGATCACACACTTCGCCCTCTCGGACGAGGTCGGTGACGTGCTTCTCAAGGAAGTCCCAGTCGGAAAATACGAGCTCAATGCGGAGATGATCGGCTACAATCCCCACAAGAAGGTCTATACCATCAAAGCCAACTGGCAGGGATATGACCTGGGCATCATCAAGCTTGAGGAGAACCCTGAATACATTGACGCCGCTCAGATTTCGGCTGTCGGCAACCCTATTACCGTAAAGCAGGACACCATCGAATTCAACGCGTCTTCATTCAAGGTCGCCGAGCATGCCATGCTGGAAGATCTGCTGAAGAAAATGCCGGGAATGGAAGTGAGCGAAGACGGAACCGTCACCCTGAACGGTGAAGCTATCGACAAGATAACTGTCGGCGGAAAGACCTTCTTCTTCAATGACCCGACAGCTGCATTGAGGAACCTTCCTGCCAAGATCGTGGATAAGATCAAGGTCATAGACAAGACAAAGGACGAGGTTGCCGGTTCTGGCATCGTAGGCAAGGACGACAAGGAAAAAGTGATGGATGTAGAGCTGAAGGAGGAGTACACGAAAGGATGGTACGGAAATGCGAAGGTCGGCGGAGGTACGACCCTCACGCCTTCGGGAAAAGCGGACGTGGATGACAGAGGCGCACTGTACAACGGCAATGCAATGGTCACCGGCTATACTGAAAAAGACCAGCTGGTGCTGATCGGCAATGCCTTCAACGTGATCGAACCGGGTGCTTCTGTAGGCTTTTTCTACAGAATAGGCGATGATCCGGAGGAAAAAAGCGTGGCGATGCTGGAAGGACTTCCATCAACGGCCCAGGTCGGAGCCAACTACAATACTTCCCGCATAAAAGGCATGGAGACCACCGCAAACGTCAATTACAAGAACAACGGCAAGGTCGGCAGAGAGGTGTCTTCAAGAACATCGTTCATGGCCGATGAGCCTGATCTGCAGACAGACAGGACATACGATGCCACAGGAAGCGAGAACGGAATCAACGGAAACCTTGAAATGAAGGCGAAGGACAATGACAAATATTACCTGACCATCAGGCCTTCAATAAGTTATGTCACCGACAGGATAAATACGAACGAAGTATCCGAGACCAAGGCGGACGATGTCCTGATGAACAGTTCAAATGCAATGACGGCTTCGACATCGAGCGGCCTGAGTGCCAACATCAACCTCTACGGCGGATTCAACAATCTCGGTAAGGACAGAAGGTCACTCACATTCTACGGAACCTATTATTTCAATGACAGCGAACGCGACAGCCATGAATTATCGGAGATAAAGACAGCGGAAAACACAACTGTGAAAGACCTGCTTTACAACTCTGACATAAGAGGACAAGGTATTACGGCAGGGGCGACCTACAGCGAGCCTCTGGCAGAAAGATGGACAGCGCAGATAAGGGTTTCAAGCAATTACCTCAACAAGGACAATACAAGAAACGCCTTCAACCCTGACGGTTCTGCAAACGGATACTACTCGTCGATGACTGACAACACCTACATGAACGAACAGGGAGTGGCCACAATCCAGTACAGCAACGACACCAGCACGGTACAGTTCGGTGCGAGATTCGACGGAACCTACAACGAGATCCGGGCAAAATCAATGGGTACGGAGACACATACCGGCAAGGGAGATTGGATGATGAACTGGACTCCATACCTCAGCTACTCGTACAGGAAGAACACGACCAACCTGTATGTGGATTATCACGGATATTCAAATCGTCCCTCATCCTCATCGATCATCCCTGCACTTGATATATCCAACCCTGTACAGATCACCGCAGGAAACGTCTATCTGAAGCCAGGCTATACCCATATGGTCTATAGTTCTTTCAGAACAAACAACAGGGAAACGTTCTCATTCCTCAACGTCAATGTCAACGGAAACATTGCGACAAGAAGCACCGTATATGCGAGCTGGTTCGACAGATCCGGAGTAAGGTATGCCATCCCTGTCAATTCCATGAAGCCTCAGACAAACGCCTTCGTCCACGTCTCATACAACAGGCCTCTTGGAAAAGAAAGAAGATTCACCCTCAGCGCATCAGGTAGAGCCTCATACTCAGGAGGTTGCAGTTATCAGGCAACCGGAACATTGGCCGGTCTTGACCTTCAGGACTTCGACTACAACGACTTCATGAGAGAGTTCTGGGGAGATGCTTCAGGAAACAGATTCTACAGCGGTGAAAGCGGTTTCAGTGAAAGCCGTACCAATACAGTAAACTGGAGGGCGGAAGCAAGTCTGAAATACAGCATCGACAAGCTGGACGCAAAGATAGGAGCCACTGTAGCGAACCGTATTTCAAGATACTCGCTCGATCCGACAGCCAACATGAACACATGGAACAACCGTATCAATGCGAACATCCTCTACCACCCGGGCAAAGACTGGACGATAGACACCGACTTCAACTATATTTTCTATCGAGGCTATGCTTCCGGCTTCGGCTCTCCTGAATGGAACTGGGACATAACCATAAGCAAGAGCATCAAGGCTTTCAACCTCAAGCTCATCGTAGCCGACATCCTCAACCAGACAAGAAGCCTGGAGAGAACCGTCTCAGCCGAATATGTGGAAGATGTCTATACTAATGTGCTCGGACGCTATTTCTTATTCAGCGTCACATTCAACTTCGGAAAGATGAACGCAAAGAAAAACCGCTCTGTCGAGAGAGCGATGTTTAACATGATGTAACCTCTGCGGGTGCCTTTCAGAGAGAGGCACCCGTGAGCATTACAGCATTTTCTGTGTCACCGTCGATTATCAGGGCTGCAACGAAAGGCATGGTATCATCCTCAACAGCAAGATCGAATGATATTGATACAGGCTGTCCTGACGAAAGATTAACTTCCTGAACACTGAAATCGCTTGAAGCATTGAACAGACGAAGTTCCAGACCATGCTTTCCGCTACCTGAGATTTCTGCCGTCACCTTATTTCCGTCAAGCTTCATCGCCGCTTCCACAGAAGAGCTTTCAGACGGCTCGGAAAGGAAATTGGCCAAAGTTCCGAGGAAACGGCTCACAGGAGAAACCCAGATTTCCTTACATGTAGCATTTGCTGTCGGACACCAGAACGGCTGGTCGTCCCTGAAGCTGTCCACACCGACCGGAAGAGCTCCCACTACATTATGTGTACAATAAGTAAAGAGCGGAGAAAAATCATATCCCACTCCATACATCAGGCTCTGGCCGAAAGGATTACGTCCAAGAATCCACTCAAGCTGGCTCTTGACCAGATCTCTGCCTTCATTGTCGTTGACAAGGGACACAGCCTCGGCATATGCCCATGAGTTAGAAAGATGACATGCAGTACCGCCATGGAACACATGTTCTCCCCATATAGGGAAGGTCCTGATGGCATAATTCTCATTGAGCTGAGTTCCATCCTCATACTGCATAAGACCGTAGTTCGGACGATCCTGGCTGTGAGATCCATAATCGGAACGACGGAAAAGGCCGTTCGGGACAATATCGAACGGTGCAGCTATAGTACTACCTCTCTTTATGAAATATTCGCTGTAAACTGCAGCGGCGGCATACCAGTCGATCCATTCCTTTTCCTCGGGGAATGTGCGACAGAGCTCTCTGAAAGCAATCATAGATGCCTCATTGAAAGATACATGACTGTCATGTATAAGCCATCTGCTGTTGCTTCCGCCATAGAAATAGCCGGCGACAGGAATGCCTTCCACAAAATGAAGTTCCTGGCACTCCTTAAGAAGACGTCCGAAATCAAGAGCCGCCTTTCTGTATTTTTCATCACCGAACTGTCTGTACAGCAGCGCAGATGAAGTCGCGCCCCAAGACGCCTCTGTGAAACCTGCCGTATTCCATTCACGGCTGTTCACAGTATGTTCCCATATGTCTGCCGCCAAGGTGATGAGCTCATCCTTCCTGCCAGCCATTGATTCAAGATTTTCCGCGGCAGCAAGGAAGACCGCGACGCCAAGGAAGTTCTCCCATCTGTCAAACACGGCTCTGACCTTGGAATCATCCATCGTACCGATAACATTATCTGTATAGATACGCTGGGTGTTCCATGTGATATGATATCCTTTCGGGAAACACATCTTCATAAGCCAGCTTACGCCCCAGCCAGCTTCTTCATCAATTCTTTCAGCAAGCTTTGAAAGAGACGGAACTGACTTTACAACCTGAAGGTTACGCATAAGTGCGTATGCGCTCATAGATGTACGGAAAAAGCCCTGAGAGAGGTCTCCGGCATCATGCCAACCTCCGTTTACAATCACGGAATCCTCGCCATGGAATCCTATGCAGTCCTGATGACAGACCCCGTGGATACCCGGAACTTCATGACCGCAGCGCTGGCAGTAATAAAAGTTCAGCGCGCTTGACATAGGATTGAGCCATACATGCTTTCCGATCGGGAAAGGACGCGACTCTATCTGACCA
Organism: Bacteroidales bacterium; assembly: GCA_017626355.1. Lineage (GTDB taxonomy): Bacteria > Bacteroidota > Bacteroidia > Bacteroidales > UBA932 > Cryptobacteroides. Next base: position 15,112 of record JAGAIY010000020.1, read on the forward strand.
TAGCGGATCACATATGTACCCGGACGGTCGAATGAAGAGAAGTCCAGTGAGGCAAAATCGTTTCCTTTATTGGAAACCTTCTCAACCTTTCCTGTAAATACAGTCTTTCCCTTCTCATCCGCCAAAGTGAATTCCTTCACATCTCCATACGCGGCGAGGGCAACCTTGCTGTCGCCCGGACGATATCCTGTATGAGCGAATGAAATCTGATCCTCAGGGATATTCCAGCCGTCATAATGATCCGGCCTGACCTTCTGCACCTCAAACTTATCGAAATCGATGCAGACAAACTGCTCTCCCATATCCCTGTCATAGCCGATATTGTGCTGACTTATAATAATTTGCGTAATACGATCACGCTGAGCATAATCTATCTCCCAAACAACATTCTGCCATGAGCCCTGCTTTACGTCGGAAATATTGGTCTGACGGCTTGGAGAAAGGGTCGTATCCCAGACCCCCTCATTATTGAAGGCGATGAAGAAATGTACATTAGGATTCTGAGACGGATGAATATAGACCCACATCGAAAGGCGGTTATATTCACTCCAATCCTGCGGTTCAGCGAAATCGATCGAGAAACCGGCCTCTCCACCCTGCTGGCCTCCGAAAGCGCCGAATCTGTTGCGTTCAGTCTTTATCACTTCATGATCTACAAGCGAGGTATGATAACGCAGAGACTGACGGCCGTCATAACAGTTCTCATCGGTATAATCTACCGCAGCATTTCCTAAAACCGAAATGACGGCGCCTCCTTCCATGTCATCAACAAGCTTGGAATCAAGCACTTCCTTTGAATCCCACTTTGCCTGAAGCGAGTTTTCATATTCAGCCTCCAATGGAAAATCCAGCTGAAAATCCTTATTTTCATGAAAAGAACTGCATGCCATACAAAGCATAGCAGCAGTTCCGACAGATATTATTTTTTTCATATTTACAACGAAGTCTCGAACTCTTTAAGGAAACGAAGGTCGTTCTCGAAATAGTTACGAAGGTCGCGGACCTGCCACTTGAGCATAGCGATACGCTCCACGCCCATTCCGAAGGCGAAGCCGCTGTACTTCGTGCTGTCGATGCCTGAAGCCTCGAGGACATTAGGGTCTACCATACCACAGCCCATGATCTCGAGCCAGCCTGTACCCTTGCAGATGTTGCAGCCCTTTCCGCCGCAGATGTTGCAGCTTACGTCAACTTCGGCAGAAGGTTCAGTGAACGGGAAGTAAGACGGACGCATACGGATCTGAGTCTGGGCTCCGAACATTTCACGTGCAAAGAGAAGAATGGCCTGCTTCATATCCGCAAATGTCACATTCTCATCGATATAGAGTCCCTCGACCTGATGGAAGATGCAGTGTGCACGGGCAGAGATAGCTTCATTACGGAACACACGGCCCGGACAGACGATTCTGATCGGAAGCGGCATCTTCTCCATAGCACGTACCTGAACGCTTGAAGTATGGGTACGCAGAAGGACAGGATTGTCGCTGTCGCTGATGAAGAATGTGTCCTGCATTTCACGTGCAGGGTGCTCAGGCGGGAAGTTCAAGGCTTCGAAAACATGCCAGTCGTCCTCGACTTCAGGGCCTTCAGCCACATCATAGCCGAATTTGCGGAATATTCCGACGATTTCCTCACGGGCGATCGATACCGGATGGCGGGAGCCGAGCTGCACGGGATCTCCCGGCATAGTATAGTCAAATGCTGCCTGAGCTGCCGCAGGAGCTTCTTCCGCCGCATTCTTGAGTTCTTCTATCTTTGCTGCCGCTGTGTTCTTGAGGACATTCAGTTTCTGTCCGAATTCCCTCTTGAGTTCAGGAGCGACTGTCCTGAATTCTTCGAAGAGTTTTGTGACTTCTCCTTTCTTTCCGAGAAGACGCACACGAGCTTCTTCGATTTCCTGCTCGTTCTTGCACGACAGGGCTTCGATTTCGGCCATCAGGGCCTCAATTCTTTCTTTCATATCTTTATCGTTATTTCTTTGTTTCAACTTTTTTATCGTAATCTTACCGCTGAAGAAGGGCGTGCCCGATATGAAATCCGATTACGTTACCCCTTCCCTAAATCCCTTCCCTCGGGGAAGGGACTTACCTTCGCTTCGCTCTAATCTTTATCGTTATTTCTTTGATTCAACTTTTTTATCGTAATCTTACCACTGAAGAAGGGCGTACCCGATATGAAATCCGATTACGTTACCCCTTCCCTAAATCCCTTCCCTCGGGGAAGGGACTTACTCCAGGTCGTAGCCGATGGCGATTGCGCAGTACGGCACGAGACCATCCTTGATTCCGAGGAGTTCCATAACATATTCAACGGCACCCGGACCCTCAGGCTCAGCCTTAAGGCGCGGACGGCCGTTTATATGAACCCAGCAGCTGACAAGATCCATCGAGGTCACCGCAAGCTGGAGGAAGGTCGCGGAAATGGCGCAGTTGTCCACCCAAAGATCGGTCTTGGAAGTGTCTCCGAGCACGATTATCGCAGCCTGAGCCCCTGCAAGCAGGGATGAACCGTAATCCCTCATCTGCGAAAGGGCGTCCAAGGTATCCCTGTCCTCGACGATCACGAATGATGTGCTGCGGCTGTTTCTTGATGACGGAGCTGTCTGGGCTATGCGTACCATCGCATCCAGAAGTTCCCTTTCCACAGGCCTGTCGGAATATTTCCTGACACTGTGCCTCTTATCTATTACTTCTAAAAAATCCATGATGTCCTCTGTTTAGTTTTCCCTCTGCTCCTTGCGCTTTGCACGCTGTTTCTGAAGCTTTGCCGCTCCTGTCTTGAGATAGGCTTTCCACTGCTCCGGAGTGAACCATTTCTGATAATTCCTGTCTATCTCATCCCAGCATCTGTCCTTGGCCTCCTGATAGATGTCAGTATTGGTGACCTTCGCCTTCTGAAGCTTCTCAAGCTCCACCTGAAGCTGGAAGAAGTTCGCCTTGAGGGTCGAATCGACATAGAACACCTGCCAGTCTTCAAGATCTATGAGCCTTGCCAGCTTGTCAGCCTCCTCTTCTGCGAGCTGATTGAGATCCACCGGCTCCTGATTCTGAGCGCAGGCACTCTGAGCGGAAAAGGCCAGCAATGAAACAATGACAAGGAGCATTGTATACAGATATGATTTCATATTCTTGTATTTTTTTAATAGTTTTGCATGTTGAATAAACGCACAAAATTAATTAATTATAACAAAAGAACAAAATGAGAAAAATTTCGATCTCCCTGCTTATGGCCGTCATGGCCCTCATGAGCCTCATATGCACGGAAAGCCACGCATGTACAAATGTCCTCGTGACTAAGGGCGCGAGCACCGATGGTTCAAACCTTGTTTCATACGCAGCCGACTCACATCAGCTTTATGGCGAGCTGTACTATGCTCCTGCAGGAGTATGGAAAGAAGGTGACATGAGGAAGATCAACGAGTGGGATACCGGAAAATATCTCGGCATGATTCCTCAGGTGGCAAGAACATACCAGAGGGTCGGAAACATGAACGAGCATCAGCTAATCATCGCCGAGACTACATACGGAGGACGCCACGAGCTGTCGGACCCTAATGGAGTAATGGACTATGGTTCACTTATTTACGTAGCGCTCGAAAGGGCAAGGACAGCACGCGAGGCCATCAAGGTCATCGTAGATCTCGCAAACGAATACGGCTACTACTCGAGCGGTGAGTCATTCTCTCTCGCCGATACTGAAGAGGTATGGGTCATGGATCTTATCGGAAAGGGTCCGGACAACAAGGGTATCGTATGGGTGGCACGCAGGGTTCCTGACGGATACATCTGCGCCCATGCAAACCAGGCCCGCATCAGCACCTTCCCTCTGAACGACCCTGAAAACTGCATGTATGCACCTGACGTGATTTCTTTCGCACGCGAAAAGGGCTATTTCAACGGCGAGGACAAGGATTTCAGCTTCTGCGACGCCTACGCACCGCTTGATTTCAGCGGAATGAGAGGCTGCGAGGCCCGTGCATGGTCTGCTTTCAACATTCTCTGCGACGGCAAGTTCACTTTCGAGGATGAGAACGGAAACATCGTGACAAAGGACTCTTACGACTATATCGAGTATGCGATGGGACACGACAAGACCAAGAGATTCCCTCTTTTCGTTAAGCCTTCACGCAAGATTTCCATGAAGGATGTGGCTGACGTCATGCGCGACCACTACGAAGGCACACCTATGGACATGACGACAGATATCGGAGCCGGCGGAAACGCCCTTCCTTACCGCTGGAGACCTATGGGCTTCGAGCACGAGGGACAGAAGTATGTGAACGAGAGGGCCATCGCGACCCAGCAGACCGGCTTCTGGTTCGTGGGACAGTCACGCGGCTGGCTTCCTGATGTGATCGGAGGAGTGATATGGTTCGGCTGCGACGATGCCGCAACTTCTTATCTCACACCTATCTACACCAATACCACCGAGGTTCCGGAGAGCTTCCGCGTAGGAAACGGAAACATGATAACCTACTCTCCTACTTCTGCCTTCTGGATGACCAACAGGGTGGCTAACGCATGCTACAAGGCCTACAACATCATGTTCCCTACCGTGGACGCAGAAATCGACGCATGGGAGAACGGAATGATGGAAGCTGTGACTGCAGCCGACCAGGAAGCCCTCAAACTCTACGATGCGGCTCAGGCAAAGCCACGCAAGCAGGTTAAGCGCAGCTCTTCAAAGAAGACTTCAGATCCATATGCAGAGGTCAAGGCATATCTCACACGCTTCTCTGTCGACAATGCACAGAAGATCTTCAACAAGTGGGTGGAACTCGAGGAGCTCCTTCTTGTGAAATACATCGACGGCAATGTCAAGGCACAGAACGAGGACGGCAGCTTCGTGACCAACGAGCACACAGACTGCATCCCTGCAAAGATCAGCCAGCCTGGCTACACTGCAAAGTGGAAGGAGGCTACAGCCAAAGACCATGGTGAAACAATAAAAGAGTGGTAATCCCCCGCCAGAAAATGAAAAGATTCCTGACAATAACGACAATGCTTCTGATAAGTGTCTGCGCCATGGCGCAGACATGGTCAGTAAGCGGAAGGATAACCGAAGCCGGATCCGAGGTTCCTGTCATAGGAGCCGTGGTGAGGCTCGGTGAAGATTATCTGTGGACGACATCGGATGTTCAGGGAGAGTTTTCATTCAATAACGTACAGACCGGTACATACGAACTTATCGTTTCATGCCTGGGTTATGTCAACGTGACCCGTGAGGTGGAGGTCAGAACTGATGTCAGCGACCTGAAGATAGTGCTGTATGAAAACTCTCTCGCCCTGGATGAGGTCGTGGTGACGGCACAGAAGGCCAAGGACGGACTGGGAACGACCCATAATCTGGGACGCGACGCCCTTAACCATCTGCAGATGTCCAACATGACGGATGTCGCTGCCCTGCTTCCCGGCGGAAAGACCACTAACCCGGATCTGACGGAAGAAAACAGCTTCTCGCTCCGTGAAGGAGGCCAGTCGGACGGCAACGCATCATTCGGAACCGCTGTGGAAGTGGACGGAGTCAGGCTCGGCAACAACGCATCCTTCGGCAAGCCGGGAGGAGTCGACACCAGAAGCATAGCCGTAGAGAACATCGAATCGATCGAGGTCATAACAGGCGTACCTTCTGCCGAATACGGAGACCTGAACAGCGGAATCGTCAAGATAAACACAAGAAAAGGTCGCACACCTGTCAACGTCACCTTCTCGGTAAACCCGCGTACCTATCAGGCCTCGGCATCGAAAGGTATTGACCTTCAGGATAATAACGGAGTACTTAACTTCAGTGCGGAATGGGCCAGAGCAGTCAAGAAGCTCATATCTCCTTACGAATCCTATTCGAGGACAGGCATAACCTTAGGTTACAGCAACACCTTCGCCAAAGTCCTGAGATTCGAAGCCGGTCTGGCCGGAAACATCGGAGGAATGAACTCCGAAAATGACCCCGACGCTTTCACAGGAGAGTACGAGAAGGAAAGAGACAACACCTTCCGAGGCAACACATCCCTGACATGGCTGCTCAACAGGCCGTGGATAACCAACCTCAAGCTGGATGCATCCGTCAACTTCAACGACAACCTGTACCACTACCACAAGTACGAATCCCACGGCTCCAACCAGCCTGCCGTCCATGCGGAACAGGAAGGTTACTTCCTCGCAGACAGGCTGCCGCTGACATATTTCTCGGATCAGGTCATAGATTCCAAGGAGCTGGACTTCGCCGCTTCACTCAAGTACAACTGGCACAAACGCTGGAACAATTCCAAGAGTTCACTCAAGGCCGGTGTCCAGTGGAAGGCCAACGGAAACATCGGAGAGGGTGAATATTATCAGGATCCGGCCCTCGCTGCCAACGGATACAGGCCCCGCCCTTACACGGACTATCCGTTCATGCACAATCTGTCGGCATATGCGGAAGAGCATCTGACGATACCTGTCGGACAGACCAAGCTGGAGATGACGGCAGGTCTCAGACTGGAGAACGTATTCATCAGGAATTCCCTTTACCGCAAGAAGACCACCCTTTCACCGCGTCTGAACGCGAAGTGGAAGCTCGCGGACGGCTTCGCGATAAGAGGAGGCTGGGGAATCACGGAAAAGCTTCCTTCATATTACATCCTGTACCCGAAGCCTGAGTACAGAGATATCCAGACCTATGGATTCTCACATGGGGACCAGACAAGCTATATCTATTATACTCAGCCATATACGATAAAATACAATCCTGAGCTCAAATGGCAGAGGAACCGGAATGCCGAGGTCGGAGTCGAAGCTGAGGCGGGAGACATGAAGATAACCCTTACAGGCTTCTACAACCTGACCAAGGGCCCGTACAACTTCACGGATGTATATGAACCTTATTCATATAATATCCTCCAGCGTCCGGAAGGCTTCACAATGCCTGCAGACCCTCAGATAAAGATAGACAGCCAGACAGGCATGATGTACGTCCGCGGTGACGACAACGAATACTGGACACCGATGGATGTGAAGGTGACGGACAGGACATTCGCCAAGTCTTCGAAGCAGAACAACGGAGCGGACGTAAAGAGGGCTGGTGTCGAACTCGTGATGGAGTTCCCGGAGATAAGGCCTATACGCACAAGCTTCCGTCTGGATGCGTCGTATGTCTATACGAAATATCTGAACGAACAGCTTTCAGCCTTCTACAGGAGCGGCTGGTCCCACACGACCCTTGCGAACCGTTCGTACCAGTATGTGGGAATATATGCAAACGGCTCCGGCAACAACACTGTGAGCAACGGAAAGATCACTCATAATCTGGATGCCAACCTCACAGCCATCACCCATATCCCTCAGGCCCGCATAATCATAACCTGCAGGCTTGAAATGTCGCTGCTCAGAAGAAGCCGCAACCTTTCGGAATACAACGGAAGCACTTATGCATACACTGTGAGCGAGACCGACAAGAATCCTACGGGAGGCGATATCTATGACGGAAACTCATACACCGCCATAAGACCTGTTTCATATATGGATCTTGACGGCAACATACATCCGTTCACCGACGCAGAGGCCGCTGACCCTGAATTCGCCAACCTTATCCTCAAATCCAACAACGCCTACACCTTCGCGCAGGACGGATATTCGGCGTACATGTCGGCTAACCTCAGCATTACCAAGGAGATAGGAGACAAGATATCACTCTCTTTCTTCGCCAATAACTTCACCAACTCCAGACCATATGTAAAGTCTATGGCGACAGGCATCGGAGCCATCTTCACGCCGGCTTTCTACTATGGACTGACATGCAGACTGAAATTCTAGATGAAAAGGCTGATATACATACTGATCGCCGTTGCGGTTTCCGCATGTGCCGGCATAAAAGGTTCCGATCCTTACAAGGACAACCTGTTTCTTCTGACTGTCAATGCAGAGTATCCGGAAGGGATAGACCCCGTGTCGCTTGAAGGAGCGACTGCCGTGGTCGAAGACATCAACACCGGAAACACTTATTCCGTAAAGACCGACGAGACAGGCAGCTTCTCGATAAGACTACCCAACGGAATATACAGGATCAACATCAGCATGAATGCTGACGGATACGTCTTCAACGGAGCCGCCGATAAGGTAGTGGTGGCCGGAGCGGACATGACCCTCGGACTCGGCCTTACATTCTCCAAGACAGGCTCGCTGGTAATAAAGGAAATATACTGCGGAGGCTGCAAGAAGCTGCCGCAGGAAGGCAATTATCAGGGAGACCAGTACTTCATCGTCCACAACAACGACTACAAGGTCCAGTATCTTGACAGTCTCTGCTTCGGTACGCTTTCGCCTAACAATGCGACGGCGTCAAACCCTTGGGTATCAAAGGATCCGCAGACCGGAGAAAGCATATTCCAGGACTTCCTGCCTATAATCCAGGCAGTATGGCAGTTCCCTGGAGACGGCGACGACTTCCCTCTGCAGCCAGGCGAAGATGCCGTAATATGCCTCAGAGGAGCGATCGACCATACTCTCCAGTATCCGCTCTCGGTCAACCTCAACAAGCCTGGCTATTTTGTCTGCTACAACATCACATATTTCTGGAACACCAGCATGCATCCTGCTCCAGGAGACCAGATTTCGGACGACAGGATCATAGATGTGGTGATAAAGACAGGTCAGGCCAATGCTTATACGCTGTCCATGAGCTCCCCTACCCTGGTGATCTGGAAGCCTCAGGGCATGACCATGCATGAATTTGTCAGCATACCTGACAACATAACCCCTGTACCTGGAAGCAGCATCGACAATGTGGTCAAGGTTCCGTACGAATGGGTATATGATGCCGTGGAGGTATTCGATGCACGCTCGTCCACAAACTCGAAGAGGCTTCCTCCACCGATGGATGCAGGCTATGTCCTTCAGACCGACGTATATCTGGGCCGCACTCTGATGAGGCATACAGATGAGGCAGCCAGTGCCGCTGCAGGATATGAGGTGCTCGCTGACACCAACAATTCGATGAACGATTTTTATGAAACCGAGAAACAGTCACTCCATGAATAAGGCAAGATACATACTGGCAGTCAGCCTGTTGCTTTGCGGACTGGCTGCTTCGGCGCAGAGGGTTCCTGACCGTGACCCTGCCGTCCTGACCTATGACAGAGTCATCGGAAACAACCTGTGGAACGGATCCCGGAACATCACCGGAATACGTCAGGATACGGTTTCGAGGTCTTATGCCGAACTTTCCGGCAACTATGTATCGGGAGGGTTCCGCGACACATGGGAGGCAGCAAGGAGCTGGGAGGCAGGAGCCATGACGGCAAGCATCCGCCATATGGAAAGGATATCCCTCAAGGGTTCGTTCTCATTCAGGCAGACCGAAGGTTATGACATGTGCGGATCCATGTTCCTGAATCCGGGTTTCTACCCTGTGGATGTGCTCGAATTCACCCCAGGACGAAAGACCCGTCAGACCTACTCATTCGACGGAGGTATCGCCTACGACATATCGGATACATGGAGGATAGGTGCCGCCATGGACTTCGAATCTGCCAATATGGCCAAGAGAAAGGACCTGAGGCACACCAACTGGTGGCTCGACATGACAGTCGCTCCCGGCTTCATGTTCCACAAGGGTGATTTCTCCGCCGGAGCCAGCTACATCATGAGAAAGACAAGCGAAAGCATCAAGGCCGAACAGATCGGAATCGCGGAATCTTCATACTATGCCTTCCTCGACAAGGGTCTCATGTACGGAGAATATTCCGTATGGAGCGGAAGCGGCCTGCATCTGTCGGAGGCAGGAGTCAACGGCTTTCCGGTCAGGGACATAAGCCACGGAGCTGCCGTGCAGCTGCAGTACAAGGGGCTTTTCGCAGAAGTAGAATACCTCAACCGCCGGGGAGTTATAGGAGAGAAGGAATACATCTGGTTCCGCTTCCCGGGACATGGAGTCAATGCAAGGCTGGGCTACAGACACGAAAGGCCACGTTCCGTTCACTTCGCACGGCTTGATTTCGGCTGGGACGGTCTCGGACTGGATGAAAGCGTTCTCGAAAAGGTGACTGAGAACGGAGTGACCAATGTATACTACCATGGAAGCAACCGCATACTTGCAAACGAAACTCTCTCGTTGAGACCTGAGTATGAATATGTTGCCAAAGCCCTCGAACTGAAGGCAGGAGCCGGCATCAGGTGGAAGGACGGCATGTCTTCCCAGATGTACCCATACGCCTGCTACCAGGCCATGATGACTTGGGAGGCAGAAGCCGACCTCCTTTTCCATATAGGCAGGACCGACCTCAGAGTCAGACTGGCCTGCGGCGGAGGAGATGTTTCCGAAACGGTCAGGATGACGGACCAGGAAAGCGGTGTGCAGACAGAACCGTACAGGCTTCAGGACTGGTACGACATGCATATGGAATACGCCACAGCCACAAGGATGGATGCAGGTCTGTCCCTGCGATATAACTTCCTCAAGGGAATATACATTGAAGCTGCAGGAAGCTGGTCGCACGGCTTCGGACTGAAACTGCTGCCCGGAAGCAGCAGGACAGGTGCAGCACTTAGACTCGGATATAACTTTTAATACATAAAGCCATGAAACGTAACTTAAGCTCATTTCTTATAATGCTTGCTCTGGCGGCAGCCTGCCAGAGAACCGTCGAACCTGAAACCCTTCCCGGAAAGGTTCAGATCGAACCTATCATCACGAAAGCGACGGAAGTGAATTTTGAAAACGGCGACCGCATAGGCCTCACAATGATAAAGACCAACGATACGGAAAGCTACGCGGACAACAAATGCATGACATTTGACGGCAATGTGTTTGAAAGCGACCTCACATGGTACGCGGACGCATATTCGGAGGCTGACATGTATGCCTACTATCCGTACAGGGAAGCAGGAACACCGACCTCGTATGTCTTCTTTGAAGACCAGACAGAAGGAATAGCAAAGGCAGACCTTATGGCCGCTTCCAAGACAGGTGTCCTTCCTTCGCCTAATGCCGTGGCCATGGTGTTCAAGCATCTGATGACAAAGATAGTGGTCAAGGTAGAGAATCTCTCTGAGGCCGACATTCAGACTGTCGAGATATACGGAAGCCGCCGTGCGGCAGATGTGGACATCACGACCATGACGGTTTCAGACAACTACAGCGGAGCGCTTCCTGACGAGGTTCCGGACCCTGTCAAGGCATATGAATCAAAGGAAGGAAAAGAGTGGCAGGCCATCATCATCCCTGGAACATCCAGACTCAGCCTGAGCCTGTCTCTTTCAAACGGCAAGAAGGCCACCCAGCCTCTTGCTGAAATGAATCTCAAGTCAGGAGGACAATACACTGTGAACGTTCGCCTTATCAAGGACGACATGATCGTAAGCGCTTCAGGAGAGATCGAGAACTGGACGGACGAGGGAGAGATCGGCTTCGAGGGTGAAGGCTCTGTCGAGGAACTTCCTGTGGAATTCACCGAATATGACGGATATTTCGTATATGACGGCGTTGAATATAAGACTGTGAAGCTTGCAGACGGCAACACATGGATGGCAGAGAATCTCCGCTTCATCCCTCGCGGACGCTCTGTTTCAAGCGATCCAGTCGAAGATGCGGGAATATGGTACCCTGCAGCAAATGCAGACAAGACTGCCGACCCTGCTCTCGTCGAGACTCTCGGACTCCTCTACGATGCCGCTACTGCATTCGGAGTCAAGGAGATAACACTTGAGAACGCCGCTTCATTCGAAGGAACACAGGGAATCTGCCCTGAGGGCTGGCACCTCCCTACCGCTGTAGAGATGACCGGTCTTGTAGGACACTGCACAAATGCCGAGCTGATCAACACAGAGGCCCCATATTACGATGCGACCATCAAGGGAGCAAGCCTTGCAGCCCTCAAGGAAGCAGGCTGGGAGTGGACATTCGCCAGCTGCAGAAACAAGACATCCGTTTCAGGCAACGGCTCATATCTTTCGACCACATACAACGGCATCTACGGTGTGATGTCCTATCTGCTCGGATCAACATTCTCAAAGGCTACCACAAACGATGACGGCAGCCTCAAGAACGCACAGTACTACTACATGATGCCGACATACAACGCAAGCAATGAAAAGGTAGCCGTAGCTTACGGAAACTTCCTTTCAGGAGTGTCGGTGCGCTGCGTCAAAGATAAGGAATAAGACATGAAAAGAATGCTTTGTCTGCTGCTGACCGTCATCACATGCCTGACGGCGGTCGGACAGCGGATCCCGGATGATCCCGGCACTACAATCGGAAAGCTTGAAAACGGCCTGACCTACTATCTCCGCCACAACCCTGAAAACAAGGGTTGTGCGGATTTCTACATCATACACAACGTCGGAGCCCTTCAGGAAGAGGACAATCAGAACGGTCTGGCCCATTTCCTCGAGCACATGGCCTTCAACGGCACGGAAAGGTATCCTGACAAGACCATTCTCAACTTCCTTGAAAAGGACGGAGTCCGTTTCGGATACAATGTAAACGCCTATACTTCCAGGACAGAAACAGTCTATAACATTTCGGCTGTGCCTCTCGTCAGAAAGACATTCGTGGACTCCGTGCTCTTCGTGCTTCACGACTGGTCATGCGCAATTTCATGCGAGCAGGATGCCCTTGATGCGGAAAGAGGTGTCATAAGCGAGGAGTGGAGACGCAAGGACGAGCCACGTGCCCTCATGGCCGAGCTTCAGAACAATCTTGTCTACAAGGGAGCGAAGCATACAGAGCGCAATGTCGTAGGCACTCTCGACATCATCAACGGATTCGAGCGTCAGGAGATCCTGGACTTCTATCACAAATGGTACCGACCTGACCTTCAGGCTATTGCCGTAGTGGGAGACATCGATGTGGAAGATATGGAGAAGCGTGTGGCAGACATATTCTCGAAGATTCCGGCCCAGAAGAACCCCGCACAGAAGGAAACATATGCCGTACCTGTGCTGGAAGAACCGCTTTTCGAGAACATGCTTCACCCGATGGTCAAGGTCAACACCTTGAAGATCATACACAAGCAGCCTTTCCCGGCAAGGGAGGAAAGAGGCGGCATGGGCTTCTACAAGGACATGGCCCTGCGCTACATCGCCACAGAGATAATCAAGGAACGCTTCAACAGGGAAACGGAAAAGGACGGATGCCCGGCAAAGCATATAGCCGTGGTGACGAACAAGGCTTCTTCCGACTTCTACACCACCATGTTCACCATTTCGCCTAAGAGCGAAGCCCTGCAGGAAGAGGTTCTCGAGCTGCACGCAAGGGAACTCAAGAGGGTGCTTGACCATGGCTTTTCGGATGACGAGCTTCAGGCGGCAAAGTTCCAGGCAGGCAGAAAGGTGAACAACGGAGCGATGGAAACAGTCAGGAACGGGGACTGGATCAAGTCATGCATCGAGCATTTCCTTCGTGGTGAGGCACTTATAAGCCCTGCCGAGAAGAAGGAGATACAGGCTGTGATGGTCGCAGAGGCCACTGCCGGAGAGGTTTCCGAATACATCCGCAAGATGTTCGCTGACTGCGAAAAGATATATTCCTATACCATAGATCAGGACAAGGCGGACATCCTTCCGTCCGAAGCGAGGATGAAGGAGATACTTGCTCAGGTGGAGGCCACACCGGTCCCTCCTTCATATCCTGAATTCCAGAAGATCGACCTTGACGTGACTTATCCGACTGTTTTCGCAATGAGCACCGCACCGTCGGACACAGCTTCATACATGCAGAAGCATAGCTTCCCGAACGGAGCTCAGGTCAGCCGTTTCAAGGTCGGACAGGTGAGGGCCAGCAACCATATGGTCATCAAGGCCGTATTCGACACCGGCTTCAGGACCCTTCCGCAGGACAGAATGGAAAGTGCAAGGGCGGCAGCCGCCTACATCACAAGATATTCAGGCTTCAGGAATTACAGCCGCAAGGAACTTAAGGACAGTCCCGAGACAGGCAACATCAACATGATGATGGAAATCGAAAGGGACGAGTCCACGATAACCTTGACATGCGGAAAGGATGATGCATTCAAGGCCATCAACATGCTGTATCTGACCCTTACGGAGCCATACTTCGACACTGAAAGGAACCTCGAGCGATTCAAGACCTCCCAGGTCAGGACTCTGGAAAAGGAAAGGTCGGACAGGAGCATATACAACGAGGAGAACCGCAGGATAAGGTACTGCGACAGTCCGTGGAGACGTGAAGTGACTGCAGAGCATTTCAAAGCCATAGACATGGATCTGGTGAAGGAAGTCTTCGACCGCAGCTTCGGCGACGCAGGCAGGATGACCCTTTATGTCTGCGACGATCTGGGTATGAAAGAATGTTCGCATCTCTACAATATGGCAGCCTCCCTACCTGCCGCCGAAGACAGGTTCTCCGGCAAGGAAGAGAAACTGCCGTCATGGCCTCAGTATCGCGGAAGGCGCCATCATGTCAGGAAACATGCCCTCAGGACAGTTCCGAAAAGCGAAGTCAGCCTGAGCTACAAATTCGACATAAGACTGAAGGATGAAGAGTACGTCATCTTCGACATCCTGGATTATATCATGGATGCCCGCTGCATGAACCAGATCAGGGAAGCAAGAGGTGGCACCTACTCCGTAACCTTCTCCACTGAAGTCTTCCCGTCAGGAAAGATTGCGGAATCCACTATAGCTTTCCAGACAAGGCCGGAAATGAAGGATATCCTTGTGGAAGATGCCGGAAGACTGATGGAGGAAATGGCCTCGGAAGGCCCTACTGAAGCGGAATTCGAAAATGCCTGCAGATATCTCGCCAAGAGGCATCAGGAACAGAACGAGAGGTTCAAGGACAACCTCACCAGGAAGCTTGAGAGCCACATGATGAAGGAACGCTACGGCATCGACCATCAGTCCGAATATCTTCGCCTTTTGGAAAAGACCAGCCGCAAGGACATCCGCAGAATGGCCCGCAGGATAACCAAAGGCGACAGCCTCCTGTCGGTCTACACAGAGAAATGATTCTGTAGGGTTCATCGGTTCCGCAGATTTCGCACGGGCCATGCACAGCCAACTAACTATCTATCAATATCTTACAACTTTACGGGTGCACCTCGCGGCGCACCCGTAAATCGTTAAACGCCTATCACTCAATGCGTTATCGTTCCAGAATATCTTCCGGAGTGATGCTTTCCATCAAGGTGAAACCGAACCATTTCTTGCCAAGGTCTTTTATTGAAGCTCCTATGAGATAGACATCATCGTCAATTATCAGGAACCTGTCGTGGGACCGTTTGAAGATGTTTATCTCAATCGGGCGGTATTGGGCATTATGCTTATCGATATCCAGCTCCAGTTCCTTCGTCATTCTTGAAGTATGAACTATGGCTGCGACACCCACTTTCCTCTTGTCCAGAAGTGTCAGAACCGTATCGTCTATATAATTGTCAATCAGAACGATCCGCCTTTCAGCTTTGCGAATAAGATCTGCCACGAATGTATAAGCATCATATACCTGCCCGTCGTAGAAAATGCCTTGGGCGGGAAGATGGTCGTTAGTTTCAATCTTGTCAAATATATAATCAAGCCTATTATTGATATCTGTTACCGCTTTCTGAGTTTCTATCTGATGAAATTCCAGCAACTCGATTTTGTTCAACAGACTTGATTCTTTCCTGAATGTCTTACGCATTGATGTAAACATCCTCATAATCTTGATATTAGCCTCAATTGCAGCCTCCGAACGAAGAACACTGCTCAACATGGCAATACCGTTTTCAGTAAAAGCATATGGTAGTTTTCTATTGCCTCCCCAGTTTGATGTCGCAAATTGCGACATCAAATTGGAATCATACAGATATTGTGACTCTTCTTCCTTTGTAAGTTGAAACATAAAGTCATCTGGAAATCGTTCAATATTTCTCTTTACCTGTTCATTCAGTCTCCTTGTTTCAACAGAATAGAGTTCTGCAAGATCACGGTCAATCATTACCCATGTACCTCGGATAAAATGTATTTTAGGCAATAGCAGTTCGTTTGTAATTTCCATAACAGATCATTTTCCTATGATAATATTTTGTTCATCCTGCAAAATTGATGAAGAATATCCGTGTAATAAAAAAGTATACGGCTATTTGCCGAAATCTGCCCTACAGACACCTACAGGGTCATTCCTGTCAATGAAATTTGTTTCAGAATGCTGCATTTTTGAACAAATTTTTCTTCAGCGATACCATGAATGTTGAAAACAGTTTCAGTATCCGTCATATCATAGTCATTACATAAGCACGACCTTGATGATTCAGTATTGAAGGAAAGGGGCATGTAAATTTGAATAAGCCGAGAGAAATGATTATCTTCGTGCCAAATGTGCTTTTTGCAAATCAATCAAATTTATATATGGCAAAGAAATCAACTATCGTAAAGAACTGGCCTAAGTACCTGCTCCAGTGGGGCGTGCTTCTGGCTCTTATCGTATTCATTACAGGGCTTATCCCGAGTGAGGAAGCTGCGGACCCTGAGAAATACTGTCCTATGGGAGGTCTTCAGGCTCTTGCCACATATCTGGCGAACAACAGCCTTCCTTGCAGCATGTCCATGATCCAGATTGCTATGGGTATCGCTCTGGTAGCTGCCGTGGTGCTGTTCAGCAAGCTGTTCTGCGCATACATCTGCCCTGTGGGCACTGTTCAGGACCTTCTCAGCAAGGCCCGTAAGGCAATGCATATCAAAGGTATCAGAATCATGAACGGATCGGTGGCTGACAAGGCCCTGCGAATCGTAAAGTACGCTCTTGTGTTCTGGATCTTCTACATGACGGTCAATGCAAGCGAGCTCTTCTGCAAGAACCTCGACCCTTACTATGCTATAGCTACCGGATTCAAGGGAGAGATAACACTTTGGATGTCAATAGTTTCCATCAGCGTAATAGTACTTGGAAGCTTCTTCATCGACATGTTCTGGTGCCGCTATCTCTGTCCGCTCGGAGCCATTTCAAATTCATTGAAGTTCTGGGTATGGATCGGCGTCCTCTTCGGAGTCTATGTTGCAGCCGGCGCTGTAGGAGCCGATATTCCTTGGGCTGTGCTTCTGGGTGCATTCTGCATCCTGGGCTACCTTCTCGAGGTCTTCCATGCAAAACCTAAGCTCCAGATCCTCCATGTTACAAAGGACGACGCGCTCTGCAACAACTGCGGACTCTGCACAAAGAAATGTCCATACGGCATTGATGTCAAGTCATGCCACAGCGGAAAGCTCAACCATGTGGACTGTACCCTCTGCGGAGAGTGTGTGGCCGCTTGTTCGACCCGTGCACTCAACATAGGAGTCTGCAAGGCATCCAAGAACAAGGTATGGAACTATGTTCCGGCTGTCCTTACAATCGTCCTCATAGCCTTCGGAATCTGGGCAGGCGGCAAGTTCGAGCTCCCTACCATCGACATGACATGGGGCATAGAGAATGTTGCCGAGGACGGAACAGTCACACAGCTCGTCGATCCGGACAAGCTCGAAATGACCACCATCGAAGGTCTCCGTTCTGTGAAATGCTATGGTAGTTCGATGGCGTTCAAGGCCAAGCTCGAAAAGATTCCGGGAGTACACGGAGTGAAGGTATATGTCAGAAGACATGCAGCCGACATCACATATGACCCTGCCAAGACAAATCACGACAAGATCCAGGAGGCGATCTATGTTCCTTCGAAGTTCCGCGTAGCTACCCCTGACCCTGCGGCAACCGGAAAGCTCAAGGTGGTGACCATCCGTACCGAAGGAATGTACGACAAGATGGACATCAACTATCTCGGTCTCCAGATGAGGAATACAGGCAAGAAGATCTATGGTCTTGAAACTGAGTTCGCCTGCCCTCTCATCGTACGCGTCTACATGGATCCTTCAGAGAACCTTGACGAGGACTGGTTCGAGGATGTTGTCGAGATGGAGGTTCTCAACATGCCTGTACACGGCGGCGGAAGCAAGGAAATCGAGGTTGACTATGAGTTCGTCAAGCTCGAAGACGAGGTCGGAGAGATCGGGACTGAAGAGTTCATCAGGAAGATGTTCTCGCCTTTCAAGGCTCAGTTCAAGCAGCGTGTGGAGGAGAATGCCGGCAAGGAGCAGTTCGTATATGAAATAGCTGATCCGAACTATGAGAAGCCTATCATTCTCCGCAACATGCCGTTCCTGAGCAATCATCTTTCAAAGCACGACGGTGTGATAGGAATATATCTCAACCTCAACCATGAACTTGTTCCTGCCATCCAGATCCGTTATGCAGAGCCGATGACTGCTGACAAGCTCTGGGAGCTGATGACTATGGAGACATGGACAATCACCTATAAGAAAGACGATGTAAGGGAGGAAGGAGCCAAGATCGGCTTCAAGACTCCTGGCGTCGTACGCCCTTATGCTGTAGCTGAATAACGATGAAGACAGCAAGATATATAGGAATATGCCTTCTGGCCGCCGTTCTTGGCAGCTGGAAGGCTTCTGCTGATGAGGGAATGTGGCTTATCCACACGATCAATGCAGCCCTCGAAAAGAAGATGCAGGAGCGCGGACTCGAACTTTCCGCCGGTGAGATATATAATGCCGATGCTCCCGGAGCCGGAGTTGCGGACGCCATTGTATCAATGGAGTTCGGATGTACCGGAAGCATGATTTCGGAGAACGGCCTTCTCATCACCAACCATCACTGCGCATATGGCGATGTACACGCCCTCAGCACCCCTGAGCACAATTACCTCGAAGAGGGATTCTGGGCTATGAGGTCCGACGAGGAGATCAACATCAAGGACAAGAGCGTATGGTTCCTGAAAAAGGTGATCGACGTGACAGAAGAGGTGG
Organism: Bacteroidales bacterium; assembly: GCA_017626355.1. Classification (GTDB taxonomy): domain Bacteria; phylum Bacteroidota; class Bacteroidia; order Bacteroidales; family UBA932; genus Cryptobacteroides. Next base: position 33,876 of record JAGAIY010000020.1, read on the forward strand.
AGGAGCTTAAGAGACAGCATGAGGCCGAGGGCAAGGTGCTGGGTTCGCGCAAGCTCAGCTACGTCATGGAAAGGAAATATGCGAAAGACACCGACCTTGAGCCTTGGTTCGCCTCGATGTGGAGCGGTTCAAAATACTATATCGCTCTGTATAAGGTATATAAGGACGTGCGTCTGGTAGCTGCCCCTCCTGTGTCATCAGCCGCTTTCGGCGGAGATATCGACAATTGGGAATGGCCGCAGCATAAATGCGACTTCGCAATGTACCGTGTCTATACCGCACCGGACGGATCTCCTGCCGAATATTCCAAGGAAAATGTGCCTTACAGACCTGAGCGCATCCTTCCGATCTCACTTGACGGATACAAGGAAGGAGACTACACCATGATACTCGGATACCCCGGAAGGACGAACCGATACAGCACCTCGTTCGAGACCCGTTTCAATGAGACACTCAAGCTTCCTATCAGCAACGGCCTGAGAGGCAAGCAGATGGATATAATCAACGGGTGGATGAACCAGGATCCGGACATCAGACTCAAGTATTCCGACTATTTCTTCAGCCTCAGCAATGTCCAGGAGCTCTACAGCGGAGAGGTTCTCTGCTACGGAAGGTTCAATGTAGCCGACCGCAAGGCTGAGCTGGAAAAGGAACTTCAGGAATGGATAGACGCTTCTCCTGAGCGCAAGAGCCGATGGGGAGACCTGCTTCCTCGTCTGGAAAAAGCCTATACTGATGTCCGTGATGCCGAAAGGAACATAGGATACTACCGTGAGACCCTCATCAGAGGAACACGCCTTACAAGAATAATAGGAAAGACAAGACAGTACCGCGACCAGGTTCTGAAGATCAACAAGATCAAGCCGACCAAAAAGGCTGAAATGGTGAACGGAGCGCTCACGCCGACCAAAGGCCCGTCAGAGGCAGAAGTCAAATGCTTCAACACCTTCCTCTTCAAGGGCAAGGATATCCCTTCTGTGACGGAAGGTCTGCTCAAGGAGTATCAGAATATCGACCTGAGGGTCGAAAAGGATCTTTTCCGCTTCTGCGTGGAGAGTTTTCTTGAAAATGTGGATTCCGACATGATCGGAGCATTCCATAAGGAGCTTCTTGACAGATACGGCAGGGATTATGATGCCATCGCCGGATATCTCTGGGACAACAGCTTCCTTACCGACATGACCAGACTCAACACCTTCCTTGACACTGAACATACTGTGTCGGAGTACCTTGCGGATCCGTTCTTCCGCTTCTTCGACGATGTGGAGATACTCACATTCAACAACAGGATCCAGGAAGCAGAAGGTGAAAACGACAGGACCGAACTTGACAGGGAATTCGTACACGCCATCTACCAGATGAGAGAGGATAAAGGCATACCGCAGTATCCTGATGCAAACTCAACCATGCGTATAACCTACGGTACAGTAAGACCGGTGGAGCCATACGACGGAGTCTTCTGTGACTGGAAGAGTACAGCAAAGGGCATGATCGAGAAATATGATCCTGCATCTTATGAATTCAATCTCAGCGACAGGCAGTACCTCCTCTACAAACAGGGAGACTGGGGACGCTGGGGATGTGGCCCTGACGGAAAGACAATGTATGTCAACTTCCTCACAGACAATGACATAACCGGAGGTAACTCAGGTAGCCCGGTTCTCAATTCAAAGGGAGAACTCATCGGACTTGCCTTCGACGGCAACAAGGAGTCTCTCGCAAACGACATGATGTGCGTGGACGGCTACAACATGTGCGTATGCGTAGACATCCGCTATATCCTGTGGACTCTCGACCGCTATGCCGGCATGACCCGCATCATCGAAGAGCTGGGATTATAAGCCCGACACCTAAAAACCTGGCATCCAGGCACATGCACAAACTCGGGTGTTCCCTGCGGAACACCCGAGTTTGTGTAATATATTGTGCTGCAACGGATTACGCGTCGCGGACGGTAATCTGACCATCGGAGATATCGATCTTGATTACGGAGTCTCGGCGGACATGACCGTCAAGGATGGATTTTGCAAGGAGATTTATGAGTTCCTTCTGCATGAGGCGCTTGATAGGACGGGCTCCATACTGCGGCTCATAGCCCTTGGTACTCATGTAATCTTCAAATGCTTCTGTAAACTCGACACTTACTCCGTTCTCAGCAAGTCTGGTCTGAAGGTCACGGATCTGCATCCTGAGGATTTCACGGATATCAGTCTGAGAGAGAGGCTCGAACATTATGACCTCGTCGATTCTGTTCAGGAACTCCGGACGGACCGTTCTCTTGAGTACTTCCAGGACTTCCTTTCTGCACTCATCCAGCATGGCTGCTCTCGGCTCAGTCTCCAAAGGAAGCCTTTCCATGTAAGACTGTATGATATCCGCTCCGACATTTGAGGTCATGATGAGGATAGTGTTCTTGAAATCGACCGTGCGTCCCTTGTTGTCGGTGAGACGGCCGTCGTCAAGCACCTGCAGAAGGGTGTTGAACACATCCGGATGCGCTTTTTCGATCTCATCAAGAAGCACTACAGAATATGGCTTGCGCCTTACAGCCTCGGTCAGCTGACCTCCTTCGTCATATCCGACATAGCCCGGAGGCGCACCTACAAGCCTGCTCACAGAATGGCGCTCCTGATACTCGCTCATGTCGATTCGGGTCATCATGTTCTCGTCATTGAAGAGGAATTCGGCCAAAGCCTTGGCAAGTTCGGTCTTACCTACACCTGTCGTTCCCATGAACAGGAAAGATCCTATCGGCCTCTTTTCATTCTGAAGTCCTGCCCTTGAACGACGCACTGCATCCGAGACGGCCTCTATGGCCATATCCTGCCCCACGACCCTCCTGTGCAGTTCCTCTTCCATACGAAGAAGTTTCTCGCGCTCGCTCTCCAGCATCCTGCGGACCGGTATGCCCGTCCATTTCGCCACAACCTCGGCGATATCCTCCGGAGTGACGGCTTCTGTAATGATCGGATCCTTGATCTGTGCCTGCCGTGCAGTCAGCTCATCTATCCTTTTCTTCGCCTCAGCCATCTTGCCGTATCTGATTTCTGCGACCTTTCCATAGTCGCCTGCCCTTTCGGCATTATTGGCCTCTATCTTATAATCCTCCATCTTCTGCCTCTGCGACTGAAGATCGGACAGAATGCCCTTTTCCTCATTCCAGCGTCCTCTGAGCTCATCCCGCTCGGCGTTCAGAGCCTTCAGTTGTTCCTTGATCTTATCCATCTTCAGAGATACACCCTCACGTCTGATGGCTTCCCTCTCGATTTCCAGCTGCCTGATGCGGCTGTCAAGTTCCGCTATCGGTTCAGGAACCGAATTCATCTCAAGACGGAGTTTCGAAGCCGCCTCATCCACAAGGTCAATAGCCTTGTCCGGAAGGAAACGGCTCGTGATGTAGCGGTGCGACAGCTCGACCGCCGCAATCAGCGCATCATCCTCGATCCGTACCTTATGATGGTTCTCGTATCTTTCCTTCAGGCCTCTCATTATGGAGATGGATGCAGCCGGCGAAGGCTCATCGACCATCACCATCTGGAAACGTCTTTCAAGGGCCTTGTCGGTCTCGAAGTATTTCTGATACTCGTCCAGGGTTGTGGATCCGATGGTCCTGAGCTCACCTCGGGCGAGGGCAGGCTTGAGGATATTTGATGCGTCCATCGCGCCTGAGGTGCGGCCTGCTCCCACCAGAGTATGGATTTCATCGATGAAAAGGATTATCTCTCCGTCACTGTCCACGACCTCCTTAACTACGCCCTTGAGGCGTTCCTCGAATTCGCCCTGATATTTGGCACCTGCGATAAGTGCCCCAAGATCAAGGGAATATATCTTTCTGCTCTTCAGATTCTCCGGCACATCGCCGTCCACTATCTTCTGAGCTATACCTTCTGAGATGGCGGTCTTGCCGACACCCGGCTCACCCACCAGAATAGGATTATTCTTTGTCCTCCTGCTGAGGATCTGCAATACTCTTCTGATTTCCTCATCCCTGCCGATGACAGGATCGAGCTTTCCCTGCGCCGCCCTTTCATTAAGATTGACAGCGAACCTGCTGAGATTTTCAAACTTGTTTTCTGCCATAGTAAATTCGTTTTAATATATACACTTTTAGCCGTCTGTTCAATCGAACAAACGGCTAATCGTCAAATTATATTCCAAAGCCTTATGACTGACAATTTGTCAGTCAGGCGGATGTTCAAAAACTACTCGGCAGGGTTCTCAGCTGCAGGAAGAGCCTCTGGGAATTCAGGAGCCGGTGCCTCTATCTCGATCTTCTCGGTAACGTCGAGAGTATCTGTACCCTTGTTGAGGGTGAATGAAGTCACGATTGCAACCACGAGGACGAATGCAGCAAGACCCCAAGTGATCTTCTCGAGGATATCAGCTGTCTGACGAACACCAAATGTCTGGTTACCTGCCACGAAGTTGCTTGCAAGTCCGCCTCCCTTGCCATTCTGAAGAAGCACTACAAGAGTGATGAGAAAGCTGGCAATGAGAACAAGCACTGTCAAAATAGTAAAAAGTACGTTCATGATTATCTAAATCCTAATTAATTTCGTTCAATTTTTCAATAAGGGCTGCAAAGTAAGCATTTTTTTCTGGATATGCCAAAATTAGTTTTGAATAAATATGCTTAGCCTGCTCATAATAACCCTGTTCCGCATAGATCTGAGCCAAAGTTTCGGTATAAAGATCGAATTCGACAGCAGAGATTCCGCCCACCGACGGAGCATCCTGCCTTGCCTTGGCCGCATACTTCGAGAATACATTGTCCTCGGACCTGCGCACATGTTCATAGTCCTCCACAGAGAAATAATCCCCTCCGACCACATGCACCTTGCGTGTATATGCCGGAGCTTCCGGCTCCGTCCTGTCGTCCTTTTCCGCAATATATGACTTGATGAGCTTCTCGACATCCGCATCTGTCCAGTCCTCCTTCCGGGACGAACGCATCATCTCCGAAAGCTTCGACCTCGAGCCGATATACATCGCCGCATCGGCATACTGCGTTTCACCCCAGGTATCTCCGCCCATCCGGCCCATCCTCGCACAAAGCTCCTTCCTGGCACCTCCGTACCAAGGATAGAGACTGACGACACCGACCAGTTCGTCAAGCGTAAGTTTCTTTATATCGATATAATCCATATTACCACTGGGCTACTGTTGCATTGAAGATATCCTCACAGAGCTGCTCAACGATGTCTTCACACAAGGTAGATTCAACAGACTCAAGCGCCTGTGCGGCATCGAAATCCTGATAGGCCGAGAACGACTTGTTTTCAAAACTGTCCTCTGGATATTTCCTGTTTACGAAGCTCACCTTCACCGTAACCGTAAGACGGTTCTGAGCTACGGATTCACTTGCCGTGACAGCTGTCGCCTTCACATCATAGCCTGTGACAGCTCCTATCACTTCAAGATCTCCATCGATGTCCACCTGCTCGAGCTTGGTAAGCTTCAGGAACTTGTCCTGCATGGCTTCGGTAAGCTGGTTGCTGAGGGACGGATTCACCTTAAGAGCCTGATATTCAAAATAGTTGATAGTGACCGTCTTTACATCCGGCTGTATGGAAGTACCTGTGAACGAATATATTCCGCAGGAATGTACGATAAAAGCCGTTGCAGCTATCGCCATATATGCAAGTATTCTTTTCATCACTTGATCTGTTTAAGTTTACGGTACAGGGTCCTTTCGGATATGCCCAGCTCAGCAGCAGCGGCCTTTCTGTTGCCATCATGCTTGCGGAGCACTTTTTCTATCAGCTCCATATTGGCAGTCTTTATGGACATATCCTCATGAGCCGTATCCGGATCATAATCCTGTTCTTCAGGATCCTGCTCATCATCGATGGCAACAAGCTCATCCCTCATGTCAGCAAAAGACGACGGATTGAGCTGCCAGTCAATATGTTCCTCTTCCTGACGCATAGGCTCCGGAGCGGCAATGGCAGGAGACTTCACCCTCGTAAGACCGGCCTTGGACACCACATCCTTGAGATAATCGACATCCTGCTTCAGCTGCAGAAGCATGCGTATAATGGCTTCCCTTTCCGCAGGATTGTCACTTTCTCCGGAAGAGGCCACGGTAGCCGGAAGCATGTTCGGATCCTCTCTCGGAATATATCTGGAGAGAACATCCACATCTATCACGCACTTGTCAGTATAGCCCGATATCCTTGCCGACTCAAGGGCAGAAATGGTTTCTGCGACATTCTTGAGCTGACGGATGTTGCCGGGCCAGCGGTACTTGCGGAGCATGATCGACGCATCTTCAGTCAGCGTAACCTTACATATTCCGTACTTGGACGAAAAATCCGACGCGAACTTGCGGAAGAGTATATTGATGTCGGCAGGCCTTTCCCTCAGAGCCGGCATCTTGATTGAAACCGCATTAAGCCTGTAGTAGAGGTCCTCGCGGAACTTGCCCTTGGATACGGCATGAAGCAGATTTACATTAGTGGCCGCAACCACCCTCACATCGGTGGTCAGCACCTTTGACGAACCTACCCTTATGAACTCTCCGGACTGAAGGACCCTGAGAAGCTTGGCCTGTGAAGCCAGCGGAAGCTCACCCACCTCGTCAAGAAAAAGCGTACCTCCGTCAGCCTCTTCGAAATATCCCCTGCGCATTTCATTGGCACCGGTGAAAGATCCCTTTTCATGGCCGAACAGTTCGGAATCGATGGTCCCTTCCGGAATGGCTCCGCAGTTTATGGCGAAATACTTCCCTCTCCTTCGCGGACTGTTCTGATGGATTATCTTCGGTATATTCTCCTTTCCCACACCGCTTTCACCGCTGACAAGAACCGTTATGTCGGTAGGAGCGACCGCAACAGCCACTTCCAGCGCTCTGTTAAGTGCCGGATCGTTGCCGATTATATCGTACTTGTTCTTTAGACTCTGTAATTCCTGATTTGTCATATGTCCTGCAAAGTTAAGAAAGTGTTTTGAATTTATTGAGAAAGCGAGCAAAATATGTAAAGACAATACTTCTAAAATATAAAATTATGATTATCTTTGCGCGGAATATGCCCACTTAAAGGGCAGAACCCTGTTTGAAACTTATACAAACCATTAAATTTTAATATCACAAATGAAAAAAAGCATTAAATTCCTGGCTTCTGCTCTCCTCGGACTTGCTGCAGTTGCATGTAGCTCTCCAGAGAAGATGGCAGAGATGGCAGAAAGAGTTATCGTAACTTCTGATCCTGCTGTTCTTGAAGTTGTAGGTGGCGAGATCGACGCGACCGTAACAGTTACTTATCCTGAGGACTATTTCCATCCAAAGGCTATTCTTGAGGTTACTCCTGTAATCGTATACGATGGTGGCGAGGCTAAGCACGAGTCATTCATGTTCCAGGGCGAGAAGGTAAAGAACAACTATCAGGTGGTTCCATCTGAGGGTGCAACCGTTACAAAGAAGGTTAAGTTCGCTTATGTTCCAGGTATGGAGAAGTCACACCTCGAGCTCCGTGGTACTGTAAGATACAAGGCTAAGTCTGTTGACCTCCCTGTAAAGAAGGTTGCTGACGGTGCAAACACTACTTACATGCTCGTATGCAAGAACGGTAAGGTTGACTACAAGGCTGACGGCTATCAGGAGATCATCAAGCAGACTGCTGAGGGTCAGATCCTTTATCAGATCAACAGCGCATATGTAAGAAACAACCAGCTCAGCTCACAGTCTATCAAGGACTTCCAGGCTGCTCTCGACGAGATCAAGGCTAACGAGCGCAAGAACCTCGTAAGCACTGACGTTGTAGCTTACGCTTCACCAGACGGTAAGGAGGATCAGAACAACAAGCTTTCTGACAACCGTTCAAAGTCTGCTGAGAAGGCATTCGGAAAGGTTACAAAGAAGCATCCTGCTGACGCTCCTGTAAACGTTCAGAGCGTAGGTGAGGACTGGGAAGGCTTCCAGGAGCTCGTTGCCGAGTCTGACATCGAGGACAAGGACCTCATCATCCGCGTTCTTTCTATGTACAGCGACCCTGCAGTACGTGAGAAGGAGATCAAGAACATGTCTGCAGTTTACTCTACTCTTGCTAAGGAGGTTCTTCCTGAGCTCCGTCGTGCAAGATTCATCGCTAACGTAGAGTACACTAACTTCACAAACGCAGAGCTTCTCCAGCTTATCGAGGAGAACATCGACGTTCTTGACGAGACTGCACTTCTCCGCGCAGCTACCCTCGTTAAGGAGAACGATCAGAAGGTTGAGCTTTACAAGAGAGCTGCTGACAAGTTCAACAGCAACACTGCTCAGTACAACCTCGCTGTGACTTACCTCAACATGGATGAGCTCGGAAAGGCAAAGAGCGCTCTCAACAAGTGCGAGAAGGACGGTGACTGGAACAACGCAATGGGTGTTGTAGCTCTCCGTGAGAACAAGCTCGATGAGGCTGCTAAGTACTTCGCTGCTGCAAAGACTACTGCTGCTAACGCTAACCTCGCAGTTCTTGACATCCTCGCTGGTGACTACAAGGCTGCTGCCGCTAAGCTTGGCAACTGCAAGTGCTTCAACGCTGCTCTCGCTCAGCTCCTCGTTGGCAACAACGCTCCAGCTGCTGCTCTCGAGTGCCAGTCTCCAAAGGCTGCTTACCTCCGCGCTGTAGCTGCTGCTCGCAAGGGTGACGCTGCAGGTGTGAAGAAGAACCTTGCTGACGCAAGCAAGTGCGAGGATCTCGCTGCACGCGCTGCTAAGGATATCGAGTTCGCTCAGTACAGATAATCAGAACTACTGATATATGATAATCGGCTGGCTCACATATGAGTCAGCCGATTTTTTCATATATTTGCATAGACCACAAAAGCACCAAGACATGAAACGACTGCTAACCTCCATCTTGATTCTTGCAATAGGAATCAGCGCTGCCGCACAGAACAGCTTCGGGTATGAGAATCCTATAATCAAAGGCTTCAATCCGGATCCGAGCGTATGCCGAGTCGGAGACGATTATTATCTGGTAACCAGTAGCTTCCAGTATTTCCCGGGAGTTCCGCTTTATCACAGCAAGGATCTTGTCAACTGGGAGCAGATCGGACACGTACTTACCCGTGAGTCTCAGCTACCGCTCAAGGATGCACATTCATGGGGAGGCATCTTCGCCCCTACCATCCGCCATCACAACGGCAGATTCTATATGATCACCACCAATATAAGCGGCAAGGGAAACTTCATCGTATCCACTGATGACCCTCGTGGCGAATGGTCAGACCCTATGTGGGTCGATATGCCGGGAATAGATCCGTCACTCTTCTGGGATGAAGACGGAAAATGCTGGTATTGCGGCGCAGGAAATGACGGCATCATCCTCTGTCAGGTCAATCCGGATACCGGAGAGATACTGTCCAAGCCGAGGATGATATGGTACGGCACGGGAGGAAGGTATCCGGAAGCACCCCATATATATAAGAAGGACGGATGGTACTATCTGCTCATCGCAGAAGGGGGAACCGAATTCGGCCATGGAGTGACCATAGCGCGCAGCAAATATGTGGACGGACCATATACACCTGCTCCACATAATCCAATACTTACACATTTCAAGCAGAAGACCCAGAACAGCCAGATCCAAGGCACCGGACATGCAGATATCATTCAGGCTCATGACGGTTCATGGTGGCTGGTATGCCTCGGTTTCCGCATCCAGGGTGGCCAGCATCATCTGATGGGCCGCGAGACTTTCCTTGCACCTGTACGCTGGGACACGAATGCATGGCCGGTAGTAAACGGAACAGGAGACTTCGCTCTCGAGATGAACGTCCCTACCCTGCCTCAGAAACCGTTCGAGCCACGTCAGGCACGCAATGAGTTCGACTCACAGCTCGGGGCCGAATGGTCATGGATAAGAAATCCTGAGCCTTCGCGATATGTTGTGGAAGACGGCGCACTGCGTATGTACGGCACTGCCGCCGACCTTGATGAATCTTCGGTGTCTCCTACCTTCGTGGGCTTCAGACAGCAGGACATCAACTTCACGGCTCAGACTTGCCTTTCTTTAAGGAACGCTCACACAGGCGACAAGGCGGGAATGACTGTATATATGGATTCGGGGTCTCATTATGATATCTGCCTGAAGAAAGACAAAGGCGGAAGATGGGCTGTCGAGGTAAAGTATGCGATGGGAGTTCTCAATCATGTGATAGAGGAACCGTTCAGCGGAAACAGCATCTACCTCCGCATAACAGGAGAGCCGGACTTCTACAAGTTCTGGTATTCTGTTGACGGAAAAGACTTCAAGATGCTGGGAATCAACCACACACGCTATCTGAGTTCGGAAACTGTCGGAGGTTTCATGGGAATAATGATCGGCCTTTGGGCCCAGTCACCGTCCGGCAGAGGCTATGCACAATTTGAATATTTCGATTATCTCTGACCGTCTCAGCGGAAGAATGATAAATAGAAACAAGGCTGGCATTACGTGGAGAGCGACATGCCACCCCCGGCTAGGGGGTGCCCGACCTTATGGAGGGCGGGGGTCGCCGGAACGTAGTACCAGCCTTGTTCTGATATATCAGGTTATTCCTTCCTCTCGGCGCGAGATTCAAGGAAAAGCTCGTCCATCTGCTCCTGATCGATGTATGAAGGTGAATCTATCATGACATCGCGGCCCTGATTGTTCTTAGGGAAGGCAATATAATCACGGATAGTCTCCTGACCACCGAAGAGCGAGCAGACACGGTCGAAACCGAAGGCCAGACCGCCGTGAGGAGGAGCACCGAACTTGAATGCGTTGATGATGAAGCCGAACTTGTATTCAGCATCCTCCTTGCTTATGCCGAGAACCTCGAACATACGCTCCTGCATAGCCGCCTCGTGGATACGGATAGAACCTCCACCGAGCTCAGTTCCGTTGAGAACGAAGTCATAAGCATTTGCACATACCTTCTCGAGATCCTCCTTCTTGTCGCTGTAGAACAGCTCGAGGTGCTCAGGCTTAGGAGCTGTGAACGGATGGTGCATTGCGTAGAAACGCTGGGTCTCGTCATCCCACTCCACGAGAGGGAAATCCACAACCCAGAGAGGTGCGAAATTGAACGGATCGCGCAGACCGAGACGGTTACCCATCTCGATACGGAGAACTCCAAGCATGTTCTGAGTCTTTCTCTTTGCGCCGCAGAGAACAAGCATCATGTCGCCCTTCTTCGCTCCGAGACGGTCTGCAACTGCCTGAAGCTGCTCAGGAGTATAGAACTTGTCGATTGAAGACTTGATGCTGCCGTCCTCGTTGAGCTTGATGTAAACAAGGCCCTTTGCACCTACCTGAGGTCTCTTCACCCACTCTGTGAGCTCGTCGATCTGCTTTCTTGTATATGCTGCGGCACCCTCTACGTTGATTGCACCGATATAGTCAACGCCATCGAATACAGAGAAGCCGAAGCCCTTTACGAGGTCTGTGATCTCATGGATCTTCATGTCGAAACGGATATCCGGTTTGTCGCTGCCGTAGAAATCCATAGCGTCGTACCAGCTCATGCGAGGAATGCGCTCTGCGATCTCGACACCCAGAACATTCTTGAAGAGAGTCCTCATCATGCCCTCGAATGTATTCAGAACATCCTCCTGCTCAACGAATGACATCTCGCAGTCGATCTGGGTGAACTCAGGCTGACGGTCAGCACGGAGATCCTCGTCACGGAAGCAGCGCACAATCTGGAAATAGCGGTCGTAACCGGCCACCATGAGGAGCTGCTTGAAGGTCTGAGGAGACTGTGGAAGAGCATAGAACTGACCTGGGTTCATACGTGAAGGAACCACGAAGTCACGCGCTCCTTCCGGAGTCGACTTGATCAGATATGGAGTCTCGATCTCAAGGAAACCCTGGCCGTCAAGATAGTTGCGTACCTCATGGGCAATCTGGTGACGGATCTTCAGAGCCCTCTGGAGAGGACCGCGGCGAAGGTCAAGATAGCGGTACTTGGCCCTGAGTTCCTCACCGCCGTCACTTTCCTCCTCGATTGTGAACGGAGGAGTGTTTGCCTTGTTGAGAACCTTGATCTCGCTGAGACTGATCTCAACATCACCTGTAGGCATCTTCGGGTTCTTGCTCTGGCGCTCGATGACCTCACCTGTCACCTGAAGCACCCACTCACGTCCGAGGCTGGAAGCCGTATCCTGAAGTTCCTGTGCAGCATGGGCATCCACTACAAGCTGAGTGATACCATAACGGTCGCGAAGATCGATGAAGGTCATACCTCCGAGCTTCCTTGACTTCTGTACCCATCCGGCCAGTGTAACTGTCTGGCCTGCATTTTCAATGCGGAGTTCTCCGCAGGTGTGTGTTCTGTACATATATGTTTCTGTTTATATTTTCTATATCTGCATATAAAATCTGACAAAAATACGAAATAAATAATAATTGTAATACATTTGCACCCTTAAATTGATTCTACTCCTATGTGGTTAATACTTGCATTCGTATCAGCGACCTTCCTCGGTTTCTATGACGCTGCCAAAAAGGCCTCACTGAAGGACAATGCCGTCCTTCCTGTCCTCCTGCTGAACACAATATTCTCAACCCTCATCTTCTCCCCTTTCCTTATCGACCATCTCTGCGGTTCGGAATGGTTCAGCGGCACCTTCCTCGACACAAACCCTTTTTGCCGTGGGACACAAGTGCCTGATTCTCAATCTATTAACGACTTAGCCTACATGTCAGGGACGGCAGGCTTAAGGGCACATCTTCTGGTGATTCTGAAGGCATGCATCGTCCTGACTTCGTGGATCTGCGGTTATTTCGGTCTGAAGCACCTGCCGCTTACTATTGTCGGCCCGATCAATGCGACGAGACCGGTGCTTGTTCTTGTCGGTGCCCTGATATTCTTCGGAGAAAGGCTGAATCTGTATCAATGGATCGGTGTGCTGCTTGCCCTGGCTTCCATCTTCATGATGAGCCGTGCAGGAAAGAAGGAGAATATCGATTTCAGGAAAAACAGATGGATATGGTGCGTGGCCATAGCCACCTTGACGGGAGCTGTAAGCGGACTGTACGACAAGTTCCTGATGAAGTCCTTCAACCCGATGTTCGTCCAGAGCTGGTTCAATTTCTACCAGATGATCATAATGGCGGTGATATGCGGTTTCATATGGTACCCTAAGAGGCATCAGACCACCCCGTTCCACTGGAGCTGGGCCATTCCGCTGATATCCATATTCATATGCATCGGAGACTTCGCATACTTCACCTCGCTTAACGACCCTTCATCCATGATTTCGGTGGTTTCGCTCGTACGCCGCAGTTCCGTCATCATTTCCTTCATCTGCGGAGTGCTGATATTCAGGGAAAGAAACATCAGAGCGAAGCTGCTTGATCTCGGACTTATCCTCCTCGGAATGATGTTCATATGGATCGGTACGCAGCTATGATTATTTGATAAAAGAAAGTATATTTGTGAAAATTTAGATTCATATGGAAGTTAGAGCTAAAAAGGCCCTGGGCCAGCATTTTTTGACAGATCTGTCCATTGCACAGAGGATTGCCGATGCACTTCTGGTCCCATGTCCCGGCCAGGAGACTCAGGCCGATGCTTCGAAACCGCTGCCGGCGCTGGAGATAGGCCCGGGAATGGGAGTGTTGACCCAGTATCTGCTGCAGAGGCCGGAGGTAGATCTGCGTATGGTGGAGATAGACACAGAGTCTGTCAATTATCTGCTGGTGCATTTCCCGCAGGTAAACGGACGCCTTCTGGAAGCCGACTTCCTGAAACTGAAGCTGGAAAAGTTCTTCAGCGGACAGTTTGCCGTGGTGGGCAACTTCCCTTACAACATATCTTCACAGATTTTCTTCAAGATCCTCGAGTACAAGGAACAGGTACCTCAGGTTGTGTGCATGATCCAGAAGGAGGTGGCAGAGCGCATCGCAGAAAAGCCTGGAACGAAGACATACGGCATCCTGTCCGTGCTTCTGCAGGCATGGTACGATATAGAATATCTGTTCACCGTAGGCGAAGGGGCGTTCAATCCTCCTCCAAAGGTAAAATCGGCCGTAATCAGGCTTGTACGCAATTCCAGAACCGACCTGGGCTGTGATGAGGCCCTTTTCAAGACCGTAGTCAAGACCGGATTCAACCAGCGCAGGAAGACTCTGCGCAATTCACTCAAGCCGCTTATCCGCGCCAAGGCGGACCGCTGCGGATGGAGCGAGGAGGAACTGGCGGCATTCACGGCTGACCCTGTGTTCGAACTGCGTCCTGAGAGGCTGAGTGTGGAAGACTTCATATCCCTCACCCTGAAGCTTTCATAATACTGAAAACCACTGTTTATAACTTTACTGATACCATTATGAAAAAATTCATCCTTACTCTCATCGCAATCGTATGGGCCATATGTTCATATGCAGAAAACATCACCCTCCTTTCACCGGAAGGACAGATCAAAGTCACCGTCGCTGTTGACGAGGACGTTACCTGGAGCGTTTCCATAGACGGAGAAACAGCCCTCGACAACGGACAGATCGCACTTTACACTACCGAGGGAGTCCTCGGAGAAAATCCAAAGCTGAAAAGCGTGAAGAGGAGCAGCACAGACAGGACAGTCACACCTGTCGTAGCACTCAAGCAGAAGGAAATCAGAGACAACTACAACTCGATGACCCTTGCATTCAGCGGTAACTGGTCTCTGGAATTCAGAGCTTATGACAATGGAGCTGCATACCGCTTCATTACCGGCTCAAAGAACGGACTTACCGTCCTTGACGAGACTGCGGAGTTCGTGCTTCCGGAAGATGCGACAGCATATATGTCATATGTCAGCACCCATGAGACGATGTATGAGGAGCCATATACCGCAAGGGAAATGAAGGATATGGAGCCTTCTGATGAATTATCATATCTTCCTATCCTCGTCACCTCCGACAACTGGAGAATGCTGATTTCGGAAAGCGATGTACATGACTATCCCGGAATGTTCCTTAAGGCCAACAGGCACAACACACTTAACACCGTCATGCCAAAGGTCATTTCCGAATACAGCATCGACGGACACAGAAGGGCTGCAGCCGGATATGCCAAATACATCGCAAAGACCACAGGAACAAGGACTTTCCCATGGAGGATCGTAACCCTGACAAAGGACGACGCATCGCTGGTGCTTTCACAGTTGAACTTCCTTCTCGGCAAGGAGCCTGCTGCCGGCAGCGACTGGAGCTGGGTGAAGCCGGGACAGGTTGCATGGGACTGGTGGAACCATTGGACCGTCACAGGTGTAGATTTCGAAACAGGTATAAATACAGAGACATATAAGTATATCACCGATTTCGCTGCCGAACACGGAATCGAGTATATTCTTCTCGACGAGGGCTGGGCGATCGACGGATCTCCTCTCGAACTCAATCCGGACATCGACATGAATGAAATAATAAGCCATGCCAAGAGCAAGGGAGTCGGCGTTATCCTCTGGATGGCATGGGATCAGGTGGAGATGTGCTTCGATACGATATTCAAGACGTACAAGGACTGGGGAGCAGACGGCATGAAGATCGACTTCATGGACAGAAGCGACCAGTGGATGATGAGCTGGTATGAAAAAGTCA
The DNA here is from genome assembly GCA_017626355.1 of Bacteroidales bacterium. Lineage (GTDB taxonomy): Bacteria > Bacteroidota > Bacteroidia > Bacteroidales > UBA932 > Cryptobacteroides. The sequence goes on from JAGAIY010000020.1 coordinate 49,406, forward strand.
TGAAAGAGGCCGCAAAACATCAGCTTATTGTGGATTTCCATGGCTCTATCTGTCCGAAGGGACTTGAAAGAGAATACCCTAATCTCATTTCATACGAGGGTGTGCTCGGAATTGAGCAAAGTACAGGCTGCAAGCCTTCAAACAGCATATACCTTCCTTTCATCCGCAATGTAGTCGGCGGAATGGATTTCACGCCAGGCTCGATGAATGCCCTTCATCTGGAGAACCACCATTCGTCAGGAGAGCTTCCTGCCGGAATCGGAACAAGGGCATATCAGATGGCGCTTTATGTCGTATTCGAAAGCGGAGTACAGATGCTCGCGGACTCACCTTCAGCCTATATGAACGCTGCCGAATGTACAGAATTCATTGCCGGAACACCTGTCACATGGGATGAGACAAGAGTCCTCAACGCAGAGCTTGGAGAAAGCATCGTATTCGCCCGCAGAAAAGGCGATGTATGGTATGTCGGAGGTATAACCGATGAAAAGGCACGTGAAATCGAAATCAGCCTTGACTTCCTTCCTGAAGGCAGTTTCACGCTCACAAGTTTCGAGGACGGTGTCAATGCAGACAGACTCGCAAGGGATTACAAGAAGCGCTTCCGCAACGTCGATGCGTCACAGACACTCAAGATCAGGATGGCACATGAAGGTGGCTGGGTCGGAAGATTCGAGCCTGTAGTCAGGTGACGTCTAATCCGCGACACATACGAATCCTCGGATTTTTATGTGTCGCGATATTATAATGCAAGGTGCAAAGATATGGCAAGAGAACAGAGACCTAGCGCTCCAATAATCATATAGTACCATTCCTTGATGAAGTTCAGAACCGGTGACGGACCGGAAGCCTCAGAAATGGCAAGGAAGACAGTCAGCAGCACGATAAGGCAGAATATTGCATTGACAAAAAGAGTGGCAATTGCTTTTCGACGAAGATATCTTCTCAAATATGTCCTTATCGCGTCAACAAGAAGCCTGTTCTGTTTCAGGAGCTCTTCCTCATCGGTAAAGGCTGCCGGTGTCGGCAGAAGATCGATCTGCCGGACCAGCTCAGACAAGAACCTGTCATCCTTGGGCACAGGAATCCTGTTGGCCCGCATGAATTTTCTTATATCCTTTTCTGTCATCATAATCCTTTCAAATATTGCTTAAGATGTCGCCTGGCACGGAACAGGTGAGCCCTCACAGCCCCAGAAGACATTCCCGTGATGGCAGTTATCTCCTTTATAGATTTCTCTTCCATATAAAACAGCAGGACGACAGCCTTCTCCCTCCTGCCAAGAGCTGCAATCGCGTGATAGAGCTGCTGATGATTAAAAGACCTGTCTGCAGCCGTGGACTCGTCTGGAACGGAATGGAGCCGACGCAGATCTGAGCCGGACTCGTCTATAGAAGCGGCCATGACTCCCCTGCCAGATCTGAGAACATTGTCATAGAAGCAATTATAGGCAATCCTGAAGAGCCATGTAGAAAATCTGGCACGGCCCTCAAAGCGTTCAAACGAAAGATATGCTTTCAGAAGAGCCTCCTGAGCTATATCGTCCGCCAATGAACCATTGCCCGAGCACAAGCCGCGCAGGAACCGTCTTAACGCTTCCTGCTCGGCCGATACCAGTTCTATGAACTGCTCCCTCGTCATTATTTAAGGTCAATCTTATTCTCTTCAGCTTCAATTTCCTTTGCCAGAAATTTCCTTCCGACAAAATATGAGACAAGGAGTCCTGCTCCCAGACTCACACATACACTTCCTATGACGATTACGCCCATATCTATATATTCTCTGACAAAATAATGGACAATCATTAATATGATCAGCAATACGCCTCCGAGAGTAAAGAAGATACCTGATGCAAGCCTGTTAAGAAGATTATTTTTAAGCCGGGCTTTCCCTTCTCCCTCCTGCATACTTGTCAGAAGAGCCGGATCGACCTGCTGACCGTTCTCTACTGTCTTCATCAGCACATCCATCTTCCTTTCCATTTTCTTTGTCCTGTATCGGGTGATAAGCCAGACAACAGTGACCGGCAGGGCTACACAAATACCTCCCATAATAAAAAGATTTTCAATTAAGTTTGTCACATAACGGACAGTTTCCGTCGATAAGATCATCATATCCATAATATCTTCATTTTAAAAGTTAATTCTGACCTGTGAGTTTTCACATATTAGACTGCATAGTTAGCTAAAATGTTGCAAAAATTCGCATAAAATGCGCCCTTATCACCTAACTCCCTACGCCTCAACCTTTTACGCATCGAGCAAAATCCGCTTGCCGGGACGGAGGGAGGAGGAGGATGTGGTTTTATCGCAAAATCAGGATAAGTTTTACTATATTTGGATGTCAACAGAAAAACTTAAGCACAATAATATGAAGGTAATACTTGTAAACGGAAGCCCTCACAAGGAGGGCTGCACATACACCGCCCTCAAGGAGGTCGAGAAGGAACTTGTCGCAGCAGGAGTCGAAACCGAAATTTTCTGGTTAGGAGTGAAGCCTGTTTCGGGCTGTCTGGGCTGCGGAGCATGCTGCAGAAGAGGACCGAACGGGGAAAGGCCGAGCGGAATATGCGTCATTGACGATGTTGTGAATGAATTCCTGGCCAAAGCCAAGGAGGCGGACGGATTCATTTTCGGAAGTCCGGTGCATTATGCCGCCCTTTCTGGAGCACTTACATCGTTCATGGACAGAGCTTTCTACGGCAAGGGAGCGATCTACCGCTACAAGCCGGCTGCAGGCATAGTAAGCTGCCGCAGAGGAGGTTCCACAGCAGCATTCGACCAGATAAACAAATATTTCACCCTGGCATCCATGCCCGTAGTCTCATCCAAGTACTGGAACATGGTACACGGTACGAATCCGGATGAAGTGCGCCAGGACGAAGAGGGAATGCAGGTAATGAGGGAGCTTGGACGCAATATGGCCTGGCTTCTCAAGTGCATCGAAGCAGGACGGGCAGCCGGCATTCCTGATCCGGTCAAGGAAAAACCTGTGATGACCAATTTCATCCGATAGATTACTCTACATCTCATGTAATGACAAAAGAGGCGACCCTGTCAGGGCCGCCTCTATCGGTATAGAAATTTCTATTTTTAGTCTTCCTTCTCCTCCTCGAGGTAAGCCTTCAGGAGCTTCTCCTGTACATCTGCAGGAACCGGCTGGTAGTCAGCGAAGTCCATTGTAAATGTTGCGCTACCTGAAGATATTGAGCTGAGGGTTGTAGAGTAACGGTAAAGCTCTGCAAGCGGAACGCGGGCCTTGATGGTGTCGAATCCCTTGTCAGTACCCATTCCCTCGATGAGGGCACGGCGGTTCTGGAGATCTGACATACATGCACCCATGTACTCGGTCGGAGTGAGCACCTCGACATTGTAGATAGGCTCCATGATCTTAGGGCCTGCAATGCGGAATGCCTCCTTAAATGCGTTACGTGCGGCAAGAACGAATGAGATTTCATTTGAATCAACCGGATGCATCTTACCGTCATATACATAGACGCGGATGTCACGCGCAAGCGAACCTGTAAGAGGACCCTCGTTCATCTTGTCGTTGATACCCTTGAGGATGGCAGGCATGAAGCGTGCATCGATCGCACCACCTACGATACAGTTGTAGTACTCGAGCTTACCGCCCCATGGAAGGTCGAACTCTTCCTTGCCCTTGATATTGAGGACAACTTCCTTGCCGTTCACCTTGAACTTGTTGCCTGGATCCACACCCTCCTGATAAGGAGCGATAAGGAGATGAACTTCTCCGAACTGACCGGCACCACCTGACTGCTTCTTGTGACGATAGTCTGCACAAGCCACCTTGGTGATTGTCTCACGGTAAGAGATCTTAGGAGCCGAGAACTCGATCTCGAGCTTGTTCTCGTTCTGAAGTCTCCACTTGAGAGTGTTCACATGCTGCTCGCCCTGTCCCTTGAGGATAGTCTGCTTCTGCTCCTTGTGGTACTCGATGATGTATGTAGGATCCTCGGCAGCGATCTTGGCCATAGCCTCGCTCACCTTCTCCTCATCCTTCGCATCCTTTGCCTTCACGGCACAACGATACTTGTAGTGAGGGAACTTGATGTCCTCGTAAGCGATCTCTGTACCAGGAGCGCAGAGAGTCACATTTGTCCTGGCAGCGCGGAGCTTCACTGTACATCCGATATCACCTGCATGAAGGTCAGTGACCTTCTCCTTCTTCTTGCCGGCAACAGCATAGATGGCTGTGATCCTTTCCCTGTCACCTGTCTCAGGATTCTCGAGGTCCATACCCTCGGTGAGTTCACCTGACATCACCTTGAAGTAAGCCACCTCACCAAGATGCTGCTCTACAGCTGTCTTATATATAAAGAGTGATACAGGAGCCTCCTGCTTGCACTCCACTTCCTTTCCGTCCTTTGTGACGCCTACGCGCTCTGCTGGAGAAGCCGCTGTGCGGATTGTGAACTCCATGAGACGCTTTACGCCGATGTCCTTCTTTGCTGAAAGACAGAAGACCGGCATCACCGCACCCTCGCGGATACCGATACCGAGACCCTTTCTGATCTCATCCTCAGAGAGGGAGCCCTGCTCGAAGAATGTCTCCATAAGGGTATCGTCATACTCTGCCGCACGCTCGATGAGCTCGTTTCTGAGCTCCTCTGCCTCCTCAAGTCTGTCTGCAGGAATCTCAAGGTCCTCACGCTTTCCTGAATCATCCTTGAAATGATAGTACTTCATCTTGAGGACGTCGATGAAACCGTCAAAGCCTGTTCCTACGTTTACAGGATACTGCACGACAACCGGCTTGTTGCCGAATGCCTCCTTCATGGACTCGAGAGTACCCTCCCAATTCGCCTTCTCACCGTCAAGCTGGTTAACAGCCACGATCAGAGGAATCTGATAATCTTTCGCATAGCGTGAGAAGATCTGAGTACCTACCTCGACGCCCTGCTGCGCGTTAATGACGAGAACTCCTGTGTCGCACACCTTGAAAGCGGAAACAGCACCACCTACGAAGTCGTCTGCACCCGGAGTGTCAATGATATTGAATTTTGTATCCATGAACTCTGCATAGAGCGGAGTCGCATAGATTGATCTCTGGTTGATCTGCTCGATTTCTGCATTGTCGGAAACAGTGTTCTTAGCCTCTACTGTTCCCCTTCTGTCAATTACCTTACCTTCGTAAAGCATCGCTTCAGACAATGTGGTCTTACCTGACTTGGTGCTACCAAGCAGAACCACATTACGGATGTTTTTGGTTGAATAAGCTTTCATCAGTTTTTGTGTGTTATTTGTGTTTGTAATCAGTCATTTCAGCGTCACTTAGGACACATCCTCGCAAATCTAAGAAATTTAAACAGCAATAACAATAGAAAGGGCAGGGAAAATACATCAGTAATTTCACATTGTCCTGTGAAGCCCCTCGACAAGTTCCTCTCCGGACATGCCGAATTCACTGTATATACGGTTCTCGAAAGCTCTTCTTCCTGAACCTGCGTGCATGCACACAAGAGAAAATTCCACTTTTCCTCCGAGCTTCGGACGGCTCCTCCAGACCCGCCCGAGCAACATTTCAAAATCCGATTGCTTCATGGTCAAAAGTTTTCGGCAAAGCTGACATAGAAATAAGGCAAAAGCAAACATATCGGCTGAAAAGCCGCCGATTTTCGTCACATTTTTCTTTTTTTTATAATTTTTTCCGAATCTTTAACAAGTTTTGCTTGCTGTTCGTCGGATTTTCTTGTTTACAATGCAATTCCCGAGCAGATACATTTGTCCCTCACATATAAAACAAGGGACATATGGACAACAATTCCATCAAAGAAAACATCAGCAGCATCAGGAAAAAGAAAGGGTTGACGCAGGAAGAGATGGCGCACAGTCTAGGCATATCCCTGACTGCCTACCGCGATCTTGAAAAAGGGGCCACATCCATAATAAACGGAAACATATACAAAATAGCCCGGCTCACAGGAGTCACCACTGAAGAACTTGTACTCGGCTACCGTCCTGAGCAATCGGAAGGAAACATCGAAGATGTCAGGTCGGAATACGGCAGCAAAGTCGAGAACCTTATGACAAGAATCTCAGATCTGGAGAAAATCGTGGCATCGCTCGAAGAAACCGTCGAAAGCAAGAATGAAATAATAGCCATGCTCAAGAAAAATATTGACGGAAAGCGATAGATTGCGTATTTTTGCAGAATGCGCATAAGACAGGAACTGTTGAACTTCATGCATGAAGGCCTGATAGAGGCAGGATGCGACGAAGCCGGAAGAGGCCCGCTGGCGGGACCGGTTTTCGCCGCTGCCGTCATATTGCCGAACGACTTCCACCACCCACTTCTGAACGACTCGAAAAAGATGACGGAGAAGGCCCGCGACATCCTCCGCCCCATCATAGAGCAGGAAGCCGTAGCATGGGCCGTGGAAGAGGTCAGCGCAGAAGAGATCGACACCATAAACATACTGAACGCCTCAATAACAGGCATGCAGCGTGCCGTACGCAGGCTTTCGGTGCGCCCCGACCTGCTGCTCATCGACGGCAACAGATTCAAGCCTTTCGACGGATACAGATATGAATGCGTGGTCAAGGGAGACGGGAAGTTCGCCAGCATAGCGGCGGCATCGGTTCTAGCCAAGACATACAGGGACGAGCATATGCGCAGGCTTGCGAAGGAATATCCGGAATACGGATGGGAAAGGAACATGGGCTATCCGACCAAGGAACATGTGGAAGCGATAATCAGCCACGGCTACACTCCTCATCACAGGAAAAGCTTTCACCTCAAGCAGCTGGAGCCAACCCTGTTCTAGATAATGGAAACTATAAAACAACAACAGATATGAAAAGGATTTTATGCATCATTACAGCCTTCACGGCACTGGTCGGCACACTCAGGGCGGACGAGGGCATGTGGCTTCTGCCTCTTCTTGAGAAGATGAACGGCAAGGCGCTCAGCGAAGCAGGCTGCGAACTTACCCCAAAGCAGATCTATGACATCAACAACACTTCCATCAAGGACGCTATCGTGCAGTTCGGAGGCGGCTGTACCGGAGAGATCATCTCGAGCGAAGGTCTTCTGGTGACCAACCACCACTGCGGCTACGGCAGCATCCAGAAGCTCAGCAGCGTGGAGCACGACTACCTCAAGGACGGATACTGGGCGATGAACCGCAGCGAGGAACTTCCTTGCGAAGGCCTCACAGTGACCTTCCTCGAGTACATGAAGGACGTGACCGCGGAAATAGCAAAGGTGGAGAAAAAGGCTGGCAGGCAGTTCGCCGGTCAGGAGGACAAGGACAAGAAAGTAGAAGATGCCGTAAGGAAGGAAATGCTCCGCATGGTCGAGGAAGCCGAGAAGCAGAATCCTCACTGCGACGTGACCGTGGAATCTTTCTACAACAACAATGTATTCTACCTCATAGCATACAAGATCTACAAGGACATCCGTTTCGTAGGAGCACCGCCTTCATCGATCGGAAAGTTCGGAGCAGATACCGACAACTGGATGTGGCCTCGTCACACAGGCGACTTCTCCATGTTCCGCGTGTACAGCGCACCGGACGGATCACCGGCAGAATATGCACCGGAGAATGTTCCGCTCAAGGCGAAGAACCATTTGAAAATCTCGCTTGCAGGCGTACAGGAGGGCGATTATACAATGATCATGGGATATCCGGGACGCACAACACGTTTCCAGACATCGCCGGAACTCAGGAACCAGATCGCGACCAACGATATCAGAATCGCAGCCCGCACGGTACGTCAGGATGTTCTGCTTGAGGACATGCTCGCAGACCCTAAGGTAAAGATCCAGTATGCAAGCAAGTACTCAGGCTCTTCAAACGGCTGGAAGAAATGGCAGGGCATGAAGCTCGCCTTCGACAAGCTCGACATCATCGGACGCGCCGAGCAGGAGGAGGCCGCTTTCGCAGAGTGGGTCAATGCAGGCAGGAAGCGCCAGGAGAAGTACGGCACCGCACTTGAAGACCTCAGAAAGGCTGCGGCCACAGGCTTCGATGAGAACTGCATCTATCAGTATGCCAATGAGTCGCTCGCGAGAATCGAGCTTGTAAGTGCAGGAGCGCTTGCGAACGTCTATTTCGACTCTGCCCTCAAGGAAGGTCTCGATACTGCAGCAGCCCTCAAGGACATGTGCGGAAAGATTGAACAGTTCTACAAGGACTACTCCGTAAGCACAGACAGGAAGGTTGCAAAGGCCATGATCAGGTTCTACAGGGACAATGTCGACAGAGAGCATTACCTTGACCTGGAGAACTTTGCGGATATGGACATAGACGCATATGTCGACGCTCTCTTCGACGGCAGCGTATTCACATCGCCGGAAAGACTTGCCGCAGCAAAGGCTCAGGACATAAAGAATGACAAGGCCATGGACCTTCTCACATCCATAAGGAACAACTTCATGAAGCTCACGCCGGCCATCATGGAAGGCAACCGTCTCACCTCTGATGCCCGCAAGACTTACACAGCAGGTCTTCTCGAGTGGAAGAAAGGCGAGCCTTCATACCCTGACGCAAACTTCACCATGCGACTCACCTACGGAAAAGTCGGCGGCTACTCACCTAAGGACGCCGTGACATACAAGCACTACACCACCCTCGACGGAGTGATGGAGAAGGAAGACCCTGACAACTGGGAATTCGTTGTGCCAGAGAAGCTTAAGGAGCTTTGGAAGAATCAGGACTATGGTCAGTACGGCACCGAGGACGGCAAGATGGTGACATGTTTCCTCAGCAACAACGACATCACCGGCGGTAACTCCGGAAGCCCTATCATGAACTCGCGTGGCGAACTCATCGGTCTCGCCTTCGACGGAAACTGGGAGTCCATGAGCAGCGACGTCATGTTCGAGCCTGACCTTCAGAGATGTATCAATGTGGATATCCGCTACGTGCTGTTCATCGTCGACAAGTTCGGCGGTGCAGGCTGGCTGATCGATGAAATGGATATTGTAAGATAACAAACGATGAAACAGAACGAAATAAACAAATGGCTGCTGGAAGTCGAGCATCCGGCAAAAGGCGACAAGAGCATCGTGGAGCTGGGAATGGTCGAGAAGGTGGAAATCGGGGAGAACAGCGTGACCGTGACCCTCGCATTCACCAAGCACCGTGACCCGCTTGCGGAATACCTTATAGGCAGCGCCAAGGCCGCCATCATAAGAAACGCCCCTGAAGGAACTCAGGTGGAGGTGAAGACCATCATAAAGGACGAGGCGGCACCGAAGAAGAAACCGGGACTCGACCTCGGTATGGAAGAGCTTGAAAATGTGAAGCATATCATCGGCATAGCTTCCGGAAAGGGCGGAGTCGGCAAGTCAACTGTTTCTGTCAATCTGGCCGTAGCCCTCGCCCGTCTGGGCTACAAGGTCGGTCTCGCAGATGCGGACGTGTACGGTCCTTCCGTACCAAAGATGACTTCGACCGAAGACCAGATGCCTGACGCAATGCAGGACGGAGACAAGGAGGTCATCATGCCGCTTGAGAAATATGGGGTGAAGTGGATGTCCATAGGATATTTCGCAAAGCCTGAACAGGCTCTCATCTGGAGAGGTCCTATGGCATGCAATGCATTGAAGCAGATGATCCTGCAGGTGCGTTGGGAAGAACTTGACTTCCTCCTTATCGACATGCCTCCGGGAACAGGAGACATACACATAAGCCTTGTCCATGATATCCCGATGGAGGGAGCTGTGATCGTCAGCACGCCTCAGGATGTGGCTCTGGCTGATGTGGAAAAGGGAGTGAACATGTTCCGCAACGAAAGCGTCAACAAGCCTATCTTCGGTCTCGTGGAGAACATGGCCTGGTTCACCCCGGCAGAGCATCCGGATGAGAAATACTACCTCTTCGGAAAGGACGGCGGCCTGAAGATGGCTCAGAAATACGACATACCTCTTCTGGGACAGATTCCTATAGTGCAGAGCATCCGCGAAGGCGGAGACAACGGTGAACCTGCAGCCCTCTCCACCCGCCCGGACGGCCTGGCATTCATCGAAATAGCTAAAAAACTGGCGGAAACTGTCTGAAAAAAGTGGGAATCAGAGTTCTGATTCCCACTTTTATTTTCTTTTTTTATCAATTATGTCTAATTTTACACCGATATACTGAAAATGATTATAATCCCGTAATATGTCAAGCCAGAAAAACACTAAAAACTACCTTCTGACCGGTCTTGTCGGTCTCGTGATCGGCGTTTCCGCGATGATCGTATTCAACACATTCTGGGTAAGAAGTTCTTCCAACGACTCATGCATGTCCTGCCATGCACATCCTGAATCGGACGCAAGCTGGAAGCAGTCCTACCACCACAACAACGGCAGCGGCACAAAGACCGACTGCGCTGCCTGCCACCTCCCTCCGAAGGGCACGTTCAAATATGCCAGAGTGAAGGCAAGAATGGGCGTAAAGGATTTATGGTCACATCTTACAAAGGATGTAGAGACCATCGACTGGACCAGAAAGAGCGAGCTTGACTATGCCCAGACAATCGTATACAACGAATCCTGCAAGGAATGTCATGTGAACCTCTATCCTGAGGGCATCACCGACGAAGGCATCACCGCCCATCTCTATTATGACGAAAACGAGGAGAAGCTGAACCTGCAGTGCATCAGCTGTCACCTTGATGCAGGCCACTATGATCCTAACTATCAGCATGCTTCCCTCAAGAGCGCGCCTAAGCTCAGCGGAATCATCCATGAAAAAGCAGCGGAAGTCACTGAATTCAAGAACTTTACAGAGACAGTACCGGGAACCGTCGCATCTATCAGGATGATTGCCGTCCCTGGAGGTGAGTTCCTGCTCGGAAGTCCTGAAGACGAGCCTCTCCGCAAGGAGGACGAAGGCCCTCAGAAGAAGGTAAGGATATCTCCGTTCTTCATGGGAGAGTACGAAGTGACCTGGGATCAGTTCTGGGCCTTCTACACGGAGACAATGTCAGAGGGACGTACTCCGCCAAGCAAGATCTACGCGAACAATTCACGCGAAGACATCGACGCAGTCAGCGGTCCTACACCTCCGTTCGGAGCACCGGACCAGGGCTGGGGAATGGGTGACCGTCCTGCCATCACCATGACACATTATTCGGCAGAGACCTTCTGCCAGTGGCTCAGCCTCAAGACAGGAAGGAAATACCGTCTCCCTACCGAGGCAGAGTGGGAATATGCTGCACGAGGCGGCACATCTACCCCATACTTCTTCGAAGGAAATCCGAAGAAATTCTCGAACGAGGGCTTCCTCAAGAACATATTCAAGCCTGACACAACAGGAATCAACGGCTTCACGATCTATGCGAACAACAGTTCGAACCGCTCGCAGGAGCCATCCAAGGTCAAGGCCAATCCGTTCGGTCTCAAGAACATGCTCGGAAACGTAGCCGAGTACTGCGCAGACAAATATTCGGAAGATGCTTACAAGAACATCCAGGACGGAGCTCTTGACCCTCAGGGTCCTTCCGACGGTGAGGAATATGTGATCCGCGGAGGTCTCTACAACAGCGACGCCGCAGACCTCAGAAGTGCAGCCAGAGCGCATACACAGCACGATGCATGGCTCAAGACAGACCCTCAGAACCCTAAGAGCATCTGGTGGTATTCGGACTTCAAGGGTATCGGATTCCGCGTTGTATGCGAAGTTCCGGAAGGAGTGAATGTTAATTAATCACAAAACAATACACAAGACAACTATGGCTAACAAAGAAATGAACAGAAGAGACTTCCTCCAGGCTACCGGTATGCTCGGAGTAGGACTCGTAGGAACATCCGCACTTCTTTCTTCATGCGGAAAAAAGACAGTCAATACCCCGCTTCGCGAGGCTGGCACATATTACGTACCCGAAATGCCGGACAAGGCCGACAACGGAAAAGAGATCAGAGTAGCTCTCGTAGGTTGTGGCGGACGTGGATACGGTGCAATGAACAATGTGCTTGCAGCTGCTGACAATGTAAAGATCGTCGCTCTTGCTGACGTCTGCGAAGACCGTCTTCAGGGAATACGCGAAGACCTCAAGAAGGAGCATGGTCAGGAAATTCCTGACGAAATGTGCTTCATCGGTTTCGATGCCTACAAGAAGGCTCTTGACGCAGATGTGAACTATGCCATCCTCACAACACCTCCTGCATTCCGCCCAGAGCACTACAAATATGCTGTAGAGAAGGGAATCCACTGCTTCCTCGAGAAGCCTGTCTGCGTTGACCCTAAGGGTTACAGGACTGTGATGGCTGCCGCAAAGCAGGCAAAGGCCAAGAACCTCGTTACAATCTGCGGAACCCAGCGCCACCACGAGCGTCAGTATGTAGAGGCTTTCCAGAAGATTTCCGAGGGTATGATCGGAGAGATCACCGGAGGTAATGTATACTGGAACCAGGGTATGCTCTGGTACAGGAACCGCGAGAAGGGCTGGAGCGACATGGAGTGGATGATCCGTGACTGGGTGAACTGGACATGGCTTTCAGGCGACCATATCGTGGAGCAGCACGTCCACAATATCGACGTATTCCTCTGGATGTCAGGACTCAAGGTTAAATCTGCGACCGCATTCGGTTCTCGTCAGCGCCGTGTGACCGGTGACCAGTACGACAACTTCAGCGTTGATTTCGAGTGCGAGAACGGTGTTCATTTCCACAGCATGTGCCGCCAGATCGACGGTTGCGCCAACAAGATCGGCGAGATGGTGGTCGGAACAAAGGGAGTATGGACAAGCTGGGATGAGACCATCAGAGACCATCAGGGCAATGTCCTTTGGGCCTTCGACTGGGACGGAGAGAGAGCTAAGCACTCTCAGTTCGACCCATATACAATCGAGCATATCGATGCAATCAACCATATCCGCAGAGGAGAAAGCCACGACGAAGCGACAGCATGCGCAATGTCGACACTTGCCGGCATCATGGGTCGTGAGGCTGCCTACACAGGCAAGGCTGTGACTTGGGACGAGATGAGCCAGTCAGAAATGAATCTTGTACCTGAGAACCCTCAGATGGGCCCTATGGACCTTACAGCAAATATCCCTGTACCAGGAAGTGCACAGTAATCCCTTTCAGATATGAACAGAAGAGATTTCCTTAAAAGTTCTATGGTCGGCGCCACTGGCGTCGCCATAGCTTCATCTCCGCTTGCTGCCCTCACATCATGCGCTCCAAAGCAGCAGGAAGGCTGTGACAAGGCCTGCTGCATGCATGGAAACGGCCAGCTGAACATCTCGTTCCAGGAAGGCACAGCTCCACGTGAGACCCTCAACGAGAAGTTCGACTATATGGAAGCCCTCGGCGTGACAGGATTCGAGCCGGGCGGATGGGATCTTGTAGACCGTGTAAACGAAATCCAGCAGGCCCTCAACGGCCGCAACATCAAGGTTTCAGCGATCTGCGCCGGCTTTGACGGTTTCATCCTTGCCGAAGATCCTAAGGTGAAGGCTCAGTTCGACAGCACCATGCGCGAGATCATCGCCGCTGCCGGAGAGCTCGGTTCTACCGGTGTGATCATGGTACCTGCCTTCAACGGACAGACTCCTTGCAAGCCTCACACACGCGAGACCCGCGAATTCCTCTGCGAGCAGATGCATGAGCTCGGAGAATATGCCCTCAAGCACAATACCACTGTGATTCTCGAGCCGCTCAACCGTGACGAGGCACACTACCTCCGTCAGGTAGCAGATGCAGCCGCCATCTGCCGTGACTCCAAGAGTGCAGGTGTCAAGTGCATGGGTGACTTCTGGCATATGAAGGAAGAGACCTCAGATTTTGCCGCCTTCCTTGCAGCCGGTCCTGAATATCTCCAGCATGTACACATTGCAAGCCGAGGACACCGCAGAATGCCTTCGGAGGACGGCGTACTCGACAACTATGTTGACGGATTCCGTGCCCTCAAGATGATGGGATACGACAAATATGTGAGCTTCGAATGCGGCTGCGACGGTGACCGTGAGATCCTCGTTCCTGCAGCAGTAGAACTCATCCGCAAGCAGTGGGAAGAAGCATAACATGAAACAGACCAAACATATTTAAATATGAGACTTGAAAGACTTGTGGCGACCGGATTAATGGCCGCCACGGTTTTTGTTGCCTGCAACAGTACTTCTGTAGAGAAGCCTCAGGAGGCACTTAAACCGATAACCTTTGAAAAAGTTACGCTGGAAGACGAATTCTGGCTTCCAAGACTCCAGACACAGAAAGAGACACTCGTTCCTTTCTCTCTTGAAAAGACCGAAAGCGCTGTGGAGAATCTCCGCCGCGTGGGTAACTATCTGAATACAGGCAAGAAGGAAAAGCTTCTTCCTCTCGCACGCTATGTCGCTTCCGACCTGTTCAAGGTAATGGAAGGCGCAGCCTATCTTCTTGCTCTCGAAAGGGATCCCGCACTCGAGAAGCAGATGGACGAGATAATCGACATCATAGCCGAGGCCCAGTGCGAGGACGGATATATTTATGAGCCTCTTACCGTAGATCCTTCGATGTACAAGAGAAACACATATACCGGCTTCGAGCCGTATTCGTTCGTTGTACACAGCCATGAGCTTTACGACATGGGACATATGTACGAGGCTGCCATAGCATACTACAGGGCTACAGGAAAGAGGAAATGGCTTGATGTGGCCGAAAAGAACGCAAGACACATCAACAAGGTATTCTTCGAAGGAGATCCTGCATACAACGGAGGCAAGCCTGTCAATCAGGCTCCGGGACATCAGGAGATCGAGCTCGCCCTTGTAAAGATGTATGAGACCACAGGCGAGCAGCTCTACCTCGACATGGCCAAGAAGTTCATAGATATCCGCGGAATTACATATGTTCCTGAAGGAACAGGCGTGATGGCCCCATCGTATGCCCAGCAGCATCAGCCGGTCCGCGACCAGCGCACAGCTGAAGGACATTCCGTACGTGCCCTCTACCTCTATTCGGGAATGGCCGACGTACTGGCACATACCGGAGACAACACCCTCAGCCCTGCCCTTGACGCCATCTGGCACAATATCGCCGATACCAAGATCCACATCACAGGAGGACTCGGATCAGTTCCGGGCATCGAAGGCTTCGGCCCTGAGTACATGCTCCCTAACAAGGATACATATGACGAGACCTGCGCTGCCGTAGCCAATGTATTCTTCAACTACAGGATGTTCCTTGCCACCGGTGATGCGAAATATGTCGATATGGCAGAAACTTCCCTCTATAACAACGTACTTGCAGGCGTAAACCTTGAAGGAAACCGTTTCTTCTATGTCAATGTCCTCGAGGCTGACGGAAGAAAGGCCTTCAACCACGGAAATGCAGGACGTTCCCCTTGGTTCGGTACCGCATGCTGCCCATCAAACATGGCGCGTCTCATCCCTCAGGTGGCGGGAATGGTCTACTCACAGACCGACAACGACATATTCTGCGGCTTCTACGCAGGCTGTTCGACTGAAGTGAAACTTGCCGGAGGTAAGGTAAAGCTCGAGCAGGAGACAGGCTATCCATTCGAGGGTGACGTCGATATCGAGGTCGAGCCTGAAACAGAGGGAATGGAATTCACTCTCTGGCTCCGTATCCCGACATGGTGCACAGACCGCTTCATGCCTGGAGAACTCTACAGATATGCCGATGATGCATCGACCGACATTACAGTCAAGGTGAACGGAAAAAAGGTACGCGCAGCTGTCAAGGACGGTTACTTCCCTGTAAACCGCAGCTGGAAGAAAGGCGACAAGGTGGAGCTTGAACTTTCGATGCCGGTACGCTACAATGTGGCTGACGAGAGAGTGGAAGCCGATATCAACCGCGTCAGTGTGACAAGAGGCCCGCTTCTCTACTGCGCAGAAGAGCCTGATAATGAACACAATCCAAGCCTCTATGTACTTGACTGCATAGGACAGGCCGGCGTTGTGGACGAGTTTGAGGACGGTGTGATGGAGGATATCAAGACCATCAGCCTCAAGGCCTCTGCAGCACTCGAAGACGGAAGTACGGTTCCGGCAGAAATGGTTCTCATCCCTTACTACGCATGGAACAACAGAGGTGACTACAAGAAGATGAACGTATGGTTCGGCCGCGATGCACAGACCTCGCTTCAGAGCCTTCCTAAGCTTGCAGGAAATGTTGCCGATGCAACAGCTACACATACAGGAAGAAGCGACGATGTCTATGCTGCAGTAGACGGCAGACTCCCTCAGAACTCTTCGGACAGGACCATCCCAAGGTGGACAAGCTGGAGCAAGAGAGGAGAAGCCCAGCAGGTTACCATCAAGCTCAAGGCAGAGCAGGAAGTGGAAAGCATCTCTGTCTACTGGTACGATGAGGGTAAGGATGGAGGAGTCCAGCTCCCAGCATCATGGAACGCGGAATATCTCCAGAACGGTCAATGGAAAACATATGTTCCATATACAACCGACAGCTTCGGGGTACAGAAAGACCAGTTCAACATGGTTCATCCTGACCAGAAAATCAAGGCTGAGGCAGTCCGCCTCAACATCACTCCTAAGAAGGATGCCTGCGTGGGAATCCTCGAAGTTGTAATCGAAAACTAACCGGCGCGTATATAGCTGGTTTTCAACAGATTGCTCGATAAGCCTGCCGCCCCGGGGCGGCAGGCTTATCGAGCAATTATCTGACACGCAGAGTGTTAGGCGGCGTTTATGCTCAACGTCCAGTCTTCCATATCTGGCTTAGAAGGCAGCTTCAAGCTTCCGTCAGCAGCCACAGTCATCTTTACTGCCGGAGTCGTTTCGCCCGTTCTCGGATTGAACCATTCCAGCTCTACTTCTGAATCCGGATTCATATCCTTTATGGTTCCGGTAGCGAGCTCGTTCTTTGCGAAGAAATACAGAACGTGTTTCTTATCGGTCTTCGCATAGAAATATGCAGCAGATTCAGCATCGAAAGAAGGTTCATCGCTGAGGACCGGAACCAGATTCCACCAGTCGAAGGACTCCAGATATGAACGGAGGTAGCCCATCTGATGCGCACTCGGATATTCGATCGACTCAGACCATGGCTTGGCCTTGTCCTCTACACTAATGCTGTCGACTCCATCAAAAGAAGGGACTCCTGCATCAAAGCTGCTGTCATACAGCCAGATATCTATGGCACCGTATCCATAGCCGCAGAAACCGCAGAGAAAGGCAGCCCAGCCCTGAACTCGCGAGCCGAAGTCCTTGGTCCAGAGACCGCAGTATTTTCCTTCGTAGTTTACTGCAGGGCGCGGCGAGTTGTAATAATCCCTGATGAGCTCAGGCTCGGCCGGCTCAACGAACTGAGGTCCCCACTGGGCAGCCCACCAGTTATGACCGGTTCTTTCAGCCACTTCTTCCGATACGAATACAGATGTGCTTCGTCCCTTTGAAACATCCTCTTTCCAGCCGACTCCGGTCACTGTAGTATGCACATTATGCTCCTGATGGCCGGAGAGCGGATGCGAATATGAATCATACTTATGCATGTATTCGGCAACCTTCACCCAAGGATTGTTTGTGTAGTCATAATGTGTATTGAACCCCTGTTCGTTATAGAAGTCGTTGTCTATCTCCTGGGCAAGGGTCCACATCACAGGCCAGGCACCGAAACGTGCCACCCAATAGCGTGAAATGTTCTCAAGCTTGTCCTGCTGAGCAGCCAGAGCCGCAGTCATTTCGTTTGAGAAGAAGAACTGCGCATTAGCATGCACCATACCGGCATCGGCAATATACTGGAAATACTTGTCCGCAAGGCGGAAGCCTTCTATATCCTCCTGATCCACAGTACCGTCTCCAAGCCTGAACTTTGAACCGATAGGCTCGCTCTGATATACGGTGAAGCCCTGCTCGACACGCCTGTCCACTATGTATTTGAAATGTGACTGCGCACCTGTATTTCCAGCACGATGACCGGGCTGGTCGTATTCCTCCGTAAACATGCCCCAGTGAGTGTCACCAAGGTAAAAGAAAGGTGTGCCGTCGGCATAAGTGAAATACTTCTTGCCCGGCATCACCGTCACAAAACCGCGGCGGTAGATCTCGAGATCACCTTCGTACTCCTTGCAGCAGAAAGTTCCTTCAAGACCTGCAAGCGAAGCATCCTCGGGACAGGTCGAAGTCCAGTTCCATCTTCCCTTCACAGTTGGGGCAAAACGGACTATGAAAGTGTTGTCTCCATCCCAGAAAGCCGGTCTGGTTATGATCTCGCCTGAATCCTTATGGGTAAAGACCACATCCATCCTCACCTCATCCGCTCTCGTCTGGGAGTAATCCGTGTCAGATGTGAATGAAAGCTCCATCATCCTCCATGTTTCCGCTTCCGGAACGGCACAGCCTGCCATGATAAAAGACAGGAATACTAAAAACGCTGTTTTTTTCATTTTTGAGTAATCACCTAAAATATTGATATACAATCATTTCCAATCTCACGGGTGCACCCAAAGGAACACCCGTGAAATTGGAAATTGCTGATAGTCAATCGATTGACTGATAGAATCCTCTCTTATGGTAAGTCCCCTCTCCGAGAGAGGGGATTCAGGGGAGAGTCTACGAACGTAGTCCCGAGACTTTCACTGTAAAGTTAGAGTCGCTCACCTTATTCCTTTACCTGGTAAGTCCCCTCTCCGAGAGAGGGGATTTAGGGGAGAGTCTACGAACGTAGTCCCGAGACTTTCACTGTAAAGTTAGAGTCTTTCTAACTTTACAGTGAAATGTCTCATAAGCTCAGTCTCCCAAACAATCTTTACACCGCGTGTAATCTCATGACGACGGTCATAAACATTCTTGAGAGCAGCCGCGATCACATCCATGTGGTTGTTTGTATATACACGACGTGCGATGCAGAGACGAAGAAGGTCAAGTCCTCCGAAACGGTTCTCACGGGTCACAGGATCACGGTCAGCAAGGATGTATCCGATCTCGCATCCACGTACACCTGCCTCGATATAAAGCTCGATGGCGAGAGTCTGTGCAGGGAACTCCTCCTTAGGAACCTGATCAAGGACACGGTCAGCGTCAACAAACAGAGCATGACCTCCGACAGGGCGCTGGTAAGGGATTCCGTACTCGTCGAGCTTTGCAGCAAGATACTGCACCTGGCGTACACGGGTCTCGATAGTCTCAAGCTCAGTGTTCTCGTCAAGACCCACAGCAAGAGCTGCCATATCACGACCGTTCATACCGCCATAGGTAAGGAAGCCTTCGAATGGAATGCAATACTTCTTTGCACCCTCGAACCAGTCCTCATGACGTGTAGCGATGAAACCGCCCATGTTCACGAGACCGTCCTTCTTTGACGACATTGTCATACCGTCCGCATATGAGAACATCTCCTTGCAGATCTCCTTGATGGTCTTGTCACCATAGCCCTCCTCGCGTGTGTAGATGAAGTATGCATTCTCCACGAAACGTGCAGAGTCGAAGATGACCCTCTTTCCATACTTGTCGGCAATGGCACGTACCTCACGAAGGTTCTGCATTGATACAGGCTGGCCGCCGGCAGTGTTGTTTGTAATGGTAACGATGATGAAAGGAACGAGCTCGGCCTTCTCAGCGAGAACAGCCTCAAGCTTCTTAGGGTCTACATTACCCTTGAAAGGAACCTCGAGCTGAGTGTCCTTGGCCTCATCGACAGTACAGTCCACAGCGAAGGCCTTACGGCTCTCGATATGACCCTTGGTTGTATCGAAGTGAGAGTTGCCCGGTACGATTGCTCCCGGAGTCACAAGGTGGCTGAAGAGGACATTCTCGGCAGCACGGCCCTGATGTGTAGGGATTACATATTCGAAACCTGTAATCTTAGTAATTGTATCCTTCAGCTGGAAGAAAGATGCCGAACCTGCATAGCTCTCATCTCCCATCATCATGGCAGCCCACTGGCGGTCGCTCATGGCGCCTGTACCGGAGTCTGTGAGGCAGTCGATGTAGACCTGATCCGACTTAAGCTGGAAAAGGTTATAATCCGCTTCCTTGATCCACTGTTCGCGCTCCTCGCGTGTACTCTTGCGAAGAGGCTCCACCATCTTGATCTTCCAAGATTCTGCAAAAGGTAATTCCATGATTCTTAAATGTTTTTATTGTTATTTCTTAGTGATTTTTGCTGCATATCCGCCGCCCGGAGCCATGTGGACATTGATCTTTCCAGGAGTGAAGTCCTCAACTACCTTCTTGTAGTCGCGTGCTGCACGGTCAGCGTTGATACCGTCCTTGTAATATTCGATAGTATAGTTTCCTGCAGGGAGGAATGAAAGGTCGATCGCGAGATCACGCTCATCCCAGTTGGTCAATGCACCTACATACCACTCGTCACCGCTGCGGCGTGCCATTACGACATACTCGCCGACCTTACCGTCAAGAGGCTTGGTCTCATCCCATACGGTAGGAATACCTGCAATGAACTCTGTGCACTCAGGCTCTGCCATATAGTTTGAAGGAGAGTCGCAGAGCATGCTGAACGGAGCATCGAATACCATGAACTCCGCAAGCTGACGGCAACGTGTACCCTGGCTCATAGCTTCTGAGTCAACAGCACGGTGATTGTCGTATGTCGCATTGCGCATTGCGCCCTGAGTGTAGTCGAAAGGACCTGCAACCATACGGATGAACGGAATCTGCACATCGTATGTAACCTGATCGAAATCATCAATAGAACTCCACTTCATCTGCTCAAGACCATTGACACCCTCGTAGTTCACAACGTTAGGATAAGTCCTGTGGAGACCTGTAGGCTTGTATGTTCCATGGAAGTCAACCATCATATGATACTTTGCACACATCTCTGCGGCACGACGGTGGAAGTCAACCATCACCTGGTCGTCACGGTCCATGAAGTCAACCTTGAAACCCTTCACACCCATCTCGCTGAAATACTTGCAAGCCTTCTCAATGTCACGGTCAAACGCCCAGTAACCTGCCCAGAGGATGATGCCTACATTACGCTCTGCAGCATAGTCCACGAGCATCTGGAGGTCGATCTCAGGAATAACCTGGAAGAGGTCAGCCTTAAGATTCACTGCCCAGCCCTCGTCCATGATCACGTACTCGATTCCGTTCTTTGAAGCGAAGTCGATATAATACTTGTAAGTGTCGTTGTTGATACCTGCACGGAAGTCAACACCGTAAAGGTTCCAGCCATTCCACCAGTCCCAAGCAACCTTGCCAGGCTTCACCCAGCTCCAGTCAGTTGAAGGATCGGCTGGAGTAGCAAGTTTCCATACCATGTCGTTGTCTGCCATCTGAGCATCATTCTCAGAAATTGTGACAACTCTCCATGGGAAGGTGCATGCACCGTCACACTTTGCGATATAGTCCTCAGTCTCAGTAACGATCATCTGGAGCTCATTATGTCCGCCCTGCTGAAGCTTCTTAGGAACCGGAGCATAATGACCGGCAAGCTTCGAACCACCCTCATTGTTGTAGAGGAACATACCAGGATAATTCATAAGGTCAGCCTCAGTGATGACAATCTTCTTGCCCTTAGGACCGTCCACCATAAGGGGAACGAAAGAAAGGAAATCCTTGTCATATTCCGAGATCTTATGATATACATACTGGTTCTCGAATGAGTTCATGTGCTGAGACTCAAGAGTTTCTGTATTCTGTGTTACGTAAGGAATCCACATGTTCCAGTCTTCTGCAAAATTGAATTCCGCACACTCGGACTCCACGAAGAAAGGAGCCTTCGCATGAGAAACGAAACGGTATGCCATACCCTCGTCATATGCACGGAATACAACCGAATATTCCTTGTACTTGAGGGTCATTTCGTTGAAGTTGTCCACAACCTGTGACTTCTTGTAAGTGATTGCAGGAAGAGTCTGGTTCACACTTCTGCGGGTAACCTTCGGAGCCTTCTGTACGCCTCCGTAGATGGTTCCGTCTTTAAGGAGCATGTTTATCTCCGACTTGTCGACAAGGAGGTCGCCGCCGTGGGTAAGAGTGTAGGTCAAGCCTTCTCCTGATTCTACAGTAACCTTGATTTTTCCGCCAGGTGACGTAAGATCATAAGTCTTCGGTGCAGCAAAAGCACTGACTGCTGTCAGGGCTGCTACGAAAATGGTCATTAATTTCTTCATAATATTACAGTTGTTTGATAAAAAATTGTTCTCTGTCAGGACAGTCCGAGCTGTTCCTTCATGTTCCTCAGCAGGTCGAAAGCCTGAAGGGGGGTCATGTTGTTCAGATCCGCAGCCTCAAGGCCCTCCTTGAGAGAGGACAGAAGCGGATCCTCAAGCTGGAAGAACGAAAGCTGGAGCGAGCCGTCGCTTTCCACCCTGCCTTCCTTTACATTATATGGTTTTATAGTATTCTTCTTCCTGTTTCCGACCGTAGGACCAGCCATACCCGGAGCGGATGAGCGTTCTGCCGCCGTCATGACCGGAGCGTTGCCATGCTCCAGAGAGGCAAGAGTCTTCTCGGCGGACTCCAGCACCTGTTTCGGCATGCCGGCGAGACGCGCCACATGAAGACCGAAGCTGTGGGCCACTCCCCCTTCCATGAGCTTGCGCAGGAAGATGATGTTCTTGCCCACTTCCTTCACGGCGATATGATAGTTCCTGACACGGCCATACAAGTCCTCAAGATCGTTAAGTTCATGATAATGAGTGGCGAACAAAGTCTTCGCACCTTCGCCATATTCATGAACATACTCGACTATCGCACGGGCGATGGACATTCCGTCATAGGTCGAGGTACCACGGCCGATCTCGTCCAGAAGCACCAGCGAACGCGACGAAAGGTTATGCAGAATCATCGAAGTCTCGAGCATCTCCACCATGAAGGTAGACTCTCCGCGCGAGATGTTGTCAGACGCTCCCACACGGGTGAAAATCTTGTCGCAATAACCGATGCGGGCCTCGAGCGCGGGCACAAAGCTGCCGACCTGAGCCATCAGCACGATCAGAGCCGTCTGTCGCAGAAGGGCGGATTTACCCGCCATGTTCGGACCTGTAAGGATAATCACCTGCTGGCTGTCATTGTCAAGATATATGTCATTAGGGACGAACTCCTCTCCGGCCTGCATCATTGTCTCGATCACAGGATGGCGTCCCTGCTTTATGTCTATGGTCTTGCCTGCGTCCATCTTCGGACGGCAGTATCTGTTGCTTATCGCAAGGTCTGCAAATCCGCTGAGCACATCCAGACGTGCCAGAATGCGGCAGTTCCTCTGGATTGCAGCGATATCAGCCTGAATTTCAGCTACTAGCTCTCCGTATATCCTTGATTCTATGGCATATATGCGTTCCTCCGCACCAAGGATCTTCTGTTCGTATTCCTTCAGTTCTTCGGTAATATAGCGTTCCGCATTGACAAGGGTCTGCTTCCTTATCCACTCCGGCGGCACGCTGTCCTTGTAGGTATTGCGCACTTCAAGATAATAGCCGAAGACATTGTTGAAGCCGATCTTGAGCGAAGATATGCCGGTACGCTCGCTCTCCCTCTGCTGGACTTCGAGCAGGTAGTCCTTGCCGTAACGGGCTATCCTTCTGAGCTCATCCAGCTCCGGATCGACACCCTCCGCGATGACATCACCCTTGCCCAGAGCTGCCGCCGTCTGAGGATGCATCGTCCTTCCGAGATAGTCCAGAAGCTCCGAACATCCGATCATATTGTCAAGCATCTCATCCAGTGCCGCCGTTCCCCTTCCCCTGCAAAGCTTCATTATAGGATCGGTCTGGCCCAGACCCCTGCGCAGCTGCATGACCTCGCGCGGCATTATCTTGCCTGCCGCGGCACGGGAAATTATACGCTCAAGGTCTCCTATATCCCCTATCATATCCTGAAGAGCAGACAGATCTTCCTGATTATCAACAAAATGCTGAACCACAGAATACCTTGCCTCAAGCTCATTCAAATCCATCACCGGCATCGCCAGCCATGTGCGGAGCATACGGGCACCCATCGGTGAAGAACATTTGTCCATGACCTCTACCAGCGATGTACCTTCCTTTCCTGCTGTCGACGCGAATATTTCCAGATTGCGGAAAGTGAAGCGGTCCATCCATACGAAGGCACCTTCATCGATACGCGAGATCGAACAGATATTGCTCATATCGGTGTGCTGGGTCTGCTCCAGATAAATCAGAAGAGCACCGGCAGAAGTTATTCCAAGGGGGAAGCTGTCTATGGCAAAACCCTTCAGGGAATCCACCTTGAGCTGTCTTTTGAGCCTTTCCACCGAACTGTCGTAGACAAAGGCCCACTCTTCAAGAGTGGAGATATAGAAACCGTCGCCGTATTTTTCCCTTGTACCCTTTTCATATCCTCTCGGAACAAGAAGTTCCTTCGGAGAGAACGAACTCAAAAGAGTGCCTATATAGTCCAGAGACCCCTCGGCCACCTGAAATGTGCCTGTGGAAACATCCAGGAAGGCAGCGCCGCATCTGTCCTTATGAAAGGTAAGACCGGCTATATAGTTATGTTCCTTCTGTTCAAGAAGCTGGTCGCTGAAAGCTATGCCTGGAGTTACAAGCTCCGTGATTCCTCGCTTGACTATCTTCTTCGTGAGCTTAGGGTCTTCCAGCTGGTCGCAGACCGCGACCTTGTATCCGGCTCTGACGAGCCTTGGCAGATATGTCTCAAGGGAATGATGCGGAAAACCGGCCATCGGAATCGAATCCGGAGCCGCATTTGAACGTTTTGTCAGAACAATTCCCAGCACCTTGCTGGCCGTAAGGGCATCATCTCCATATGTTTCATAAAAATCGCCGCACCTGAACAGAAGCAGAGCTTCCGGATGCTGAGCCTTCACAGTGAAGAACTGCTTCATCATAGGTGTTTCGGACGGTTTTTTCTGTGCCATATCTTATCTGTTAAAGTATTGCCATGCAAATTATGCAAATTTACCAATTATTATCAGAAAGGCACACAAGTTCTTTAAAAAAATATATGAGGATATTTGTATCTTTGTTCGTTTTTATGCAGGATTCATGTGATGAATATTGCAGCAAGGAATATCAATACGATATGAAAAGGGTACTGATCATAACATATTATTGGCCTCCGACAGGTGGCTCTGGAGTGCAGAGATGGGTGAAGTTTGCAAAATACCTTCCGCAGTTTGGATGGCAGCCGGTAATCTATACCCCGGAAAATCCGGAGCAGCTGGCGGTCGACACCACTCTTGAGGCAGAGATTCCGGCAGAGGTGGAGGTGCTGAAGACCCATATAACCGAGCCGTACGAGCTCTACAAGAAGTTCCTCAGGAAGTCGGGACACAGCAAGGAGGCGGTGGAGGTCAATCCTGTCAACGCCCAGAAGAAGTCCTTCATGCAGAAGGCGGCCATGTGGGTCAGGGGAAATTTCTTCCGTCCGGATCCGAGATGTCTCTGGATCAGGCCTTCAGTGAAGTTTCTGAAGGAGTATCTGAAAGACCATCCGGTCGACCTTATCGTCAGTACCGGACCTCCGCAGTCCATGCATCTGATAGGCCGTTCGTTGGCTGCGCAGACCGGGCTGCCGTGGATTGCAGATTTTCGTGACCCTTGGACCAAGATATTCTATTTCAAGCACTTGTCAATGACAAAGGCTACCGTAAGATGGCACAAGAAGATGGAGAAGAAGGTTCTTGACGACGCTTCTGCCGTGGTGGCTGTGTCCCCTTTGGTGCAGGAGGAGTTTCAGGCAATGACCCAGACCCCTGTCGAGCTGATTACAAACGGATACGACGAGTGCGATTTCCCTGAAGGCCAGTGCAGGGAGGCGTATGGATGCACGGCAGAAAATCCGGAAAAGGAATTCATCATAACCCACACCGGTCTGTTCGCAGCCGACGGCAACCCTACCGTACTGTGGGAAGTGCTCGGAGAAAAGTGCAGAAAAGAGGAAAGGTTCGCCAGATTGCTTAAGATCAGGCTTGTAGGCAAGTCCGACGAGCAGATAATAAGCTCTATTGAAAGCGCCGGCCTGGGTGACAACATAGAAGACATGGGATACCAGCCTCATGCAGTTGCGACAGACGAGCAGCGCAAGGCCTCGCTTCTGATCCTGCCTTTGAGGAAGGAACCGGAGTACAAGGCTGTCCTTCCGGGCAAGCTGTTTGAATATCTGGCTTCGTGGAGGCCTGTCCTGGGCATAGGACAGACGGACGGGGCCATGTCCATGATCCTGAATCAGACCAAGACCGGAATTGTCCTCAACTGGGACGACAGGGAATCCCTCTCAAGGTTCATCGACCTCTGCTGGCACAGACATCTGGAAGGAGACCTCACGGTGGAGGATGCGGATATTTCGCAGTTCACCCGCAGGAGGCTGACCGAACGTATGGTGGAACTTTTTGAAAAAGAAACATATAAATGAATATGAACAAGGAAACATTGAAAAAGATCGGCATATATGCAGGAATAATCCTGCTTTTCGCCGTGATCGCATACAGCTTCGTGCCTCAGGTATTGAGCGGTAAGATAGTGAATCAGAGCGACATAGCCGGATGGAAAGGTATGGCTCAGGAAGCGATTGCACATAACAATGCACATCCGGACGACCCTACGGCATGGACAGATTCCATGTTCGGCGGCATGCCGACCACTGCGATGATCGATGATTTCGACGGCGACTGGACCAAGAAGATCTACCAGTTCCTGATGCTTGGAAAGCGCCCTGCGAGCTATCTTTTCATAACCCTGGTCGGAGCTTTTCTGCTTCTGCTGTCGATGGGTGTGAACGGAATAGTGGCCGTGGCAGGAGCGATTGCAATGGCGTTCTGTTCATACAACATGCAGATAATCCAGGTGGGCCATAACACAAAGATGCAGGCCATAGCGTTCTTCCCTTGGGTTCTGGCAGGGGTGATATTCACTTATCGTGCGGCCATGGAAGGCTGGAAAGCCTCGGAACGCCAGAGCATCTGGCAGTGGCTGCCCAAAACGGTACTGGGAGCCGTCCTGTTCGCTCTTGCACTCAGCATGCAGATAAAGGCGAATCATATCCAGATCACATATTACCTCGCCATAGTCATATTCATATATGCCGCAGCAATGCTCATAAGCCTCTGCATAGACAAGGAAAAACGTGCGAAACTCGGCCGGTTCTTCGCCGCATCGGGTCTCCTTCTGGTGATCGGAATCGTGGGCATAGCGACCAACGCCAACAAGCTCATCCCAACATATGAATATACGCCATACACCATGAGAGGCGGTTCCGAGCTGTCAGGAAGCGGCAACGGCCACAATGCCGACGGTCTTGACCTCGACTACGCGACAGCCTGGTCATACGGAATCGAAGAAATGCCTAACCTCTTGATTCCCAACTATAACGGAGGATCGTCAGCCGGAGCCATAGACCCGGATGATTCCGAAGTGTACGATCTTCTGCGCTCGGCAGGTCAACCGAACCTGAGGGAAACGATGAAGGCGCTTCCGCTCTATTGGGGCCCTCAGCCTTTCACAGCCGGACCTATGTACATGGGAGCCATATCGATCTTCCTCTTCATGCTCGGACTTTTCCTTGTGAAGGGACGCGAAAAATGGTGGATGCTGACAGCGACCCTCGTTGCTGTCCTTCTGGCATGGGGAAGCCATTTCATGTGGTTCACGAAGCTATGGTTCGACTATGCTCCGTTCTACAACAAGTTCAGGACTGTGTCAATGGCCCTGACAGTGCTGCAGGTGACGGTGCCTCTGCTCGGTTTCTACACCCTTGACAGAATCATCAAGGAACAGTATACAGCCAAGGAATTCGGCCGTGCCGGACTCATGGCCTATGCACTTACCGGACTTTTCTGCCTTGCATGCGCGATTGTCCCAAGCATAGCCGGCACATTCACCGGAGCTGTGGACGCAGGACAGCCTGATGTGCTGGTAGATGCTCTGATAGCTGACAGACAGACACTTCTGGCAAAGGATGCATGGAGGTCGTTCTGGCTCATAAGCATCGTTGCAGCCCTGATCATGTGGGCATACCATACTCCGAAGGTCGATGCTGCCGGCCCTAAGGGGTCATTCGTACGCAGGGGAAGGATGGTGATCGTAGCTGTCGCAATGGTCGCCCTCGTATGGTTCGACCTCGTTCCGATGGGCAAGAGATACCTCAACAGAGACCATTTCATAACCCCACGCGACTTCACGGCTGCATACAACCTCCGCCCGGTAGACGAGATCATACTTGAGGACCCTTCACTGAGCTACCGCGTTCTCGACATCAGCGTAAACACATTCAACGACGCCATTCCGAGCTACCACCACAAGACCATCGGAGGTTACAGTCCTGTGAAGATGCAGAGATATCAGGACCTCATCGAGAAATACCTTACTTCCGAGATACATCAGGTCTATAATACCGTAGGGAAATCAGCTACTGTCCAGGAAGTTACAGACAGCCTGCCTCATCTGAAGATGACATCGGCCCTCAACGGAAAATATATAGTCATCGGGGAGGAATATCCTCCTGTGGAGAACCGCCATGCCTACGGAAACGCATGGTTCGTTTCTTCATTCGTGCCGGCAGCCACTCCAGATGAGGAGATCGCCCTTCTGGCTTACACAGACCTTCGCGATACGGCAGTGATAGGCAATGATTTCGCCGCTTCTGCAGAGGAGTTCCCACAAGCAGACGCCGATTCAAGCGCCTCAGCTGCCATAAGCCTGACTCACTATGCTCCGAACGAACTCCGCTACAGCTACAGTACAGACACCGACCGTGCCGCCATATTCAGCGAAATCTACTACCCTGAAGGCTGGAAGGCATGGATAGAGCCGGCAGGAACCTACGGAGAAGTACGCAACGGCCATTATCAGCCGACCCCTGAAGCCAAGCCTCTCGAGCTCTTCAGAGCCGACTGGATACTCCGCGGCGCCATTCTCCCTGAGGGTGAAGGCCAGATCGTGATGCGTTTCGAGCCGGAGTCATATCAGCTTGGAGAGAACATCTCACGCGCAAGCTCCATCCTGCTGATTCTTCTGCTTCTGGGCTCTGTGGCCGGCGCAATTATGCTACCAGGCCGTAGACAAAGATGAAGATGATGGCCAGAGGACAGATGTAACGGATCAGGAACCAGAGCACGCCGAAGACCTTCACATTGGTGGAGAGACTTCCGCCGTTGGTAAATTCGTCATAGACATCTGTCTTCTTGAGTCTCCAGCCCACGAAGATGACTGTAAGGAGACTTCCGAGGGTCATCAGAATATTCGAAGAAAGATTGTCGAAGAAGTCGAAGATGGTCCTTCCTCCTATCGTGAAGTCCGAAAGCGGGCCGAAGGAAAGCGAACACATTGTTCCTACCGTCCAGCAGAGGGCGAAAAGTGCCGCACAGGCTCCGATACGGGAGAACTTCTTTTCTTCCATAAGATAGGCCACAGCCACTTCTATCATTGAAATCGAAGAAGTCAGAGCCGCCACGAGCAAGGCCACGAAGAAGAGTATCGCAATGAAGCCGCCGGCCGGCATCTGTCCGAACACAAACGGAAGTGTCTCGAAGACAAGGCCGGGACCCGACTGAGGGTTGAGTCCGAAGGCAAAGACCGCCGGCATTATGGCCATTCCTGCAATCAGAGCGAACATCAGGTCAGAAACCGCCGTAGCTGTGCTCTGGAACAGAGCGTTTTCCTTCTTGTCCACATATGACGCATAGGTCAGGATGGTACCGAAACCAAGAGAAAGGGAGAAGAAAGCCTGTCCGAGGGCAGCTGCAATGGCCTTTCCGTCTATCTTGGAAAAATCCGGATTGAAAAGATAGTCCAATCCTGCCTTCGCTCCCGGAAGACATACGGAATATATGGCGATAGCTATGACTATGAAGAAAAGCAGCGGCATCATGACCTTGCTGAACTTCTCTATACCATCCTTGATGCCCACTACAACGATAAGACAGGTAGTCAGGAGGAAAATGGTATGACAGATCAGAGGTGCCCATGGAGAGGATACAAAATCCGTGAACATTGAACTCATGGAAGCCTGAGATCCATTGAAAGAGAAGGTGCAGGCCTTGAACAGATACTCGAACGACCATCCTCCTATGACACTGTAATATGAAGCTACTACAAGCGGAACTATGACCGTCATCAGGCCGACATACTTCCATGCAGAACCTCCGGACAGATCCCTGAATGCCGCATAGGCATTCTTCTGGCTTCTGCGGCCGAGCACGAACTCAGATACGAAGATCGGAAGACAGATGATGAAACTCAAGAGGATATATATGATGATGAATGCGGCGCCTCCGTTCTCACCCACAAGGTAAGGGAAACGCCAAAGATTGCCGAGGCCCACTGCCGAGCCTGCCATTGCCACAAGGGCACCGAAACGGCTGCCGAAACTATCTCTTTTCATACAAAACTACGTGCAACGTAAATCATTAATAATTAACCACTTAACCGATTAGCCTGCATCCCCGGGGCGGCAGGCTTTTCCTTTATTTATTTGATACTCAGGAAATTGGACTCCACGCGGGTATATTGAACAAATTCGAAGTCGAAGCCGGTTTCTTCGTCATGGAAAATTTCCGAGCGTTCCGACACCTGCCATACGGAGGGATCGATCGGAGGGAAGAAGGTATCCGCGTCTTCGATGACTGTATGGACATGGGTCACGATGAGCTTGTCCGCGTGGTCGAGGGCCTGGGCATAGATCTGGCCTCCGCCCATGACGAAACAGCGCTCGAGGTTGGTAGCGGCCGCCAGCTCAAAGGCTTCTTCGAGAGAGTGCACAAGGGCAACCCCGTCGGGGGCCTGACTGCCGCGCGAGACGACTATGTTTATTCTCTGCGGCAGGGGACGTCCGATGGATTCATAGGTTTTCCGGCCCATGATGACCGGGCAGCCCAGGGTGTTACGTCTGAAGAACCTCAGGTCTTCGGAAATATGCCATAGAAGCGCGTTGTCACGTCCTATGGCATTATTGTCGGCTATTGCAACGATTATGCATTTTTCCATATTCATTCGGTTTGGATTCCCGATCGGGTCGGGAATGACGAGGGGGGCGGGAATGACGGAGGGAGCGGGAATGACGGGCATCAGACTGCTACGGGTGCAGGAATGCGTGGATACGGGTCGTAATCCACAAGCTCGAAATCCTCATACCTGAAGTCGAAGATGTCCTTCACTTCCGGGTTGATCTTCATGCGAGGCAGGGCACGGGGCTCACGGGAGAGCTGCGTTGCAACCTGCTCGAAATGATTGACATAGATATGGGTATCTCCTGTCGTATGGACGAATTCTCCCGGCTGGAGACCGCAGACCTGAGCTATCATCATGGTCAGAAGGGCATATGAAGCTATATTGAACGGCACTCCGAGGAAGACATCTGCACTGCGCTGATAGAGCTGACAGGAGAGTTTTCCGTCCGCCACATAGAACTGGAAGAGGCTGTGGCATGGAGGAAGGGCCATCTTCTCGACTTCGGCCACATTCCATGCAGACACGATCATTCGGCGTGAATCAGGATTGCGCTTTATGGTTTCGATGACATTCGAGAGCTGGTCTATGGTACCGCCGTCGGGGGTCGGCCAGCTGCGCCACTGATGGCCGTAGACCGGGCCGAGGTCTCCGTTTTCATCCGCCCACTCATCCCAGATGGTGACTCCGTGATCCTGAAGATATTTCACATTAGTATCACCTGCAATGAACCACAGAAGTTCGTGGATTATGGATTTCAGATGTACCTTTTTGGTAGTCAGAAGAGGGAAACCCTCGCTCAGATCGAAGCGCATCTGGTAACCGAACACGCTCTGCGTGCCGGTGCCGGTGCGGTCTGACTTCATGGTTCCGTTTTCACGGATATGGCGTAGGAGGTCTAAGTATTGTTTCATGTTTCTATTTGGGTAGATTCCCGGTCAGGCCGGGAATGACGTTGGTGAGGGGGAATGACGTTGGTGAGGGGGGGGGAATGGCGTTACTGACGGACTCCGAAGGCGAAGATGATGGCCTGCTCGTAAACTTCTCCCGGACGGAGGACAGGTGACGGATAGTCAGCCTTGTTCGGAGCATCCGGATAGTTCTGACACTCTATCGCAACGCCTGTATAGTCCTCATAGACATGGCCGTTCTTGCCCTCAGGGCAGCCTGAAAGCCAGTTTCCGGTATAGACCTGCACTCCTGGCTGGGTTGTGTGGATGGTAAGGACTCGGCCGCTTTCAGGAGCATGAAGCTCGCCGCATTCCTGAAGCTGACCAGGCTCCGCTCCGTCGATCACCCAGCAATGGTCATAGCCCTTGCCGATCTTAAGCGGTTCGAAATCAGCCTTGATGTCCTGGCCTATAGGTTTCGCGTTTACGAAGTCCATAGGGGTGCCGGCTACAGGTTCGCTGTCGCCGAGAGGAATCTGGGTCGGATCTGTCGGAAGATATTCCGAAGCGTTGAGTCTGAGGATATGACCGAGGATGTCGCCGTTTCCTTCACCATTGAGGTTGAAATATGCATGGTTGGTGAGATTGATCACGGTAGGAGCATCAGACTCTGCTGTGAGGGTGAGACGAAGCTCGTTCTCCTCTGTCCAGTCGTAACGCGCGACTGTCTTTACAGCTCCTGGATAGCCCTGTTCGCCATCTTCAGAAAAATAAAGGAACTCCACACCGCCTTCATGCTCACGGCTTTCCCATACCTTGTTCTGGAAACCCTCTGGGCCGCCGTGAAGATGGTTAGGGCCGTTGTTTATCGGAAGGGTATATTCCTTGCCGTCAAGCTCGAACTTTCCGAGGGCCACACGATTGGCATATCTGCCTGGAACCTTTCCTGCGCACGGGCCGTCACCGAAATAGCTTTCAGCAACAGGATAGCCGAGCACCACATCCGCCATCTTACCGTCCTTGTCCGGCACGACAACCGAAACGATTCCTGCGCCTACGCTCGAAAGCTGAACATATGCACCGCTCTGATTCTTAAGTGTATAGAGATAGATTTCCTTACCGCATGAGGTCTTGCCCCACAGTTCCTTTGTGATTTCCATAAGTCTTGTGTTTTTGTTTTCGAAATAATCTTCAAAAATACACAACATATTTGATTTTGACAAAAGAATATCAACCACCCCGTCCGGAAGGACTCAGCCAGGGGTGGTTGACGTTGAGCGTAGTATTGAATGTTGTTGGCTGCTTTGTTAATTCAGAAGAGCCTCATCCCTCAGGGCGATCAGTTGGTCTGAGTCGGTGTAAGCACAAGATCCGGACTCTTGAAGAGATCCTCGAGGGACTTGACCTTCACCGAGTAATGTACTCCTCCAGCATTGTATTCGAACATGATCTCGTCTGTATTCCAGTTGAAATCGTATTCGGCACGAAGACGAAGTTCATAGTGGCCGTCCGATGTGATTGTCATCGAACCGATTCGGGTTCCGTCGTATGTCCTTTCCATCGGAACGAAGGATCTTACAGGAACAGCTGTCGCTGAGGCATTGTCCGCTCCGAAACGGATTGTTCCAGCTATGGACTCGTTGGTAAGTCTGAAGGTCTTGGTATAGAACCTCACTTCCTCCTGCTGCGAGCTTATCACGATATCTCCTGCGCTTACGATGTTCCTGGTCTTGAAAGGAATGACCTTTCTTTCACCGGCCTGGTCGGCAGTGTATGTGTCTGTCTTGTTCAGATAAGTATGCGTACTGTTATCCGTTATTGCAGCTTCTTCTGCGCCA
Source organism: Bacteroidales bacterium (assembly GCA_017626355.1). GTDB lineage: Bacteria > Bacteroidota > Bacteroidia > Bacteroidales > UBA932 > Cryptobacteroides. The sequence goes on from JAGAIY010000020.1 coordinate 82,885, forward strand.
TGATCTCTTTCCTCTTCACGGGAAGCATCCACCTTGTAGACGAATCTGCCCGGTACAGAAGGATCCGCTGCGATCTTTCCTGCAAGATATGGAGGCAGATCTCCAAGTTCGAGCATAGGAGCATCTATGTAGATTTCAAAAGATCTTCCGAAAGGATCAACCGAAAGCTGCTCGGAAGCCGCTGCAGTCTGGATCTGAGACATGAAGCTGGTGACATCGAACTCGATGACCGCATCGCGACCCACACCGTACTGAACGGTAACATTGTCGACTACTTCCTCATTCTGTCCTGAAACGATGGTTCCGTTGCCGTTGAACTCTGCCGCAAAGTGGAACGGATGGAAGGTTGCAAGCTCGAATACGGCCGAACGGTAAGGCGCACTCGCGCTGGTTCCGCTTCCCTTTACTGAAGGCTGGCCCGCAGGATTCGAAGCGATACGTACGACTTCGTTTGCATCCGAAGAATTTGTAACCATATGGAAGGTTGCACCATAATCAGTAGTAAGATTACCTTTTGGTACGAATCCATGTACACGTCCTCCGGTCGACCAGTAAGCCTCATTGATAGCATGGAAATCAAAGTACTTGGTATCTGTCGTTTGATCATTATGATCGAGATAGTTCGAGTAGAAAAGGAACTCGTCACCACTACCCGGAGCCACAGCCGTATAAGACTTTACCGTATGGTCTGTATTCCAGACAATATCCTTTCCAAGATGTGTAGGGAACTCAACCAAAGCACCCTTCTTTGCAGGAACGAGGTAGAAGTAAATAACATCGTCCGCAGGCTGTGCCGCAACATATGAACGGAGATTGTGCAGAAGGATGTACTGGTCCGCCTGATTCTGGAAGGTCGAGATCTTTGTCATAGGCTCGAAATGCTCGGCCTCGATAGTCACTTCAATCTGAGCTGCAGTTTCATGCGAAAGGATAGTCTCAAGGTAAAGTCTCTGAGTACCAGGATCATCCACAGTAAGGACATACTTATATCCTATAGGCTCAGCACCTGTTGCCGGAGTGAAGACATCCGCTCCGTGATTCTCATAGACAGGCTTTCCATAGCGCTCATCGTCCTGCCTGATGACCGGAAGGGTCATTCCTGACTCGTTTCTTACATCAAGGTCGTTCACCGATACGAGAACTTCCATAGGGAACAACTCTGCAGGGAAGGTCTCCGGGATGTTGAACATCATCGTCACTTTTTCACCTGTGTCTGTTCCGTAGACATTGGTAGTAATCCATGCCGGCTCGAAGTTCTGGGTCTTCAATGTTGTGACCTTTATCTTTCTCTGGAGGGTTCCGTACTTCACGAGAAGGGTTCCTTCGCGCACAACGTCATCATTACCGAACTCATTCAGATTTATGGTAACAGTACCGTTACCTGAAGAATAAGAATTGGTAAAGCCATACTCTGCAACGTTATTGCCGTCAAGCCATGACACTGCAGGAGCTTCACTGCCTGCCAATGCCGAACCGTCTGCCTGCCTCAGGGTATACTTGAGGTCAAGGGTCCTGGTCGAAGGATCACTTACAACCACATGAGTCTGATCGACCGTAAGCTGATAGCCGTTACCTATCACTGTCTTGATGTCATCGGAAATCGAAAGCCATACGTTGTTTGTCGCAGGAGCTGTGAGAGCATCTGCAAATGAGTCCTGACCATATGAAAGAGGACCGGCTATGTTGATGACATACGAATGGTTACGCATTACAGGGATGAATTCGCCATCCTGGTCCATAAGCATCACGCGATAATACTTTGCATTCGCATCACGGATGATGACGCTTACAGGATCGTCAGATGTGTTCTCGCATTCGAAGACATACTGATATGGCTCGGAAGCTATAGTACGGGTGTCATTGATGTCCGAAAGCTTCGATTCGTCATGAGGAAGGGTCACGAAGATACGCTGAGGATTTCCTGTATATGTAGGAACGACCCAGCCTTCTGTGTCACTGTACGGAGCAACTGTTCCGAAAGCGTTTGTATTCACTGCAGCAAAGCCTGTTATAGCAACCGAATGCTGAGGGTTCTCTCCGATAGATATTCTCGCATGGTTCCTGACAAGGGTCACTGTTCCTTCAGCCTTAAGCTGTTCTGCAAATGATCCTGTACCTGAAGCATCCTTCACGAAACGCGCCCAGTAGATCATCATTCCCGACGATCCTTCCATGGCCGAAAGCACTTCAGTCTCGGTTTTTGCGATGAAGCTGCTCTCAGGGAAGAGGCTCATGTTCTGATTCGCAACGAAATGGATCCTGTCCGTATGCTCCGGAATCACAGCATCAAACTTTCCGCTGAGCGAAGGAGTACCTGAATCCGGTGTCAGGGTTGCAGAAACGGTCGAGAGGAAGAGTCCGCGCGAATCGAAGCAGAAAAGGGTCATGTTGCTGATGTCCTCACCATCGGGATCCACCACCTTTGTCTTCACTTCCGTCATGTCAGGAACCTCAGCAGAGAAGCTGACGCGGACATAACCATCCTGAACCGGATCATTCGGGGTATCCAGAATGACTGGTTCCTGGCAGGATGCGAAGCTCAGAAGAAGGGTCGCAAGAAGACCGGTTATGCTAATATTTCTTTTCATAGTTCTTAGTTTTTCTCAATACTACTTTCTGTTGTCATGGTGAGGGCTTAGCCCTTAAGTGTTCTATCAATATGCGTCGCGTACGCAGCGGACAGCGGTATTGTCATTTGTTGTTGTACTCATGGTGTTGGAAACATAATAATTACCATCATCTGTATAAGCACACCAGTAACGTTTTCCAGAAAGGACTTCAGCCATTGCATCGCTTACATATTGATGCTGGATGATGATTTCAACCTCGGCAGCTGTCGGTAATCGCCAGTCTGAATAAATCTTTTTATTACCATCCATATCCTCCTGAGTAACCTCCACATACTGCTCACAATGTGATTTTGCTTCCTCTACAGATCCTGGAGACGTAGTCGCTCCTAACTGAGATGCAATCATAAATGAAGGAGATACAAGTTTTGCGTTATCTGAAGTACTTTGAGTATATCCATCAGCATCGAGTCGAGGCACAGCCACTGTATAAAGAGAAGATGTCGCTGTTACATGAACATGGTACATACGATGGTTTGTAAGATCACCATAATTGATATGCTCTACAGAATTTAGATTCCAATAAAAATAATCAATTTCATTATTCTGAGAATCATATACTTTAGACTGAAATCTTCTGCTTCCATATCCATCCTCTATATGATAGCTCCATGTATTGGAATTCTTGTCATACCCACTACATGCATTAACACCTGTACCAGGAGTCTCATATGTAGTTCCTCCAAAATCATCGCGATAAGAATACCACCCATGTTCATTTGTAATATAGAGCGTAGGATACTGTGACACGGTAAATTCTTCAGTTAATCCACCCTGATTGACAACTTTGAATTTCAAATAACGTATCGCATTACTATGAGAGTTTCCTTGCAAAGTTTCAAATCTTTCATAATATTCATCTCTTGCCTTATGAGACTGAACTGCAACATTGTATTCTGCAAGAGCAGCTTGATATTCAGCTATTTTTGACTGCTTGTCTTCTGAAGACATCTCATTCCAATTATTATATAACTCCATCGCTGAATCCCACTCTGCCTGCGTTTCCTCATCACTACTCCAGTCGCGCCAACCACCTGTTATTCTTCTGCTACGATATTGAAAAGTTATAGTTCCATCAGCATTTTCAACATACTGATACTGCATTCTATTAGTATCATTCTTTAAATAATCCTTAGGATCCGGAGCTTCGGTTATCTCAGGATTAACAGGTACCGGAGGCACTGGTAAAACAGTTGGAGGGTTACCTATTTGAGCAATAATATCAGCATCAGATAGACCTACGAATGGGGAAATTATCGTAATACCTCCATTCAGGACTCCAACTTCAGCCTCAGCCTCAATATGATCGTATACATTATATTTATCCGTAACTGACAGATCCACTCTCTGGTCAAGATAGTTATAGTAATAAGCCTCCAGAAGTTCTATCTCTGTTATCTCTGATGAAGAGGCAAATTCAAGAGTACTGTTATCCTCATTGACATTGTACATGTCGACATGGTTGGTATTAAGCTGGAGGTATGCAGGCTTATTCGCATCGTCTCCCACTGTCACGCCCACTTCATTCCATTCCTCAACATTATAAATCAGATCGTCCAGTTCCTGAGGGTTGTCGGGACTGATGGCTCCGAGGGCATTTACAGTCACTGTCGCTGTATAAATGTGGTTTCTGTCGAAACTGCTGGTCTGGCTTACAGGAATCTTGTACCAGTTGTTCTCACTGAAACCTTCGGCTGTTGTATTCACAGGAATATTGACAACAAGACTGGCCTCCTTGTCATGGATACTCTGATCCTTCCAGTCATATTCGTAGGCATATGCCGTTACGGTTATGACATTCTCACCCCATACGAAATTCTTGTTCTGAGGGGCCGGAGACGGGGTCTCAAGGGTCGGATTGATCGGATATCCGTCGATCACTGTAGTTGACACAGGCGTGTTTCTCATGTAGTATGCAGCCTTTGCTGTCTGGTCTCCGGTAGCAAATGAGATATCCGTTCCCTTATTGATGGTAACTACCACCTTTGCAGCCGCACGGCGGAAAGTCGCCTTGAGATAGGTGCTGTTGCTCATCACTCCATCGTAAAGAACAACTGTTCCCGGTGTCTGAGGCTCGGCGTCACCTGTATAGGCCACTGCGTCCATAAGGAAATGGTGCGGAGTATCGCCACTGTTCGCATACAGGATTCCGCTGTCTTCCTGAACCATCTCACGGAGAGCATCAAGATCAGCAAGCCCGTTGAAGACAGAAGCATCAGCACTGCCGTTGGCTACGAGATATACATAGTATCCTGCATCTGCTGTGAAAGAAGACCTTTTGGCAGCAAGAGTGAAAGAGCTGTTTCCGCCGTTGACTACCCTCTCATGATGAACCTTAACCTCGGAAGCATTGAAAATGAGCACATCCACATGGTCGACATAGGCTTCGGCCTCTGTGTCAGCCGCCTTGGTCATAGCCGCTCCATCGAAGGTAAGAACGATGTCGTCATTCCCCACAGGCTCCACCATATCCTCCTGAAAGCAGGATACTGCGGTCAGCGGAAGAAGGCAGCAGATTATATATTTCAAATATTTGTTCATATTTCTTCGATTTTTCCGGGTTAATTGTTCTCTATCTGTTTCACTACGATAAGGTCTGCTGTCGAACCTGGTGTAGTCCATTTCAAAGAACCGGATGTTCCGTTGATAAGGAGGAATTCAGGATCATCTGACCATGTCGGCTTGTACGCGATTCCGAACTGGACGACATTGCCTACATTTTCCGGTTTCCTTGGTATTATCTTGATCGTGTAGAAGTCTTCCGATGCAGCAACCGGGGTCTGAACCTGTGTTCCATTCTTGTCATAGACCCTTATTTCATAGTCGCTTGCGTTTCCGAAGAAGGTAGGGTTCCAGGTCTGTCCTGACGGAGCTGTCATCTTGAAGTCCACCGAGAATGCTCCTTCTTCCGTACCTGTGTAATACATGGTCGCTTCACCGCCTGGATTGCTATGGTCTCCTGTCTTGAGAACCGGATTCTGATATGTCGGATGCGCAAAATCAAGAGTCCACTGATGGTCGCCTTCCCAGTCCGCAACCACATAGCTCACCTCGATGCTTCCTTCGCCAGGAGGGAAGGTACAGTATACCTTGTAGTGGGTATTTCTTTCGATCGGAGGCATGTAGACCGAGCCGTTTCCTCCTGTGTACGAAATGTCGAACACTACGGAGTTGTCTGAATTTGGCATATTCCAGACCGCCGAGCCGTAAGGAACCTCGAAGAAATAATATTCTTCAAACACAGGCATCGGAGAGGATGCGGTTCCCGTAACCAATATTGTCGAAGAAAGGAAATCAATGCCGGTTCCTGTTGCAGGTATGCTCTGGAGGGTCTCGATAGTCTGAGGGAAAAGATAACCGTACTGTCTTGTTCCTTTTGCAGGCATCGTGAGGTCGGAAAGGTAGACCTGATCGGCAGAGCCGTCAGGAGCCTGGGCATAGAAAGAAACCTTTGCAACAGGTCGCTCGAGGTCGAGGTTTACGGTAAATACTCCTTCAGCTTCTGTTCCGTCTGTAATGTAGCTGTGGTCAGTATGACCTTCCGCAGTATTCTTCTGTGAAGAAACATTTTCCACATTTATAGTGACATCAGCTGTGCCGTACATCGGAAGGCTGCCATCTGATGCTCCGAATGCGCTGATCGCAAAGCTGCCAAGAGCTGTTTCCGTCGTAGACTCGCTCAGGGCTGTCGTACCGGAAGTGAGGGTCATGCTTGTCTCGTTCGCGATGACATAGAAGTCAAGGTCACAGGTGCCGGTCTCAGGAAGTCTGAGGTCCATCACGATAGGATCGGAATCCACAGACCCGCTGTAGTAGTGTCCGCTGAGATTTCCATCGCGGAAGGCATAGATACGGATGGTGTTGATAGCCTTCTCAGCTTCCGTAGGAGCCTCAGCCTTGGTCATCATCTCTCCAGAAGAGACGTTGACCTGAATCAGCACGCTCTGCAGATCCTCCGGCATAGCCATCTTTTCGAAGATGCAACCGGTGGCGAGGAATGCCGCGAAAACCGCCAAAGCCGCCTTGATTATTATGTTGTTTGTCTTCTGCATAAAACGTGTTGATTAGAAAATTGGTTTTACAAGTTCGATGAACCATGTAGGGACTCCGATCGTTATGTCCACGCAGTTCTCATCTCCCGGAGTCGGTGGTGTCGGTGGATCCGGTGGTGTCGGAGGAGGTACAGGATCCGAGAATTCGATTCTGAACGGAATCAGACACTCATGCTTTTCGGTGTCGATGTAGTCCTTGTACTTTGCTATGTGCTCTGCAAAGTTGATCAGGGCCACTTCCGTTCCATCCTCTCCCGTCACTCTCACATAAACATCCTGATGGTTCTTATGTCTCATTATGTTATTGACTGCCGTAGTGGTTTCTATGCCATCATGTACGGTTTCCATAACATAGTCTGTCGCCGTGCCCTTCGCTGTGTTGTGGAAGTCGGTCTGCGGAGATACACCTACAAGTTCGATCTTAGGGTGCTTTCCGACATTTTCAGGAGCATTCACAACCTCGACAAGGATGTCGTAGTGCGAGCTGGCGAAATAGGTAGTCCGGGTCTCTTCCATCTTGTACTCGCTGAAAGGCTCGATAGGATAGTCGATAGCAGACCAGTAAAGGGAATCGTTGCCGGATACAGTCTCTCCGTTTATATAGTCCTCGGCAGCGAAGGTTATCTTGCTCAAGTCTCTTGAGTCAAGGTTCTCGACCTTTGTTCCATACGCATTGCCCACGCACACGATGCGGTAGTCGCCCGGCTCGAGCGGAGGGAGCGTAGTCAGCTGCGCATCCACCTCGGCGTCGGTCAGACGTGTCGAGCTGACGCAGTTGCTGTTCTGGTCAAAAACATACAGGTCGACGCTGCCGATCTTCTGAGGGAAGATATCAGTCGTACCGTCACCGTGATAGCTCAAGGCCAGGCGGTAGATGTTATAGCAATCGCTGTTGTCTTCTCTGATGCAGGAAGCGGAGAGTCCTCCTACGAGCAAGAGACACATTGCAAGATTTCTTAGTTTCATAATCTGTATGTTTTTTCAGGTGTTTAATTGTTAATAAATATCGGAGGGGCGGGCCTGCGGGGCTGACGCCCCTCCATATATTTATTGATGTTGTTTCAAAATAATCTTAAAAGTCGTTACAGGCCTTATTCGCTAAGCTGCTGGGTTGAACCGCCTGAGAAGTCTGGAGTAATGAGAACGACTGCCCAGTCAATCACGTCTACAGTCACATCGATGCACTTCTGTATAGGATCGAGGTCGTCCGGAATGACTACAGAGCCGTCACCTGCAACTTCACCGGCACCTGACATACGGTAGATCTTACCTGGCTCAATATGAGAGATAACTGAACCATCTGCCTTCTTGTAAATGCTTGTCCATACATATGCAGGATCGTCGTCTGCAAGAAGCTTTACGTACATTGTAGGGACAATTGTTCCTGAATAGAAGTGATATGCACGTGGAGATGCAGCATCTGCTCTGTTCTCATATACTGCTGTTGTAGAAGGATCATCCGGAGTCATCACGAGATCAGTGAACGAATCCTTGTACCAACGGTCGAGGGTAGCGATTGTGTTGAACCATGTGTAAACCTCATTGTCATCAGTAGGTTCAGCGACAGCCTTCACATGCTCACCGGTAGGAATCGCACCGAATACGCCGTTGTGCTCATCGAGAATCATTGTTGGCCAATAGTGGTCAAATGCCACGTCAGTAACCTGAATCTTGTCGAACTTAGGAGTCTCGCTGAATGCTACAGAAAAACCGTCGAGCTCGAAACGTGAGATTGCCGGAGTAAGGGTAAGAGCTGCCTCCCAAAGTTCATTGTACTTTCCGTCATCCGATGTATGAACGGACTCGTCAACATCCGGAGTTGATGGATCATCCTCTGCTCTTGCAAGAACCTTGTCTGCAACGAGTACGAGAGTTGTAGGATTCTGCTGCTCAGCGATAGGCTTCTCTAAGTTGGTAAGATCCTGAAGAGAGATGTTACCTACATTTGCTACAGCAACCACTCTGGTACACTTCGAATCAACATAGTGGAAAGTAGCGTCTATAGGACCAGCTGAAAAATCAGCGGCAGTCCAATACATGGTTGCACGGTTCTGTCCAGTAACGTCATAGGCTGCATATTCCTGAGAGAAAGACGCATCTGTAAGGAAAACCTTGAAATTACTTACATCAACAGCCTGACCATCCGAGATCTTTTTAACAGCATCACCCTTGGTCATAACAATGTTCTCGAGGGAAATCTGGACAGATTTCATACCTGTACCCTTAACTGAAGGATCGAGGTCTTCCTTGTTACAAGAAACAAGAACGGCAGCAGCTGCGAGAGCTGACAACATCAATTTTGTAATTTTCATAACTTTAAAGATTTTAAGGTTAATATTGGTTTTGTTTGTTGATATTATTATTCAAATCTCTTGAGGTACTCCTCGCGCTCATCACGCTTGAGCTGCTCGTACTTGAGCTCGGCGTTGATGGTGTCGATATTTCCCTGGGCTTCCTTCGATTCATTTTCAAGAGCCTTCTCCAGCCATGGGAGGGCCTTCTCGAACTCGCCCTGCATCATCAGAGCCACTCCTACAGTGTTGTATGCCCTGAAGTCATCGTCGTACGGCTTCACAAGGTCATAAGCCTCTGCATACTTTCCTTCGCGGATCAGCTGGTTCGCCTGATTGATGACATCGACTGCCTCGTCCTGGGTTGAGTCGTAATAGACAGCGAGATATCTTGCGCAGCGCAGGTGAGGATAAACCTCGTCAAGCATCTTCTTCCAGACCTTGCCATTGTCGATAGCCTTGATCCTGAGCTTCTTCTCTTCATCAGGAAGATCCATGTCGATGATCTCCACTACCTGATCCTTCTCAACGATTGTCGAAGCAAGGAGGTGTCTGCGAAGTCCTGCCCAGTTCTCTTCTCCGTTGCGGAGGCGGAAGTTGGCCTCTGTGAGATTGTACTGCGGACGGTGCTCGATGATGTAGTCGATCAGGGCCTTTGCACGATTCTCTCCGAGCCAGTTGTTGAAGCTTCTGCTTCCCTCAGGTGAGGCGTAACCTGCGATCTCGATCTGGTCCACCTTGAACTTAGGGTTAGAGTAGATCTTGTCGACTGCCGAGAGGATCTTTCCGAAGGTAACCTCGTTGTTGAACACCGATGAGTCGATCTCTATCTTGGATACCTTGAAGATGATTTCAAGCTCGTCCTGACCGAAGTCCCACTGTCTTGAAGCATCTGCCACTGCGAAGTCCTTAGGGATGCGTCTTGCCGCTACAGGAGGCTCCTCGAAAAGGGTTGCCGATGCTACATTCTCGTCTGCGAGATCCTCTTCACATGCACATCCTACGATTTCCCTTCTGATGCCGAGGTTCGCCGGTGCCATCCATCTCTTGAGAGGAGCGGTATCACGGTAGCTGTAGACATCTCCCTTGAGGATCTGACCTTCTCCGAGGTCCCAGCCCTTGTTTCCGTCGAGGTGGTTCTCCTGCTTTTCCCTCTTGTAACGGTTCTTTCCGTAGACTTCCACTGTTTCGAGCCATACGGTGTCCTTTCCGTTATAGATATAAGGCATTATGACTTCCTTGCGCTTTGACGGGATGGAATTGTCGTCTGTCTCGATGTTGAAGGTGACGATGGCGTTCTTTCCGTCATGAGCGACTGTCTGGCCGGTGATCTTTGACTGTGCCCCTGCGATCACGCTCATGCCGAGAATTGCGATTGCTATGAGTATTGCTTTCTTCATGATTCGTCCCTCCATATTAATTAAAAAGGTAAATGAATGAGAGGCCGCATCTGGTCGGTCCAATCAGATGGCGCTCAAAACTCTGCTGGAAGAGGCCGCACTTGCGGTTCTCGAACTGGTCATAGACTGTGTACCAGTAGCCGAGTCCTACGGTTGCCTCCAGATTCCAGCGCTTGCCGAGAATCCACTGGTAGCCGTATGTGATACCAGCTCCGGCAGCCCAGCCCTGATTCCTGACTGTCTCCCCGGATCCAGTAAAACCCTTAGGAGCGTTCAAGGCGTAGAACATCTCAGGCACCGGAATCGCGCTGAGGTTGAACTGGGTATAGCTTGCATTGATACCCATGAAATGGCCGTTGAACGATTCGCAGAACCAGTAACGTACTTCCGGACTTACGAGGAAGTGCTTCATCTTCCTGTTTACCTCGACATTCTTATTAAGAGTCCACGGGTTGTAGCCTCCTTCAAGATAGAAAGAGAAACGGTCACCCATTCCGACTTCAAGACCGAGGTTCGGGGTCGTAGTCGCCCAGTAGAGGGCGTTTGTCTTCAGACCGACTTTCTGAGCGTTCGAAATGCTCGGGAAAGCGAAGACAAGAAGCAGTACAATGATCAGATACTTTTTCATCAGCACGTCGGTTATTAATAAATAAAGGTTGGTGCTGGTGACGATATGAAAATCTAACAAGAATTGAGAATTGGGACAATCATCCCATTCAATACCGCCGCTCAGCTGATGCAAAGAGAGCAATAAAATCCCAAACGGCAAAACATCGCAAAAAGCTTTTCGCAGAGACGAAAAAAGTTTTGAAAAAGACGAAAAAATTGAATGAAATGCAAATTTAAGGGATCAAAAAGACACCTAGAAGAAAATTTATTTTTTGCGTGCGTAAAAATTTTGAAGCAGACGCAAATTTATGTACCTTTGTACTGAGATAGTATTGAATTTCACATATAACATGGACAGTCGGATATTAAGCATCATCTGCGCCACGTTGTTTCTTGTATTGAGCGTGGCTTTGCATGTGGTAATCATTCCGTCGAAGAACGAATATAACGACTATAAGAAGTCCAGACGCATACTCTCATCCGGTTTCTTGCTGATAGCGTCTGCCGTCATTATACGCCTGCTATGTTTCCCTCCGACGTCAGAGGTCGGTTTCCACGGCTTTATTGCAGTCGTCAGTCTGAGTCTGTTGTTCAACATCCTCAACTTCATCAGCTTTCTCTACATGATAGAGACTTCACGCCCCAAGAGGAAGATGCTGAAGAAGATAGCGATAGTCTGTGTCTCCATTCTTGCAGCACTCGGAATGACAGGCGTGATGCTCCCGGCGGGTCAGTTCTACCTTAAGATAGCTATGAGCATCGTTTACATGTTCCTGACCATCGTGCTTTTCACCGGAAGCATCAGAGAATACGACAAATTCATCCTGCAGATGGATAATTTCTACGAGGATGAGCTGAATATCAGATGGATACCCGGGTTGCTATGGGTAACTTTCGCACTTGCTATGACAATGACAGGAGCCTTCTACTATAAACACGTATCTATCGTTACAGGAGTCGGTTCGGCTATCGTATATACCATTGTGGCTATGAAGATGCTGAGTTTCGTACCTGAAAACATCCATGTAGTAAGGAAACAGATCAGGTCCCATGAGATAATTGCAGAAGACCACGGCGAACATATCCACATTTTCCCTATTGACGGACCGGTAGCCCCTACAGAAAAGCCTGCGGAAGAAATCGCGGCAACAGATGAAAAGGAAGCCAAAAGAAATGAAAAGATAGCCCTCCTGATAGAAAGATGGGTACTTCTCGAAAATTATGTCAGGGCTGACATAAACATCAAGGACGCCGCTTCAGAAATGGGTACCAACACAAGTTACCTGTCTGCATACCTCAACAAGGTCATGAACACATCATTCGCCATGTGGCTCAATACTCTCCGCGTTGAAAAGAGCAAGGAATATCTCTGCGGAGAACAGAAGATAAGCGTGGAGGAATGCGGTATAAAGGTAGGTTACCAGAGCATCTCGAACTATTCCCGCTGGTTCAAGACCATAACAGGAATGTCCCCTCTGCAGTGGCGCAAGACCCGGTGCAGCACCGATACTGCTACAAAATAGCCTGAATGTCGGAGAGAAGATCTTCGTAGGTCGGGATAGGATCGTCCTTGTAGCAGCTTGTCACTTTTCCGTCCTTACATACATAAACCCTCGGCACTCTTGAAGTTGCAAAGAGATTGTATATCACTCTGTCCTGCTGGGGAGAGTACGGGAGGGTGTATCCTTTTTCCTGCCAGTACGGCTGGACTTCCTCATATGCCTGCTCACGGCTTATCAAAATGACCTTTACCTCTTCCTTATACTTGTCATAGATCTTCTGAACTGACGGGATGGTGTTCTGACAGTCAGGGCAGCCTGTGTGGAAGAACATTATAAGGGCTGCTCCTTCGATGAGCTGAGCCGAGGTCATGGATGTGCCGTCCGCCATCAGAACGGTGAATTTCGGGATACTGTCTCCGGGCTTCAGTTCGAATTCCTGTTCGGGATCGTCGTAGATGCAGGAGGTGACTGCCATCATGGCCATGAAGAGGGCTGCAATATACTTTTTCATATTGTTACTGTTGTCTGTCTGAAGCGTCGGTACACGAATTCGCCTTTACATGTACCCACGGTAGCAAAAATAGTTGAAAATGATGTGAAAACCATAGCGTCGGTACACAAAACCGCGAATTTATGCACCGACGGTCTGCGAGAGTACCTTTTCCGGAGTTGCATCCTTCAGAAGGACGGTCTTGTCGGAGTCCAGGAGGTACAGTGACGGGATCGCACGCACGTTATAGGTCTTGTCCGTCCTTATGACAAGGTCGGGATCGAAGCCGTTGTACCATTCTTCCGGATACACAGACATATATTCCTTCCAGCCCTGCAGGTCTTCGTCTATATATATGTTAAGCACTGCAAGTCTTCCGTCAGCAATCATCTGAGCCACAGCCGGTTCCGCCTTAAGCATATTGATGATTTCAAGGCAGGACTGGCAGCCTGGGTTGCTGAAGAAGAGAAGAGTGCGCTCTGCCTTTATGCCATGGAGGGTGTGCATGCGGCCTGACTTGTCGCAGAAACGGAAGTCGGCAGCCTTGGTCCCCTTTTCATTGAGCCTGCACATCTCGGTCACATAGGCATAGCGGTCTCTTGTGGCTTCGTCCAGGTGAGTGCTCCTTGAGAGCTTGTCGGCAAAAGGAGAATAGAGATCCTCGTTGCGCAGAGGTGAATTAGGATCGAAAAGATATTTTTCCGCCATCTTCACGAAAGTCTCGAACACATTAGAACTTGTGTCGGCTGTTTCACAGGCCTGGGCCATGTCCGCTACCCTTGCAACAGCCTTCTGAGCCGTCTTGAGAGGCAGGGATTCAAGTATATAGATGTAGTTGGCAAGGTTCTGCTCGAAGTCACCCATCGGCACTCCCGATACATGAAGAGAGTCGCATCTGTACCCGGAACCGTCCTCCTGAGTCTTGCCGGTCTGCATGAAAGCATCCCAATAATGCATGGCCATATACTCGGCAGCCTCCTGACGGTCCTGAATCATCGAAGGCAGGGTCACTGTCGGCAATGACCTCGTCTCCAACCGCTTGTCTTCCTTGGTCTTTTTATTTCCGCCTCCTGCGCATGACAACAGAAGCGACATAAGAAATGCTGTTGAAATTATGCTGATACACCTGTTCATATTATAAGCATCCGGTATTCATTAAACGAAATGTAAATCTAACTATTTTTTCAAGAAAACATAACCTCCATTATATTTATTTGATGTACTTTTGTATTATTATCAGCAGGCTCTCTGCCGGAGGAAATCATATGACTGGAATGAAGAAACATATAATATCATTGATACTGATGCTGCTGCCGATGATGGCGGGGGCACAGTTTTATGTTACGGGAGACGATCCGGGAAGGCTGAAGTGGTATTCGATGGATACGGACAACTTCAGACTCATCTATCCTGAGGGAAATGACTCTCTTGCAAGGGTTTACGGCGGCAATCTGGAAAAGTACAGGGTTCCTGTGTCGTTGACATCAGGGTATCTGCCGGGGGGTCCGGGCAGTAAGAGGATGCCTGTGGTGATGCACACATGGAACACTTCGAACGGTTCTGTGGCCTGGGCCCCGAAGAGGATGGATCTTTTCACCGTCCCTTCCGCATACGATCCGGAGCCGCTTCCTTGGGAGCAGATGCTTGCAGTGCACGAGTCCCGTCATGTGAGCCAGATGCAGTTCGGAATGACAAAGGCCATGAAACCTTTCAACTGGTTCTTCGGAGAGATGTTCAATGTGCTTGTAGCTGTGCTGTATCCGAACATTTCCACAATGGAGGGAGATGCGGTAATCACCGAAACGGCATATTCAAATTCCGGCCGCGGCCGTACTTCCGACTTCCTGAACTACTACCGCGTGGCCTTTGACAACGGCCTGGACAGGACATGGAGCCAGTGGAGGTTCCCTTCGCAGAAGAACTACAGTCCGAGTTACTATGCCCTCGGCTACATGACAGTCGGAGGCATCAGGCATTTCTACAATTATCCCGACTATATGGACGAGGCCTATCATCTTGTGGCCCGAAGGCCTTACAGGTTCATGGGTTTCCGCGCTCTGGCAAAGGAGGCTGCCGGCAAGAAGAAATTCGACGAAGTCTTTGATGAGATAACGGATTCCATGGCCGTGGTATGGAAGGCTGAGGCCGATGCAAGAGCTCCGTACATACCTATGGAACCTGTAACCAAGGAGCCGAGACTATATACCGACTACACTTCCAACATATTCATAGGCAATGACTTATATTCCTTGAAAAGAGGACATCTCAACACACCGACACTGGTAAGGATAGGCCCGGACGGCGAACACAGGGTTTCGGCCTTCGCCTCGCAGACTGGAAAGCTCAAGTCGCATGGTAACCGCCTCTACTGGAGCGAGGGTATGCCGGACGAGAGATGGACAATGCAGTCGCATTCGAAGATAAGGTTCATGAAAGGAACGCTTTCACCTGAGGGAAAGCCGCTTTGGTCGGCGGACAAGTCGTTCAGCGACGGAAAGAGGCTGCTGTACAATCCTTCTCCGTCTGAAGACGGGGGTCTTCTTGCCTGCGTGGAATATATGGTGAAGGGAGGATCGGCCCTTGTGGTGCTGGACGCTGCCGGCGATGATGCAGAGCTTGCAGCCGTTTCTGCGGCTCCGGATGGAGTGCAGCTTGTGGAGACCGCATGGATCGGAAATGAAATATATGCTACAGGAATCACAGAAGAGGGTTATGGCATATACAGGGTCGGCAGAACAGATTCTGACGGGGGCTTCGAAGGGCTTTGGGAGATTGTTCTTGAGGCTGAGCCTGTGATGGTGAAGGATTTCGGTTCATATGGTTCCGAGCTTATCTTCACCTGCGACAGAACCGGTGTGAATGAGCTGTATCACCTTGATCCTCAGAGCGGAAGACTTGTGCAGAAGACAGCTGTAAGGCACGGAGCGGAGAGTTTCGCCTATAGTCCGGACGGACAGTGGCTGTATTTTTCATCGCTTACAGTCAAGGGAAAGCAGATGTTCAGGACTCCGGTATCGTCTCTGCTGGATCGCGAGGCAGAATATCGGGACAGACATATGTACATGCTCGCCGAGTCACTTACCGCACAGGAAAAGAAAGCCGGAAAGAAAGCATCGGCATGCACTGCCTGCAACGACAGCAAGGGTACAGGAAAGGTATCGTTTTCCGATCCGGTGCGCTACAGGAAGTTCCCGCATATGTTCAATGTACATTCATGGGCTCCGGTATATGTGAGCGTGAACAATATCATGAACATGTCCTTCGACCGCATCTATGAGGCTGCTTCCTTGGGAGCTACCGGTATAATCCAGAACAGACTTTCCACAGCTGTGGGAGAATTCGGATATTCAGCCCACAAGGATCCTTACCATCCTTCGAAATGGAGACATTCCGGTCATGCAAAATTCACATATTCAGGACTTTATCCTGTTTTCGAAGCTTCAGTCGACTTCAATGACAGAGGGGTAAGACAGTACAATACAAGAGGTTATATTCTGGATAACGGCAGCAGGATTTCTCTTGAATCGACAGAACTTGACGCACCTTCCCTCAATGTAGGCCTCAAGGCCTATGTACCGCTCGACTTCTCGTCAGGAGGCTGGTTCAGGGGCCTTATTCCTCAGGTCTCATACACACTGACCAATGACCACATGAACAATTCCCTTATAGTTCTCAGTCACAGGGCTCAGGACGGATACGACCCGCTTAAGGGAGACGTCTTCATAAGAGCGGAAGAAGGAGGCAACCATCTGATGCAGTATATGAGCGGAAGCATAAGGATGTATACCATGCTGGGAACAAGCAATTCCTGCGTCTATCCGCGCTGGGGAGCCGGTCTGGAAGTCGGAGGCTGGGCAAATCTCAATGCTCCGGAATATTTCTCCCCTATGGCATATGCCTATGCATACGGCTATGTGCCAGGTGTGGCCCGGTCGCATGGAATGAAGCTGACGGCTACATATCAGGGAAGAATGAATGACGGGATATTCGGCCAGAGCGTAGTCAATGTGCTTCCGAGAGGCTTCAACAATGCTTCAATGGCTTCCGGTCTCGCCACAAGGACAGAATCAATGCTCAGACTTACGGCTGACTATGCCGTTCCTTTTTATATAGGTGACCTTTCAATCCTCGGTAATTTCCTGTATATCAAAAGAATGGTTCTTACCCCTCATTTCGACTACACCTTCATAGATCCTTTCGCTTCTTCATCTGTAAAGGGAGGACTCTGGTCGGCAGGATGCAGCCTTACTTTCAATCTTGAAAGCGTGGTGTTCATTTCGTGGCCTTGCTCGGCAGGTGTCACCGCGTCATACAATGGAGGAAAATCATTCATGCTGAGGGATCTGGAATATAATCTGTCGAGATGGTTCGTAGGCCCTGTTTTCAGTGTAACTTTTTAATATTCAATCATATGTCAATAATAAACCAGGCTATTGCCCCATGTAGCAAATGCGGTCATCAACATACAGTTACAGTCTATAAAAGCATAAATACAGCGGATAATCCAGAACTCAAGGACAAGGTACGTGACGGATCGCTCTTCCTTTGGGAATGCCCTCACTGCGGTCAGATGAACCTTGCCAGATACGAGACTCTATACCATGATCCGGCTGCAAAGCTGATGGTCTGGCTCATGCCTGAAGGTGATATTTCCGAAACCCAGATGAAGGCCATAACCCTGCATACAAAGGCGATGGGAGGATATACCCTGCGCAGGGTGAAGGATATGGGTTCTCTGATGGAGAAGGTGCTGGTAAATGATGCCGGACTGGACGATGTGGCCGTGGAGATGTGCAAATACGTCACAAAACTGGAGATGGTCCAGAAAATGGTAGGACAGGAACAGAAGGACGCCTTCATGGCCTCGGTCTTCCATTTCTACAGATGCTCTTCCGATGATGCCGGTTCAGAACAGAAAGCCGGAGAAGGAAGCCTGCTTACCTTCATGTACGGAATGGACGGACAGATGATGGGAGTGAATGTCGGATGGAATGTCTATCAGGACTGCATGGGAATCCTTGAGCGCAACCCGCAGATGCGCCCTGCAGAAGGCTTCGAACTCATCGACTCCGCCTGGCTCGCCTCAAAATTAGCCTGACACCCAACACACAGAAAAATCCCTATAACTCATGCGAGTCATAGGGATTTCCTATATTCTGAGAATTATTATGCGAGCTTGCGCGCTCCGTCACTGATAATTACAGGAATTACGATAGGCTCGTGGCCGTATTTCTCTGCAAATGAAGCCTTGGCCTTCTCGATGAATGCATCGTAGAGCTCAGCTTTCACGAGGTTGATTGTGCAGCCGCCGAAGCCGCCACCCATGATGCGTGATCCTGTAACACCACACTCCTGAGCTACTGTCGCAAGGAAATCAAGCTCCTCGCATGACACTTCATAGTCCTTTGACATTCCCCAGTGAGTCTCGTACATACGTGCTCCTACTGTCTCATAGTCACCCTTTCCGAGTGCATCGCAGACATCAAGGACTCTTTTCTCTTCACCTATCACATAACGTGCGCGGAGGTAGTCTTCCTCTGAGATCTGATCCTTGACAGCCTCGAGCTGATCCATTGTAGCTCCACGGAGGAATTCCTGACCGAGAACCTTGGCTACGCGCTCGCATGATGCACGGCGGTCGTTGTATGGAGATCCTACGAGTTCGTGCTTCACGCATGAGTTCAGAAGCACGAGCTTATAACCATGCTGCTCAGGATCGAACGGGAAGTATTCAAACTCCATAGAGCGGCAGTCAAGACGCATGAGATGACCGGCCTTTCCAAATACGGATGCGAACTGGTCCATGATTCCGCACTTCACGCCGCAGTAGTTGTGCTCTGTGCTCTGGCCGATACGTGCAAGCTCGAACTTGTCGATACCGAGGTTGAAGAGTTCATTGAGAGCATATGCGAATGTGCTTTCAAGAGCAGCTGACGATGACATACCGGCTCCGAGAGGAACATCACCTGCGAATACTGTGTCGAATCCTGCGATGACACCGCCTCTCTTCTGGATCTCACGGCATACTCCAAAGATATATCGCGCCCAGCTCTGAGAAGGAGCATCCTCCTCGTTGAGTCCGAATTCGCAATATTCATCAAGGTCAAGAGCAAATGCACGGACCAGATTGGTTCCGTTGAGCTTTATCTCAGCAATCATACCCTTGTCGATTGCGCCAGGGAACACGAAACCTCCGTTATAGTCAGTGTGCTCACCGATAAGGTTGATACGTCCTGCAGACGCAAAGAATTCACCCTCTGTCTGGAAAAGGGTCTGGAATTTTTCAGCAATTCTCTGTTTCATGGTTATGTGTTTAATTATTAATTGTCGTGGCAATGATTATAAAATCTCTCAAATATAGTAATATTATTTAAAATAAAGCATTTACTGACCAATAAACCTCAGCACAATCGGACAATGATCGCTGACTCCTCCCATATATTTCGGCCCGGAATAGGTTCTGAAGGGCTTTTCGCCTGCATGCTTCGTGTCCCGTGTCATGAGGAACGGCACTTTCACGATCTCCATCCTCACATCCTCCTGCATATCCTGACTGACAAGGAACATGTCGATCAGTTCCCATCTTCCTTCATATCGGATCGTTCCCTTTCCTCTGCTATGCAGGTCTTCTCCCATATTGACAAGGCTTCTCTTCATCATTTCAAACGGACCGGATTCAGGATTGTCATTGAAGTCACCCATAGCTATGATATGGTGGTTCGGGCCACGCACAGCTGCCAGCGAATCCGTAAGTTCCTTCAGTGCGGACATCGCCGCTTCCCTTCTTGCCTGCGACTCGTCCGTACCTCCATATTTCGAAGGATGATGATTGACTATAAGGTCCACTGAAGGAGATTCCATAGGTTTAAGTTCCACATGGAGGATTTCTCTTGTCTGAAGTGTGTCCCCTTCCCGGGTTACGGGAATCTTCCGTGTATGGGATATCTTCCTGAAGCCTGCTTTCCTGTACAGAAGGGCTACGTCTATTCCTCTGCGGTCATTGCCCTCATAATGCACGAATGAATATCCCGCCTTCTTCAAGGCCGTGTCATTCAGAAGTCTGTACAGGACGTTACTGTTTTCTATCTCTGCAAGACCTATAATATCAGGAAGTCTTCCATATCTGTCCGATATCCAGTATATTGATTTGGATACGGCATTGCACTTTGCCATGAACCTCCTTTTCGTCCAATGCCTTTCACCATATGAGGAGAATTCCCTGTCGGACTCCCCTGCTCCCCCGTCCCTGTAATCGAAGAAATTCTCCATATTCCAGAACATCACCAAAAGGGAGTCCCCATCCTGTCCCATGCAGCCGGTCAACAGCAGCACGAACGACGCCATTGTCATAAACATCCTTTTCATACAAACTGCAAAAATGCATGAAATTCCATGGGAAGGGTATAAAAAAGAAAAAAAGGTTCTATAAAAAAAAGAAATTCCTTAAAGAAAAAGAAAAAGTTGGAGTAAATTTGCGACCGGATTATTAAAAAAGGAAATTTACATTTAAAAAATTCATAACATGGCACTTAAATGCGGTATCGTAGGACTTCCTAATGTAGGAAAATCAACTTTGTTCAACTGCGTCAGCTCGGGAAAGGCACAGAGCGCCAATTTCCCTTTCTGCACAATAGAACCGAATATCGGATCTACCATCGTTCCGGACAAGAGACTCGAGGTTCTGGAAAGCCTCTGCAATCCTAAGAGGGTGATTCCGGCTACAGTGGAAATCGTGGATATCGCAGGTCTGGTAAAGGGTGCCAGCAAGGGAGAGGGACTTGGAAACCAGTTCCTCGCAAACATCAGGGAGACTGATGCCATCCTTCATGTGCTCCGCTGCTTCGACGACCCGAACATCGTCCATGTGGACGGAAGCGTGGATCCTGTCCGCGACAAGGAGGTGATCGACTGCGAGCTTCAGCTCAAAGACCTTGAGACTGTCGAGAACCGCATATCAAAGGTTCAGAAGCAGGCACAGACAGGAGGAGATAAGAATGCAAAGAAACTTTTTGACCTTCTTACAAGATACAAGGCAGCTCTGGAACAGGGTAAGTCATGCCGTACAGTGGTTCCGGAAAATGCTGAGGAAGAGCAGCTTGCAAAGGAGCTTTTCCTTCTTACCAACAAGCCTGTGATGTATGTCTGCAATGTTGACGAGGCATCGGCCAAGACAGGCAACGAGTATGTGGAGAGAGTAAGGGAGGCTGTGAAGGATGAGAATGCGGAAATTCTTGTCATTGCGGCAAAGATCGAGTCCGACATCGCTGAGCTCGAGAGCTATGAGGAGCGTCAGATGTTCCTGGAGGAAATGGGTCTGGAGGAGTCAGGTGTCGTAAGGCTTATCCAGAGTGCATATTCTCTTCTGAATCTGCGCACATATTTCACTGCCGGAGCGGACGAGTGCCGTGCATGGACCATCAACAAGGGTGACAAGGCTCCGAAGGCCGCAGGAGTGATCCACACAGACTTCGAAAAAGGCTTTATCCGCGCCGAAGTCATCAAGTACGAGGATTTCGTCGAGCTGAAGTCAGAATCGGCCTGCAGGGCGGCTGGAAAGCTTGGAATCGAGGGTAAGGAATATGTGGTTCAGGACGGCGACATCATGCATTTCCTCTTCAATGTATAATCCTTCTTAAAATATTACGACTATGATCAGATTAAATGCATTTTTCACCCTCAGGGATGATGTAAGCCTCGAAGAACTGAAGGCTGTAACAGACGAACTCGTAGCCAAGTCACGTGAAGACGAGGGCAATAAAGGATATGATCTCTATCAGAGCACTACCAACCCTAAGGTGATGATGTTCTGCGAAACCTGGGAAAGTCAGGAGGCTCTTGACAAGCATTCTTCTGCACCTCATTTCAATGAGGCTGTTCCAAAGATCGGAGCAATGGCTGTAGACGGTCTTAAGATAGAGCAGTTCGAAAAATAATTTTTTTATTAAAACCGGCCTTACATCCTGTTCTGAAGCCTATTTTCCAGAGAATTATCCGTATACTTTTTCGTTACTCGGGTAATTCTCTGGAAATTTGCATATACTAAAAATCAAATACTATCTGATAATATCTTATTCTGCTATCACTCCGCTGAGCACGAGTCTGCCGTTCTGCGGAAGGATATGCCAGTTTACAAAGTCTGAGGACTTCGGGCTGAATTTACCTTCGGTAAGGCGGACATTGTAGTCGTAGCCTTTGTATGAAGCGCTGATGGCCTTGTCTGCGATCTTTATAAACGGAAGGTTATCCTTGACGAATGCATTGAATTCAAGGGCCCATTTCAGCGGTTCTGAGCCCGCAGCAGGTGCAAATGATACTGTCATGGCGTCTTCGTTGAAGATAAGCTCAAACTGGCCGTAATCGGTGCCACAGAGGACAGAAAGAACGTCTGCAGCGCTTTCTACGTATTCATGCGATTTTACCGGAATCACTTCTGTTGTGCCGTCTGCCTTGAATGTCACAAGACGAAGGCCTGCCAATTCAGTCTGTGAACTCCAGAAGAATCCATCTATGAAAGGTGGTGTGAGATATTCGCAATAAGTGGTGGTGAGAGGCTTACGGAGGTAATCAGACTCAATCTTCTCATCGAACATATGGATGTCACGGATGATGAATTCCGTACCTGCCCAATAAAGTCCTGCACGATAGTATCTGCTGTCGTACCAGACTGCGCTTTTGCCGACATTAAGAAAATCGTCAGAAACCGTAACAGATGAAACTGGTGTCACCGGGAAGTTTTCTTTAAACCAACGTCCTGATTCTGAGAGAGTTTCCACTCTGAAAGCACCTTCATCAGTCAACTTTCTGAAAACAGGCATCTGCATTTTCAGACCCTTCTTCATGGACTTCCATCCGAAGGAATTTTCCTGACCGGCCTGAACATAATTGAAAGTCAGGCTCTCACTTTCCGCCATGGCTGGAAGAAACCAGTCGATCCATTTCCGGACTCCTCCTCCACCACCTTCACCTGTATACACAGGTTCAAGGGTAAGGATTCCCTGACTGGCATCACCTATACCACTGTAATACTGATATATAGGATCACTTCCTAACATTCTGAAAACCGGAACAGGAATCTGACCTTCCTCTGTCTGGGCAGGCATATAGGCATTGAGTCTGCTCGGATAGTAAGCCTGGTTCCAATATCCTCCCCACAGGGTATAACCGTCTGTTCCTACCTGATCCTTGCAGTTGCATGACGCTACAATATTATAGCGGTCATACATATAAGTCAAGGTATGGGCGTCGATGAACCATGAACCTACCGAAGTCGGATAATATCCGAAAATGCTGCGGAATTCCTCCATAAAAACATCTACAAGACGTTCTCTTTCCTGCGGAGTATATCCTGTAGCAAAACCGACATGTGCATGCCAGTCCCAAGGATAACGGCCACGCCATTCGATACCTGCTTTCTTCACATGAGGTTCCGTGATTTCCCACCATGCACCGATCTCATGTCCATCAGCTTCAGCTTTTTTCATCAAGCTCTGAAAATCTGGATTTAAGAGGGCATCATATTGAAGAAGAAAAGTACCGGTAAAACCATAGTCATTCAACTGGTTCAACTCATTTCGTGTGGCTACATAAAGATATCTGTCCTTTTCGGAGTTGTTTCTCGGCTCTACATCACGCACGAAATTGATGAAATTGACTATGCACGGTACATCTTTTTCTTGAGAAAACATGCTTGCAGGAGCAAATGAAGACAAAAATGCCACTAAAATCAAGATACGTTTCATACTATACAAGATACTTTTCATACTATACAATCAGATTTATTCTGCTATCACTCCGCTGAGGACAAGTCTGTTGTCCTGCGGAACAATGTGCCACTTTGCAAAATCAGAATCCTTCTGGACGAACTTACCTTCGATAAGATTTACATCGTAATCATAGCCCCTGTGTGAAGCGCTGATAACCTTATCGGACATCTTTGTGAAAGGAAGATCATCCTTCTTCACTGCAGTGAATTCAAGGGCCCAATCAAGCGATTCCGCGCCATCTGCAGGCGAGAATGCCACTGTCATGGCATCTTCCTCGAAAAGAAGGCTGAACTGGCCGTAAGCGGTATTGCAATTTACAGTAAGGGCATTTTCGCCGCTTTCTACGAATTCATGTGATTTTACTGAAATCTCCTTAGCAGTGCCGTCTTCCTTGACTGCAACGAGACGCAGACCTGCCTTTTCCTTCTCGGTACTCCAGAGGAAACCATCTACAAATGGTGGAGTTATGTATTCACAGTAAGTAGTAGTACCTGCCTTACGGAGATAATCCGACTCTATACCTGCATCGAACATATGGATATCGCGGATCACGAATTTATTCTTTATCCAAAGCAGACCGGCACGATAGAAACGGCTGTTGTACCATACTGAAGAAATATCCTTTCCACGATAGTCATCCATGACAGTTACGGCTGTAGCCGGAGTAACAGGGAAATTCTTCTTATACCAGCTTCCTGACTCACCAAGTGTCTCTACACGTACAAGTCCTTCATCCGCCATTCCACGGACAAGCTCCACCTGCATAGTGAGACCATTCCTTATGGCATTCCAACCGAATGAATTTTCCTGTCCGGCCTGAATGTAGTTGAAATTGATGCTCTTGCTGCCTGCCATTGCAGGGAAGAACCATTCAACCCATCTGCGGTTACCGCCACCATTCTTATATACAGGCTCAAGAGTGATAACTCCCTGACCATTGTTACCTATTGAACTGTCATACTGATAGATAGGATCGCTTCCCAACATACGGAAGACAGGAATAGGAATCTGCTCCTCCTGAGTCTGGGCAGGCATGTATGAATTCAAACGGCTAGGATAGTAAGCCTGATTCCAATAACCTCCCCAAAGAGTATATCCGTCAGTACCATACTGATCCCTGCACATACAAGCCGTCTTTACATTGTAACGGTCGTAAAGATATCCCATCGTATGAGCATCGATGAACCATGAACCTACAGATGCCGGATAGCAGCCGAAAATGCTATGGAACTTCTCCATATAGACATCAACGAGGCGGATTCTCTCGTCTGGGGTGTAGCCTGTAGCAAAACCTACATTCGCATGCCAGTCCCAAGGAAAGCGTCCACGCCAGTTCATGCCTGCATCCTTTACATGAGGCTCAGTAATTTCCCACCAGGCACCTACTTCATGTCCCTGCTCGATCGCCTTTTTCATAAGTTCCTGATAATCAGGATTTATAAGAGCATCATACTGGATAAGGAAGGTACCTTTGAAACCGAATTCGTTCAACTGCTTCAACTCTTCAACTGTAGTATTGAAGAGATATTCATCAGGATAATCCTCAGGCCATCTCGGCTCAGTCTGTCTGATGAAGTTGATGAAGTTGATTATGCATGGAGAGTCCTTATCCGAATTTTCAGCAGAAAACATATTTACAGGTGCTGCAAGCCATGCAAAAGATATCAAAAGCAAAGAAATCGTAACCTTGAAAGATTTCATTGTGTCAATCGTCTTAGTGTTTATACAATAAAACGGGAAAGAAATCATGTCAAATACAAATCTCTCTCCCGTTCTTATTATTTTATGGTTGTCTTCTTAGAAGAAACGTGCGCGATTGTCTTTCACTTCAGCGTCATCCATCATCACTGGAAGAACCATCTGAGCTGCATACTGGTTCATCTGAGCATCACG
Organism: Bacteroidales bacterium; assembly: GCA_017626355.1. GTDB lineage: Bacteria > Bacteroidota > Bacteroidia > Bacteroidales > UBA932 > Cryptobacteroides. The sequence continues at coordinate 108,512 of JAGAIY010000020.1, forward strand.
TGTCTTAGCATCATCCTCAGTGAAGAATGAGCCTGTATCACGGCCTGTAACCTTATATACATATACTCCGATGTTACCACTTACCGGACCGCAGATCTTTCCTTCCTCTGAAACGGAAGCTGCACCGATGAACTTAGGATCAAGACCCTGAGCTGACATTGAAGAGAATGCGATACCGTCCTTAGTGCTTACTGTTGTTCCGAGAGCCTCTGCAATAGCCTGCATGTCGTTGAGACCTGCGATCTTCTCAGATACCTCAGCAGCCTTCTTTGCGACAGCCTTCTCTGAGTAGAGGACATTCTTGATTGACTCTGAAACCTCAGCTACAGGAGCATAGCCCTCCTTGTGGATACCCTTGAGAGCAGCTACGATGAAGTAGTTGTTGTTTACAGTGATGATGTTGGAAACATCGCCTACCTTAGCATCGAAAGCCCATCTTGTAACCTCCTTAGTATTTTCTACTGCACCAAGTCTGTCAGCGCTTTCGAGCATCTTGTTTACAGGATGAGCATAAACGCTCTCCTCTGCAACCGCCTTCACGAAATTGTCATACTTGCCAGCAGACTTTGTAGCGAGTGTATTTGCCTTTGCATAGAAGCCGTTTACTGTCTCCTTGCTTGCAACTGCTGCCTTCTCAAGCACAGCCACTCTCTTCTTAGCTACTGGAGCAGTCCTGTCGATTACATTGAATACCATGCCGTTGACAGTTACAGTACTGTTCTTTGCAGCTGTCATGAGATCCTCGAAACCTGCGATCTGAGGGAGCCATGTAGCCTCTGAAGCTGTAAGCACGCTGTCAACATTCTCTACTGTTGCAGGAGCATACTTGACATATATTGAATCAGGAACCATAGCCTCTTCCACTACCTTCACTGCGTAGAATGTGTTGCCCTTAGTGATGACAGGAGAAACACCCTCTACCTTCTTGTCAGCAAAAGCGAAGTCATTGACTTCCTTTGCAACAGAGTTGAGTTCACCTGCCTTGTACCAACGGCTGTCGTACTGACGGTCAGAGTTTGCAAGAAGGAAAGCCTTCATGTTATCTGTAGAAGCGAACTCGTCATATACGTTAACGAGAGCCTGATTTGCTGCTTCAATATCCTCTGCTGAAGGAACAACCTCGTATACAACATACTCGATATCCCTGCTTGCAGGCTGACGGTAGAACTTCTTGTGAGCATCGTAGTACTTCTTGATCTCGCTGTCTGAAACCACGATTGTAGAATCCTGACCTGCATATCCCATAGGAACCATAACGAACTCTACATTGAATGTATTGTTGTTGTCAGCGATCTGGTTCGCAAGAGTGAGAGGGTTGGCATAATTCGAAGCAGTAAAGAGTGAGTTGTACTTAGCATAGTACTGCTGGTTCTTAGCCTGCTCCTGAAGCCACTCCCAATAGAGATTGAGACGTCCTGTCTGGTCTGAATCCATGTATGAGATAAACTCAAGAACCATGTTCTTTGAGAAGTTTCCGTTCTCATCGAAGAATGCAGGGTTCTGGGTAAATACAGGAGACTCAAGATCACCTGAGATAAGGCTGAGGAGCTCCTCCTCACCTACATGGATACCTGCCTTCTCGGCATTCTTTACGAAAAGATACTTGTCAACGAGTGACTGCCATGCAGCGTTTCTGATAGAAGCGTGCTGCTGCTCGTTCTGAGCTGAACCGCCTGTAAGAATCTCGTTGATTGTAGTGAATTTGTCTACGTCTGCCTGAAAGTCGGTATATGAAATAGATTTACCGTTGATTTCTCCTACATCATACTTGGATGACATTGAAGACGATACAGACTGAAGTGTGCTCGGATCGATGATAAACGACAACAGCGCCACAGCGATGAGCACTGTAATCAGAATTCCGAGCTTTACACGGATTGTTTCAAGTACTGCCATTTTATTGATTATTTTAGATTATTTCCTGTAAAATCACGTATTAGGGCGCGAAGATAGCAATTTTCTGTCAATCTGTTACTATTTTTTTTGCATTGGGCCTATAAAATTGACAGAATCAACTGAAACCTGCGTACTATCCTGTACTACAATGCCATAACTGTTGAACGGCTTGAAGATGATGGAATTCCTGGCACGCTGATCGGATTCCATTCCGTAACCCTGCATGAATCCGTCCGGAGAATACATCCTCACATAGCAGTGGGTATATATTTTCTCATTCTGCTGATCCCAATACAAGGTGTCGGTCTCCATGACCTCCTGCTTGATAAGATTCTTCACCACCACATTGCCGAATGCCGACCAGGATTCTTCTCCGTTATCGTGCTTGAGATGTTTTGCATTATCGGCAACTATCTCGGTTTCAAGGAGTCCCTCATCCGTATATCCATAAACGAAGAAACCTTCCGGAAAAAGTTCATATGAAAGACTGTCCTTCTCATATTTCTCCATGAGAGGAGCCTGCGCCCTCATCTGAATCTGCCCGTTCTTGGTCTGTACGATGAACATGTCATCCACAGTCTGGACTGGAGTTTCCGCAAGATTTATGGCCTCAGCTTCAGCAAGCTTGCCTTTACAAGAATAAACGATGAAAGCAACCGCCACAGCGGTTGCCATCATCTTCATCATATGTATCAAACGATTCAATACTGATTACTTCTGAGTTCTTACAGTTGTTGTAGCTCTCATTCCACCACATGAAACAGTGTAAGACTGACCGTCGGTAACATCGTACATGAACGCCTCAGCTGTCTGTGGGTAATAAGCAGCGTACTGACGGATGTAGTTGCTTGCATCCTCTGCAAGTGACTCGTCAGCAGCCTTTGCCTTGTTCATATAATCAACTGCAACCCAGTACTTTGCCCTCTGCTCGATTTCATTTCCAGGACAAACCACGCTACCCCAGATTGTTCCCATGAGCATGTAAGCCTTACCTGCAAGAGTCTCATCAAGCTCCACAGCCTTCTGAGCTGAAGACAGAGCCTTTGCATTGTTTCCGTTCTTGAAGCAGAATGCAGCAAGCTCATAGAGATATGAAGCATCAGTAGCATTGTCAGACTCCGGATAGTTTACAGCCTCATCCATGTACTTGAGAGCATTCTCCATATCAGCCCTGCCTGCATAGAGCTTGTACAGATAATATGCAGAAGTGTGTGAAGGCTCCTGATTGTATGTTGTTGTCACAGCCTTGAGGAAGAGCTCATTGTCTGTACATCCTTCAGTCATACCCATCATTCTCACAACGTTCTTTGCAAGAGCAAGATCATCCGGTGCAGCCTCTACTCTTGGTCCGAAGAGAGCAAGGAGGTTATCGCAGCTTGCCACCTGGCTTGTGATGAAGAGACTCTCCACATCCTCTACTGTCTTGTCAATGCTTCTCTGCTCGACATCGTTCTTTGCTGTCATCTTGCCGAGATACTCGATACCTTTCTCATATACATTGATAACTGACTCAGGATCGAGCTGACCGTTCTTGTAAAGATCCACAGCTGTATTGAGCTGGAAAAGGAAGATGTTAGGTCTTGTCTTCTCCTTTGCAGTCTCAACTACATTTGTAAGAACCTCGTAAAGCTTCTGAGGCTCATCCTTTACATAGTTGTACATGTCGAGAGCCTTGTTGTTGAGAGAGCTTACCGCATATTTAGGCCAGTACTGAACACGCTGATCGTAGATAGTCATGAGCGAGTCAACAAGTTCCTTCTTGTATACAGGATTGTTGGCATTCTTCTGAATGAGGTTACGGATAAGGGTAGTACCATCTGAAAGAAGAGAGTATCTTGCTGTAGGCGGACAGTACTTGTAAGCCTTTCTCCAGTTAGGAAGTGCAGAATCATAGTTCTTCTGCTTGTAATACTCTGTATAGTACGACAGATACTTGATACACTCAGTGCTGTCAGGACCATACTTTCCCTGTGCGGAAACAGTGCTGCTGCTGAACAATGCGATCGCAGCCACAGAAATCAACAGTACAATTTTTTTCATAGCGATATTTTGTGTTTTTAATTATATTTCGGTTTCTGGAACCATATGTCATGAATATTGAATCCTACAACGAACATGGCGTACCGCTCCCTTATCATATTGTTTCTTGCGCTTGCACGCTGACCTAAATCCACACCAAGGGTCAGACCGTTGTACCACCTGAATACAGGAAGCGTTATACCTAAGGTTATACCCATGGAATTGACATTGTTTCCGTCAAGCTTATAGTAGGACTGGTCATAATATATACCACCTCTATACGCACATCTCTTGAAGAAATATCTGATATCATTCCTGTTAGGAACCAACTCGAATCCTGCTCTGAACGACTGCGAAACCGTAGAAGAGAATTTGGAATCTCCTGACACTCCGAAACCTCTCGCACCGTCGAATCCCGATCTTGTCCAGTCCGACCTGAGATAATCGAATTCCACAGACCATTTGTCACCGCCTTTCAATGCAATACCTACTCCTATCTCGTCCGCTATTCTGAGTCCGGATGAAGCAAGGGTATCCACATTGTATCTCAATGTATCCGAAACGCTTGAAAGGTTCGCATATCTGTATTCGGTCGCATATCCCTTCATTCCTGTGCCAAGCCTGTATGTGGCACCTAAGGTCATCGATACGTTTCCAGCTATCTTCTGCTCGTACTGTAAACCGAATTTTCCGGTAAACGCATTGATTGAAAGATCGTTACCACTGTTTATAGACCTGTATGAAGAGTTGGAATAATCCATATTGGTAACCTTGTCTATATTACCGAAATAATAGATGGCTTCCGCTCCGAGGGAAAGTCTCTTCCAGAATGTAACTCCAGCTCCGAAGAATACCTGATAGATGCTTCCGGAACCGAATGAGTCATATGTGATGTTTCCTGTGTTTCCTATTATTTCAGGATCAGTCTCAATCGAAGAGAAGTCATATCCGACATCGCTGAAAGGAGTTATTCCCACCATGAAGGCAGAAGACCTGTAGATAGGGAAACTCATCACGAAATCATATATGTTGAATGTATTGTTCGCTGATTTTATATCTCCCTGCCTGTAGACAGTGTTCTTCTGAGAAAGTCCGAAATCCGCCATGAACGAGAGAGAGTCCCTTGCCGTCACGGATGCAGGATTGAGATAGTTTATGAATCTCTTGTTCCTTGTTGCGATACCTGTTCCTCCCATTCCCTTGTTGAAGGCCGTTCCCTCTTTGGATATATCTCCTATTCCGTATATAGAATACGGAGAATAGGCACCATGCGCACCTTCCTGAGCTCGCGCACAGATGCACATGACGATGAATGTGAGTATCAGATATATTTTTCTATTCATTCCTTCTATATTCAACAGCCGTTAATGCCAAACCCATTAAGACTAAATTACAAACTACAAAGATGGAGTTTTTCATCCTTTTTGCAAAATAATTCGCATCTCCACCAGTAAAAACAACAATATTTTCCGGATTTCTACAAATGTGTCCCTGAACTTCAAACATTATGCCTGATATTACTCCGGAAGATATGGAATCTGCTGTAGACAAACCTTTTTCATCGATGCTGTCCGGTATTTCAAGCAGGGGAAGATGTTTTGAATACCTGTTTACCGACTTGAAACGTGTAACGCATCCGGGAGATATGCATCCTCCTTCATAACACCCCTCCGAATCTATGTAATCCACTGTAAGCATGGTTCCGAAATCGAAGATGCTACAGCTCCGTCCCTTGAAAAGATATCTTGATGCTATTATGGATGCCGCACGGTCCGGAGTCAGATATTCCGGAATGGAATAATGAGAGAACATAGCCGAATCCATAAGAAGGAGACGGTCACAGACTTCTTCAAGCCTTGCAAGATTCTGTTGGGTAAATTTCCTTACACTGCTGAGCACCAGCACTTCAGGCCTTTCCTTATCTATAAGGGACAGGATGAAATCAAACATTCTTTCACCCTGATACCTGAATGTCTTGCCGAGAGTCATCCCGTCAGCCCAGGCAGCTTTCAGAGCTGTATTTCCTATGTCGATTATAAGATTAGCCACTATCCTTATCTTTATATCAGGGCAAATTTAAGAAATTAAAAGAATGATTACAACCTCTTAAGCAATGAATAGGCAGCAGTCAGGCCGTCGACATTCTTCGAGAAGACTCTGAGCTTGTTGTCGTTCTGCTTGAGTTCGAAAAGCTTCGGATTGAGAGTTACATTTTCCAGGATACGGGCAAACATGTCGCTGCGGTAATACTGCGACAGAGGATTGGATATGAAGAAGGCTATCATCACTCCGTTCTTTATTATTATCTTTTCGAAGCCGAGCTTCTGTCCGAGCTGTCTTATCTTCACTATTTCGAAAAGCCTGAGGACTTCATCCGGAATGGCTCCGAACCTGTCGGCAAGCCTCTTCTTCAGCTGTTCCATCTCCTTTTCGGAACCAAGGGAATCCAGTTCCTTGTAGATCCTTATCTTTTCGGCAGTCATGTCTATGTAGGTATCCGGAATGAGGGCCAGCTGGTCAGTCTCTATGGTACAGTCGGAAACATAGCTTTCATCCCTGCTGCGCGTGGTTATTCCAGTCTCCACTCCGATTTCCTCCATCGCTTCGGCAAGAATCTTCTGATAGGTCTCGAAGCCCATGTCGGTGATGAAGCCGCTCTGCTCTGCTCCAAGAAGGTTTCCCGCTCCCCTGATATCGAGGTCCTGCATGGCTATATTGAAGCCGCTTCCAAGATCGGAGAAGGATTCGATGGCCTTGAGCCTGCGTCTCGCATCATCCGTAATGGACACCAGAGGAGGCACAATGAGATAGCAGAACGAACGCCTGTTCGAGCGTCCTACCCTGCCCCTGAGCTGATGAAGGTCACTCAGACCTATGTTCTGGGCCTGGTTTATCATTATGGTATTGGCGTTCGGAATATCCAGACCATTCTCTATTATGGTGGTACACAAGAGCATATCATAGTCACCTGCCATGAATTCAAGAATCTTGTTCTCAAGAACCTTGGCCTCCATCTGACCATGGGCCACGCAGATCTTCATGTCCGGAACAAGCCTGTGCAGGATATCATGTATGGCCTGAAGCTCTTCCACCCTGTTGTGCACGAAGAATATCTGTCCTCCCCTGTTGAGTTCATACCTTATTATCTTCTTGACCTCATCATGGTCAAAGAGCATGATTTCAGTCTGCACAGGTATCCTGTTAGGCGGAGGTGTGTTTATTATGGAAAGGTCTCGCGCACCCAGAAGAGAGAACTGCAGGGTACGTGGAATAGGGGTCGCCGTGAGGGTAAGCGTATCCACGGAAGCCTTGAGCTGGCGCAGCTTTTCCTTGGCACCTACTCCGAACTTCTGCTCTTCATCTATTATGAGAAGCCCCAGATCCTTGAATTCGAAGCCCTTTCCTATAAGCTTATGCGTACCTATCACAATGTCCAGAGCTCCGCTCTTGAGCCTTTTCTGTATGTCGGATATCTCCTTGGCCGTACGCAAGCGGCTCACGTAGTCGATATTGCACGGAAAATCCTTAAGTCGGGACTGGAAAGTCTTGAAATGCTGGAGAGCAAGGATGGTAGTAGGGACAAGAACCGCCACCTGCTTGCTGTCCGCCACAGCCTTGAAGGCAGCCCTCACCGCCACCTCAGTCTTGCCGAAGCCCACATCACCGCAGACAAGCCTGTCCATAGGACAGTCGTCCTCCATATCCCTCTTGACTGCAAGTACAGCCTTCTCCTGATCAGGAGTATCCTCGTACATGAATGAAGATTCAAGCTCCTGCTGCATGTAGGTATCAGCCGAAAAGGCGAATCCCTTCGCCCCCTTCCTCTTGGCATAAAGCTGTATGAGGTCCTTGGCTATATCCTTCACCTTAGATTTGGTGCTGGCCTTGAGGTTCTGCCATGCCCTAGAGCCGAGCTTATGTATCTTCGGAGGCTCGGAATCCTTTGATTTATAACGTGATATCTTATGAAGGGCATGTACGGAAACAAAGACCACATCTCCATCCTTGTATGTAAGCTTGACGACTTCATGCATCCTTCCCCTGTCATCCTTCATACGCACAAGACCGCCGAATATTCCGACTCCGTAATCTATATGAACTATGTAATCCCCTATCGCAAACGAAGTCAGGTCGTTGACCGTAAGCTGCTCGCTCTTTTCCACGGACCTTCTGATGGTCACACGATGGAAGCGATCGAAGATTTCATGATCGCTGTAGCAGCAGACCTTGTCGTCATGGTCTATGAAGCCGTTATGGATATTCTTCTTTGCAACGAACTCAGGCAGGACGGCATTGTCCTGGGACAGAATGGATCTGAGCCTTTCCAGCTGAGAAGGCTTCTCCCCGTACACCCTCACCCTGTACCCTTCCTCAAGATGTTTCCTTATGTCCTGCGCAAGAAGCTCGAAGTTCTTGTTGAACGAAGGCTGAGGAGCTATGTTGAACCTGACAGGTTCCGCATCCTGACGTGAAAGAGGAACGTCAGTATATATCCTTGTAAATCTTTCAAGCTCCAGGAAGAAATCCTTCTGACGGTACATGTCCGACGAATCGAGCCAGAACACGGTGCCTTCCGGAAGCATGCTGCAGATGCTCGTCATGCCTTCCGAATCCGATCCGGCTGTGACGATGTCGGGATATATATCCGCCGCATCGGTCTTCTCCTTGGACAGCTGGGTGTTGCAGTCGAATATGTTTATCCCGTCTATTTCATCTCCGAAGAAGGATATTCTGAAAGGATCGTTATATGAATAAGAGAATATGTCCACGATTGCTCCCCTTATAGCGAACTGACCCGGCTCCGCTACAAAGTCCACCCTTTCGAATCCGCTGTCGAACAGCACCTTGACTATTTCCTCATGACTTATCTCGTTTCCCGTTTCAAGCCTTATAAGGGAATCCTTTATCTTCTTGGAATCCGGTACAGGCTCCTCCATCGCCGAAGGATAGGTGACTATATAGAGCTGTCCCCCTTTGTAATCCGCGATACGGCCTACTGCAGATGTCCTCTGGACTCCGAGAGAGGCCTTGTAGTTGCTCTTCTCGAGCGCCCTGCCGGAATCCGGCAGAAAGAACACATTGTCAGCATCGGTCAGATTGTAAAGATCGGCCGCGCAGTACTCCGCACTGTCCTTGTCCGGAAGCACGATCACCTGAAGGGCATCCATGTCGAGCTGGGACACGGCGAACCATCTTGCGGAAAGAAAGAGCCCGCTGCAGAATATTTCCTTGTCCTTCTGCAACTTTCCGGCGATCTTTTCTGTGGATTTCGAACTTATTAACATTTACCCCGTTTTTCTGTTGATAACCTGTTTAAAAACCTGTTGAAAGCAATTGAAAAGTAAATTAGCAAATAATCAAAAGCCGTATATTACGGCGGCCGTTCTTCATGCGCAAATCTTTCTCAAACTTTTTCCAAATAAGATTCCAATAAGCTTATCAACACAATATGTCATATATAAAATACTGATACTCAGATACGCTCTGACGTTTTCAACATTTCAACAGCTTTATAAAAATCATAAAATCTTAAAATAAATATATATATTTGTATGATGTAATTTGATTTTCATGGCGCACGATTTCGATCCCCACAAAGCTGTCGAGGGCAAAGATAAGGATTTGGACGGAATAATCCGTCCGCAGGACCTGAAGGAATTCACGGGTCAGGACAAGATTGTGACCAATCTCAAGATCTTCGTGGCGGCTGCCAGGATGAGAGGGGAGTCTCTTGACCATGTACTGTTCCACGGCCCTCCAGGTCTGGGCAAGACCACGCTTGCACATATAATAGCCAACGAGCTGGGAGTCAATATGAAAGTGACTTCCGGACCTATTCTTGACAAGCCCGGTGACCTTGCCGGTCTGCTTACGTCCCTTGATGAGGGAGACGTGCTTTTCATCGACGAGATCCATCGTCTGTCTCCGGTGGTGGAGGAGTATCTGTACTCGGCCATGGAGGACTATGTCATAGATATAATGATAGACAAGGGCCCGGGAGCACGTTCCGTGCGCATATCCCTGAATCCCTTCACCCTTGTCGGTGCGACGACAAGAAGCGGCCTTCTGACCTCTCCTCTGCGTGCGCGTTTCGGAATCACATGCGCGATGGAGTACTATGACACGATGACCCTCGTCAATATAATAAAGAGGAGCGCATCCATACTTAATATAGGAATAGAGCAGGATGCGGCTTATGAGATAGCCTTGAGGAGCCGCGGAACTCCGCGTATAGCCAATTCCCTCCTGCGCCGTGTCAGGGATTTCGCCCAGGTTATGGGTAACGGCAGCATAGACCTGGCCATCGCCCGTTATGCCCTTGACGCTCTGAACATAGACAAGAGGGGACTGGATGCGATAGACAACAAGATCCTCAGGACCATAATAACGAAGTTCAAAGGCGGTCCTGTCGGAGTCAATACCATCGCGACCGCCGTCGGAGAAGACCAGGGAACGATAGAGGAGGTCTACGAACCTTTCCTTATAAAGGAAGGATTCATCAACCGCACACCTCGCGGAAGAGAGGCTACGGAACTTGCCTACAGGCATCTCGGACTGGAAAAAGGCAACATTAACCTTGACGGTCCGTCGCTGTTCTGACATAATTCAGGACCTGATAGGGAATAACCCTCTCATTAATGATAGGTATTCGGCTGATTTAATTGCTAAATCGGCCGAATTTCGTTAAAATTGTGCCCGAAATTTCACTAACACACTATAAAATGGCCGAAAAACTTATTTCTAAGATTCCTGAGGGTCCTTTGGCCGAGAAATGGACAAAGCACAAATCTCAGATCCGTGTTGTCAGCCCTGGCAACAAAAGAAAACTCGAAGTCA
>JAGAIY010000021.1 GCA_017626355.1 Bacteroidales bacterium
ATATACTAGTATATAATATCTATACAGCAACCTGCCCCACCCCAAGATAATCTCGCAAAAGATTGATAATTTTCGGATTTGGGGAGGAGAGATTCCGGCGTTGGTATTCTGTTTGTGTTGATGGTGCGATAAAAATGGCTATCTTTGCCTTCCGAAATGAAAGGTGTACTTAAATATCTGTTTCCGGTCATAGCGGTTCTTGCCTTCTGGAACTGTATGGGTGCGTCTGCGTCCGCTGTTACAGAAGATGAGTCTTCTGCCGTTTCGCTTGAATATGCGGCTTACCAGACAGATATTTCAGAAACCAGATCAGAGCTTTGCCTTCCACGTCAGGTTTCGTTTGCGAACTCACAACGGGTGCAGACAACCGTACAAAGGACTGCCGGTGCCGGCAGAAACAACATCGAGTTCACGAAGTCCGGCAAGGTCATCAATGCTGACATCAGATATTTCACACAAAGAAAATCAATATTAATACATTCTTCTCTGATAGAGCCCGCCCTTAAACTGCTCTATCTCTGCAAACTTATCATTTAGGATCAAGCACACAAATCTTTATGGCGACATTTTCCAGTCAAGGAAGATGCCGTCATCGGTGCCGTATATTCTCTTCTGTACGGCCACGGTGTCCTGTCAGCCGGATGACAGGCTCAAGACTCAACATATAAACTTCTAAATGATAAAAAATGGAAAAGACATTCATCAGAGTACGCTCTGCCAAAGACATAACTATATTCGCATCCCTCATCATTCTCGGTTCCGTCCTTGTCGCACTCCCTACCGGTGCAGGCATAAACATCGCCGGCTTCTTTATGATTTTTGCAGGAATAATCCTGGCTCTCATGCTCAAGACAGGTTATAAAGACATGGAAACAAACGAAAGATATCAGAAAAAGGAACACTATTTCCAGCAGGCCGCCAAGCCTGAAATATCTTCGGCATTGGAATCCAGACCTGGATCCATCGATCTGACACAGGCGAACAAAGGCAATGCCGTGAAGTTGGACATCTTTTACAACATGGAAGCAGGTAAGGCATACGTGCAGCTTTTCGAATACATACCATACAGATATGAACCTTGTTCAAAAGTGTATGAGCACGAAATATCCAAGGTTGAAAAGCTGATAAAATAACTATGGAATACATAATCCTGATAGCAGCACTGGCAGGCATTGTCTTCGGCGCAGACTTTCTTGTGGCCGGAGCAGTGTCCATCGCCAGGAAATTCAAGGTTTCCGACTTTGTAATAGGTGCGGCGATAGTAGGAGTCGGCACATCCATGCCTGAACTGGTAGTAAGTTTCATCGGAGCGCTGAACGGTAATCCGGATGTGGCAATCGGAAATGTCGTCGGTTCCAATATCTTCAATGTCCTCGGTATCCTCGGACTGACCGCCCTGTTCTTTCCTATAGCGGTAAGCAGGAGCAACATGAAGTTTGAGCTTCCCGTATGCATCGGCGTATCTTTCCTTCTTACCTTATTGGTTTTCAACTTCTTCTGCGGAGGAGCGCCGGCAATAAGCCGTCCGGACGGAATGGTACTTCTGGTATGCTTCGGTCTATTCATGTGGTATTCGTTCTACCGCGACCGCAAATCTGCTAAGAAAGCCGGTACCGTTCCTGCGGAAGAGGATAAGACACCGCTATGGCTGGCTGCGGTGAAAGTTGTCGGAGGACTGGCGATACTTATAACCAGCTGCGACTTCTTTGTGGACAACGCTGTGCTCATAGCCAAATCTTTCGGAGTAAACGATGCCTTCATCTCACTTACTCTCATCGCCTGCGGCACATCGCTTCCGGTACTTGCAGCCTCCATCGCTGCCGCACTGAAGAAAAACACTCAGCTGGCACTTGGCAATGTCATAGGCTCCAACATATTCAACATTACCTGGATTCTGGGCCTCAGTTCTCAGGTGATGCCTCTCAATTCTTCAGGAATCACTGCAGTTGACTATTGCGTGATGATAGCAGCAGCAATCATTCCGATGATTCTGGGTATCAAGGGCAAAATCGGACGATGGTCAGGAGCCATGCTGTTCGTATGTTTTGTAGCATACAACTGGTATCTGATTACTAATCAAATCGCTTAAATATGGGAATTCTTCAGATTTTCACGCTTCTGGGCGCATTGGGTATGTTCCTTTATGGAATGAACCAGATGAGTTCAGGCTTGCAGAAAGCCGCCGGTGACAGACTCCGCGGTCTTCTTTCTGCGATGACTTCCAATCCGTTCAAGGGTGTGCTCACCGGATTGGGCATCACCTCGGTGATCCAGTCATCGTCTGCCACTACTGTAATGGTGGTAAGTTTCGTGAATGCCGGCCTGCTGACCCTGGCTCAGGCCATAGGTGTCATCATGGGAGCCAATATCGGTACCACCGTGACCGCATGGCTCGTTTCATGGCTTGGCTTCAAGGCGGACATTTCAATTCTTGCTGTTCCGCTCATGCTCCTCGGTTTCCTTTTTTCAAATTCAAAGAGGAACCAGCGTCAGAACATCGGCGAGCTCATTGTAGGCTTCTGCCTTCTCTTCCTCGGTCTGTCGTTCATGAAGGAATCCGTTCCGGATCTGAACGAGACGCCTCAGGTTCTTGAGTTCGTAAGGTCATGGGCCGGACACGGCTTCGGTTCTGTGCTTATTTTCCTTGTATTCGGTACAGTCCTTACACTCGTCCTGCAGTCTTCGTCAGCAACGATGGCCATTACCCTGATCATGCTCAGCATGGGCTTCATTCCGTTCAACATGGCCTGCGCCATGGTATTGGGTGAGAATATCGGTACTACCATCACAGCAAACATAGCAGCATCGGTGGGAAATACCCAGGCTAAAAGGGCTGCGATGTCTCATACGATATTCAACGTGTTCGGTGTGATATGGGCATTGATATTCTTCCGTCCGTTCCTTGGTCTGGTCGGAAAGATTATCGAGATGTTCGGTTTGCCGAATCCTGCTGCCGAAGGCTTTGCAGTCAGCGGACAGAATACTCCAGATGCGACAGCGGCCCTGTACGGACTCTCAATGCTCCATACTCTTTTCAACACCATCAACACATTTATACTGATATGGTTCACCAAGTTCATCGAAAAGGCTGTAGTATGGATCATCAAGGCTCCGAAGAATCAGGAAAACGAAGTCTTCAGGCTCAAATACATCTCTGCCGGCCCTCTCGCCACTCCGGAACTTGCGACTCAGCAGGCCTTTGATGAAATCATCCATTTCGCTCAGATTTCCAGAAACGGACTGGGATATGCACGGGCTGCAATCAAGGAAACGGATTCGGACAAATTAGAGGAACTTCGCTCCAAACTGGTCAAATATGAAGAGATTTCCGACCGTATAGAGTATGAGATCGCGACTTTCCTGAATGCAGTTTCCGCAGGGGACATCAGCACAGAGACTTCGTCAAGAATCAAGGCTATGTACAAGATAATCGGAGAGCTGGAATCTCTTGGCGACTCCGGAGAAGCAATAAGCCGCATTCTTTCACGAAAGGATATCCACAAGAAGACATTCAGTCCGGATATGATCAAGAAACTGGAAGATATGGCAGAAGCAGTGGATCATGCTTACGATGCAATGATCTACAATCTGAACGCAGCGTACAAGGACGAACTCACGGAGATTTCCAATGCATACAATGCTGAAGACCGCATAAACAACCTTAGGAACAATCTAAGGGATTCGGAAATAGAAGACATCGAAAGCAGCCAGAAAAACTACCAGACCAGCGTTTACTATATGGATATAGTCAACGAATTTGAAAAGATGGGAGACTTCATGATCAACATTTCCCAGTCACTTGAAAAAACTTTCATAAAATAACCAATCAAATCGCCCGACAGCGGAATGTTTCCGTCTGTCGGGCGATGTTCTTTATACTTAATACTCGATCTTGTCCTCCTTGTCTCTCCATCTGATGAAAGGGACAAGAGCTTCCTTCTCCAGAGTTCTCTCTATCGGAAGGGCACGTCTGTTCTTGGCCAGGGCAAGTTCATCATAAATGAACTTATCGCTGAAATTGACTTCCGCTGCATCTTCCGCACTGGCTCCATAGACGATTCTGCTGATTCCGGCCCAATAAATGGCACCGAGGCACATCGGGCATGGCTCGCATGAAGAATATATGGTATATCCTTTCAAGGAGAATGTTCCCACGCTTGCACATGCCGCACGTATTGCATTAACCTCCGCATGGGCTGTCGGATCGGAAGACTTGGTGACCGTATTGTTTCCGACGCAGACCAGCTCCCCGTCAGGAGATACTATGGCAGCACCGAAAGGGCCTCCACCGTTGTCGACACTTTCAACCGCCTTGTCTATCGCAATCTGAAGAAAAACTTTATCTCTATCCTGTATCATAATCCCGTTTTTTTACACATTATCCACAAACTTACGAAACTTTACTCCAAATTCCAAGGGGAAAGCCTGTCTAAAGAGATTGCAGACGGGTATGACATAAGGTCGGAACGCCAAAGAAGGAAGAGAGTGTCACCGCTTCTATGCGCTTCAACAAATGAGATACGGGTTCCGTCGATGACGGGTTCGAGGCCGGTCAAGACAGCGACATGATCATCGCTGGCATATGTTCCATGCGCGATTATCCTCCCACCGTCCTTGACGGTGATCTTGTTGTCGCACAGGAACTCTACAGTGAGTTCACCCGTATGAAAGATGCCGAGGGGGTCAGGAGTCGATTTCCACAAGGTTCTGTAGAATTCGTCGCCGGGAGCATCGTAGATGCATGAAGTTACAGAGAATGCTGCCGCCATAAGGGAGACAATGGCTATACAGCTGATAATCAAACGTTTCATAATGCAGTCTGTTAAAGTTCGTCAACAGACCGCATCTCAATGATTATGCCGCTTTACGCTTGCTGAGCATCTTTCCGACAATCTCGATTCCTGTAACAAGACTGAAGCCTATCACCGCAAACAGAATGGCGCTTCCCACCTGCATATCGATCTGGAGGGAAGCCTCCGCAACAGATGCAGCATCAGGGAACTGAGCCCTGACAATAGCTGCCTTGTCACTCCATGGCCATACCTTGACAAGCGAACCGATAATGAAACCTGCAAGAGTTATAAGAGTCTCCTTATGGAAACGTCCAAGCAGCCAGTGAAGGAAACGGGAAAAGGTCAGGATTCCGCAAACCGCGCCCACTGCAAAGACGCCGAGGACAACGATGCTCTCCCCTACCGCCTGTCCTGAGGTGAGACCGGAGATGGCTCCCATTATATACTGATATTTACCCAGGATAAGCAAGATGAAGCTGCCCGAGATTCCCGGAAGGATCATGGCGCAGATAGCGATGGCTCCGCTCAGGAATATGAACCAGAGCGCATCAGGAGTCGTAGTCGGAGAAAGCGTACAGATAGTCACACCAAGGAAAACTCCGAATATGAGGAACAGCACCGCCTTAAGGTTCCAGCCCTCTATACCCCTGAGAATGAATATGGAAGAAGCGACGATAAGGCCGAAGAAAAAGGCCCATGTCTGGATCGGATGATGCTCGAGAAGATATTGCATGAGACCGGCAATCGTAAGGACGCTTATAAGGATGCCGCAGAAAAGGCTGACCAGAAAGCTTCCGTTGATATGTTTCCAGAATTCCTTGAACTTTCCGGTGAAGAACAGCTTCACAGCTGTAGCGTCTATCGCATTGATAGAACCCAACAGATCATCGTAAATACCTGTTATGAAGGCAATTGTACCGCCTGAAACACCAGGTATGACATCTGCGGCGCCCATGCATGCGCCTTTGACGGCAACCATTATGTAATCTATAATTCTTCTCATCTTATCTTATTTAAAAAATCTTTTATTGCATTGAATATCTTAAGCGAATCGGATCTCAGCTCTGCGGTTTCATTTCCCGTAACCACCATATCGAAGGCATGCCCCTCATAGCCCCTGCGGCCTATCTTGAAGCGCGCCTTTGTGCATTTGCAAAGGAAATCCACAGGATAGTCCATACTGTCTATCATTGAGATGAACAGGTCACTCTGCTCATCGATGAGCGGAGCCACCTTCTTCAGATCGGGAGTATCCAGCCAGTCCAGCTCCTTCTTCAGGATAGTGGTCTGTATGCTGGTAAGAAGCAGTTCATCCTTTCCAAGCTTACGGAAATCGAAGAAATAAATATTCACCTTGGCATTGATGCTCCTGCCCCATGCGAGAATCTCCTGCCTCAAGGCATCAAAGCCGGGTTCCTCTACATCGACAAGCACATTGACCACAGAGACATCAGACATAGGTATGAAACCGGTCTGCACATCACTTGCGTACTTCTTCAGCTTCCTTCTGCGAAATATATCCTTAACTGATTCTATCATTTCGAGTTGGCTGCAATAAGTTCACGGATTTCAGCCTTTGCCGCCTTCCAGCGAGGGATGTCTATCTTTGTTCCGATGACCTCCACGACCTTTGCGGCTATGATCGAGCCGACCTCTCCGCAGACCCTCAGCGGCATTCCGAGAGAGTAGGCATATATGAAGCCGGCCGCGTAGGTGTCTCCGGCTCCCGTCGCGTCAACAGGAGTCGCAGGCCATGCTTCGATGAAATGGAACTCGTCGCCGCTCTTGACCATAGAACCGTCCTTGCCGACCTTCACCACAGCGATCTCGCACTGAGCGGCAATCTCATCGAGAGCCTCACGCGGCTGCTTTCCGGTGAATGCCATGGCCTCGGTCTCGTTCGCGAACACGATATCCACGTAATTTTCGACGATATCGTGAAGAAAGGCATAGTTGGACTCCACGACATTGTAAGAAGCCATATCGATGGAAATCTTGCATCCTGCCGCTTTCGCGAGCTCGACAGCCCTACGCATAAGTGCCTGATTCTGCACAAGATAACCCTCAATATGAAAATAATCATAACCTTCGAAATATTCCGGCTTCAGATCCTCCGGCACAAGTTCAAGGGCCGCGCCGAGATACACGGCGAAGGTCCTTTCCGCATTCGGAGCCGTGATGAAGACCATAGAACGACCAGAAGACAGAGAGCCTTTCATAAGCATGGATCTGATGCCGTACTGAGCCTGATCGCTCTTGAAGAGATGGCCCAGATCATCATCACCGACCTTGCCGATAAATCCGGACTCCATACCGAAGATTGCAGTACCGGTAATCGTATTGGCAGCCGAGCCTCCTGCCACAAGCTGCACTCCCATAGGCCTGAGAGTCTGCCAGATCTTGTCGCCCGTCTCCATATCGACATGCTGCATGCTGCCTCGCGGAAGATGGAACTCCTTGAGGAACTTGTCATCCGGAAGGACGGCAAGAATGTCCGTAAGTGCGTTTCCTATACCTAAAATTGACGCCATAGCTTATGATTATCTGTTAAAACATGCAAAGTTAGAAAATTATTGGATAAATTTGCGGCCTGAATTGCTTGCGTTGGAGCTTATATGGACAAAAAGATATCAAATATCATCAAATATATTCTGTCAGCCGGAGTTGCTGTTCTGTTGCTGTATTTTTCATTCCGGGAAGTGGAGTGGAAGGACTTCATGGACGGGCTGCGTTCCTGCCGATGGGAGTTCATACTGCTGTCGATGGCAGCCGGCATAGCCGCATTCTGGTTCAGGGGGCTCCGCTGGAGACAGCTCCTGCTGCCGATCGACCCATCTACCAGACGCATCACGACCTTCAATGCCGTCAATATCGGCTACATAGCTAATTTCGTATTCCCACGTATCGGAGAATTTGTGCGATGCGGAGTAGTTACCAGACGTTCGGCTCCGGAAACATTGGAATCCGACCCTGCCGGTCCGGACTCTGCAAATACAGGTCAGGCCTTAAGAAAGAAGGCGTCATACGACAAGGTCCTCGGCACTGTTGTATTGGAAAGAGGCTGGGACATGCTGACAATGCTTCTGCTGCTGGTCTTGCTTCTGTCCGCAAGATGGGAGAAGTTCGGGGGGTTCTTCATTTCCCAGATGTGGGAGCCTCTCTCCACAAGACTTGATTTCAGCATCTGGTGGATAGTTGTTATCCTTTCAATCATGGGAATTGCGTTCTTAGGAACCGTCTGGAAGTTCAGGAATTCCGGAGGACTATGCAGCAAGATCTGGGGACTTTTCAGCGGTCTCCTCCAAGGCTTCTCAAGCTGCTTCAGAATGAAGGACAAATGGCGTTTCTTCGCATCTACAGCCCTGATATGGGGTATGTACTGGCTCATGGCCGCAGCCACAATGTGGGCCATACCAGTCCTCGACGGACTCAACATGATAGACGCCCTCTTCCTGTCTCTGGCCGGCAGTCTCGGCTGGCTTGTCCCTGTTCCCGGCGGCTTCGGAGCCTTCCACTTCGTAGTATCCCTTGCCCTGCAGGCCATCTACGGCATCCCTTTCGAAACCGGAATCATCTTCGCCACCCTCTCTCATGAATCCCAGGCCATAACAATGGCACTGTTCGGCGGCGGGTCATATGCTTATGAGAGTCTGAAGAAATAGACGATCAAGGCATGAAGGAAGCAATTTCCTTCTCATCAATTGAAATATAATCATACTCCCTGACAGGTTCTCCATCATCCATAAGGATGACTATAGGCATAGCTCCGTTCGTAAGAGGAAGAAATGTATAGGGATGGAGAGTAGAATATCGAAGTTCCAATCCTTCTCCATGTTCCCTGTAGAATTCCGTAACTACGGAATCCTGATTTTCATGCGTCTGCATAAATATGACAGAAACAGAATCAACAGCTATATCATGTCTTTTGATGATACCGGCCATCTTAGACGCACAATGCTTGCAATGTTCGCATGTAGCACTATAGAAACATACAATACGATGACCCTCCGAAAGATTCAGACTATCAGCAACCGGACGGAAAGCTTCTGCTGAAAGGTCATTTGACTCCGAGCTGCTACGGAAATAAAAGTCTGGAGGGGATATCATGAACACAGTTGCGGAGGATAACACTATCAGACTGATCGGCAACAACTTAGGATATTTATATACCTTTGGAACAGACTTCCATCCCACTATCAGCAAAAAAGCAAGAAAAAGATTCTTTAGAAGGGACTGGACCGGATTCATCTCAACCAGATCACCCATACAATGACATGACTCCGCATCACCTGAAATCACTCTCCAAAGAAGAAAAACCGAGAATCCTGCCAATGAGACTGCAGTTACCAGATTTACAGGCTTGATGAATATTCTCAAGAACAGGAAAAGTCCAAGAATAAACTCCGCTATGACCACAAGTCTGGCCGCAACCGAACACACGTCGAAAGGGGCAAAAGAAAAAGAGAATATATATAATTCGAAGCCCTCCATTGAGGAGAGCTTCGCAACAGATGAGAGCATGAAAAGCGCCCCCAATAAGATTCTAGCTATTACAGACAGCACAGTTAGTCCTGATAATTGACACATTTGATTGAACCGATCTTAGAGAAGTCAATAGAAACAATTTCTCCCTTGACATCCTCGACCTTGATCTGTCCACAACTCTTGTCTGTAGGGCGAGCGATGATCTGATCCTTAAGTTCAATGTCCAGAAAAGATGAATTCAGTTCAAATTTGCACTTACACTTATCAGGCTTTGCGCAAGACGACAATGCTAAAACTGCCAAAGCGACAATAAAAAACTTTTTCATCAGTAGTAAAATTTAATGGTTAGTTCTTATTCATTCATTGACAAAGTTACTAAGTTTTTTCTGCGAAACAACGAATTAACAAAATAGATCACATAAATTATCTAACAAAATAAACATCAACCTCAAGAAACCGGCACCTTCATTATTTACGTGGAGGCTAACTAAATGATTTGCAGCGACTTGACATCCCAGCCTGCCTTCCCGGGAATGCAGGCTTATGGGTTACTTTATTGAGTAACAGAGAGTTATCTCCCATAACATCTGCAGAAAGATTGCTCTGGGGATCAAAAGTGAGATATCAAGAGTCTGTAGAGAGCGCGAAGTACAAAATAACGGGTGGTTCTCTTACTTCGCGTATAATGCATCAGTTCCAAGAAAAAAATATGATCACATTGTAGTATACAATATCTTATGCAATTAACGGTGATTATATTTCACTCACCCTCACATCTACAAAATTCTGACTGACAAAGAGTTAAGTGCCGCACAAAACATATCCGATTATTACAGGAAGTTGGTCCAGCAACAGCCGGTCGGCGAGGAGAGCCCATCGGGCGAGCTCCCCACAGCCGATCCGAGCTGTAGCTGCCGAAAATCGTATACTCCGGCAGCGGTGATGGTGCTTATAGATATCTAGACATACTGCTCTGAGATAGGTTTGACAGAGAGTCACTCCTTATGTAACCTTCCCCGACCTTGATTTAATTTCAAAGTCGGGGAAAATTTATAAATGAGATCCTCATCTGAGAGGAAAGATTGTATATGTTGCAACTCAGCACAGAAACAGCATGTCGCCTAAGCCACTGACCAGCAGCTGCTCATCGAATAAGCCTGCAACCCCGGGGCGGCAGGCTTATAGCATAAAACACAGATACTCAAGCAGATAGATGCACGCCCAGACATGAACATACCGGATGGTTACTGTGTTACCAGCAAGCATAAACAGGGGTATTATTCATCGTTGTCACTATTTTTGTATCACCTTGACATCTGACTCGTTGAACTAGTGTGTGACATATCTTTTCAAGAGCCTGAAGAATATTCAATATTAAAAGATGAAAGATGTCACTAATACCCAGTTCTGGCCGCATTTGAGATTTCAATTGAATAATGTGAGTCTTATAGAAGGGGTTAACCCGACTTTGACTAATTTTGATCAAAGTCGGGATAGTTCTGTGTCAGATTTGAAAAATAGGAAATTATGTTGTTGAGTCAAATTGAAGAAAATGACTTATCCGATGTTATCTATAATTAACAATTATACTATATATCCTTACGTTGGTATACTCAAAACCAGCATCTATTGTTCCATATGAATTTGTTGCTTCTATAGTAGGAGATGATGTTTTCAATTGAGCATCATTGTAAGTCTCATCAATATTAGTTGCTGTACCACCTAAAGAGTATTGGTCTTTTGTATAATGTACTGTAGCTCCAACCTTAAAAGTATATGTACAATCATCTGCACGAGTATATTGGCGCGCTTTGTGATTTACTGATACATTTATATCTCCAGGGATATGGAATGTTTGAGTAATTGTATTTTTATGAAGTCTTACGTATTCATCGTTCCAACTATTAGCAGATCCAGCCCAAGGATGATTCCCACTATTTGTAGGAGGTGCAGCTGTATACGGCAACCCGGTGATGACGCATGTACATTCTCCTTCTGATTCTTTTCCATCAAAGGTAACTTTTGCCTTTAGGGTGTGAGAATTCCAACTTAGACCGGAGATTTCTCCTTGGCTGTGTGTTTTAGAAGCTGAATATGTACCATAGACTGTCTTGCCATCTACTTCGTAGGTTACTGTTGGTTTAGAGTAATTGCTGTTTCCCAATATGTTATCGGCAATAGTAATATTTGACGACACTTCATGGATAGTTTCGGCGTCCTTAGTATTCGCAACTGCAGCACCTTGTGAGGTGTAGTAACTGTATGAAGTCTTTCCCGACACACTGACACTAAACTCCGGCTCACCAACCTCAATGTCCGTCATTGAGGATAATTTGTATTCTAACTCAGTTTTGAGTCTGTGTTTAACATTCAGTACATAGTCTGTTCCTTGTGGAAGGTATGGGTAGTTATTAGCTACAGTCATCGTGGTCTGTCCTGAGGCGGGAGCAGTTCGCATTGTTTTGTCATCCTTAACGAGTGTGATGTCACCCACGTCTATTTTAGCTGTCAGGAAATCATTCAGCTTAAGGTCAAGGGTTGCGGTTGTGCCTGCAAGGTTGCCACTGTCATCATTATAATGAGATGTTGTTACTGTTGGTGAGACAACAGTTATTTCTTTAATATCCGATAAAAGGTTACCGACTTCTGCCCGCACATAATATTTTGTATTGTTTACCAAGCCATCAATAACAAGAACTTCTTGCGAAGATGATCCAACAAGACTTGTGCATTTCTCATCAGAATAAACCTTATATACAATTTTCGAAAGATTTTCAGAAGATATTCCATCCACAGATGTCACCGGATTGACATAAAGTCGTCCTCCCCAAGCACCATCCTGCTGTTCCGGTAAGGTAATCGACGGGAGTGTAATTCCGGTAGCTGAAAGCGTAATATTGTATGCGGTGTTAGCTTCAGGGGCCAAGGTGACTGTAAAGTCTTTTTCGACTCCGGCTGAACTCTTTCCGTCTATCTTTACAGTAAGCTGTTCACCTGAAGGCACAAACACATATGTATCCATTGCAGCAGCAATATTTCCGGAACTTCCTGAAATTGTCACAGGAGTGTCGCCTTCAGGTTCGAAATGATCATTAAAGCCTTCTGCCATAGTCACCTTCATTACCGAGTTACCAAGAGTAAAAGTCACAGTTCCTTCAGCAGTTGCAAGGGCTGATACTGTAACCTCTCCAGAACCGACGAAGTATGGCGTGCCAAAGTCGTTTGAGCCGCTTGTTGCAGAAAGAGTATACTTTCCTGCAGGCAGTCTCAAATCTCCATCATTAATGGTCCATGTATAAAACGCAGGCTCCCCCTCCTGTGGCTGTTCAGGAGTCACTGTAACTTCTGACAATTCAGGTCTATTTTCGCCAATCAAATCAGAGATATCCATAGTAGACTCCCCCGCCTTAGTAGGCACAAGCTGCTCGACCTGGACGTCGAGGTCGAGGCCGGAGATTGTGAGGTAGCCGTAGGCTGCATCCTGTTCTTCTCCGAGCTGCACGCATGAGGTGAAGGCGATGGCCAATGAAGCTATCAGAGAAAGAGTACGGGTTACTGTATATTTGTTGTTAATGAACATTTCCATTAATTTTTGTTGGTTTCTATTTTCATTCAGACGGCCACAGCAATTCTTGCATCACCATTACATTACGGGCAGTCTTCGGTAAGAGTATCAGGCAGTTACTGACCGGAACCTGTATCCTGGGTCGGATCGACTTCTACCTCCACAGAGAGTTCTTCACAGTCTGTATCAACTTCAATTGTCGGTTTATTAAGATTGCCGGATTCATCACCTTTGATCCTGAACTGAAGGGTCAGGTGTGTTTTAGGCTGAATCTTCATACGATCCGAAATCTCAGGTATTGGATTACCTTCTTTATCTTCTCCTGTAAATTCATACACAAGGTAATACGATTCTGACGGCTTGAAATATCCCACTGCAACATTGTCAGCATTGTACTCAAGCTTACGGGATTCATTATCTTCCGTCCAGACCTTTACCCCATACTCAGTGACATAATTTGCAAAGTTTCCGATAAATTCAACGGATACGGCTGTATTCACCATTGAACACTTAAGTTCAAAAGTAGCAGCCTTTCCTGCCTCTACAGGCTTTGTAACAGGATCACAGGCATATCTTACCTGTCCTCTGCCGGCCAGAGAAGCTCCCTCCGTCACATTGTCTGCATAGATGGTATAGTTACCGACACCTACTGCCATAACAGCATCCAGTTCACGGTACTTCTTGCTTATCGGTTCGAAATCAAGGGCATCTTCCGATGTGATGTATACATTGAATTCATTCACATCTACAGAATCATCTGCCTTTGTCACGACTTCCACTACCGGCGAGTTTTCAAGAAGAATGGATATAGCTCCATCCGCCTTGCCTTCTATCACGATTTCCTGACATGATACGGCAGAAAAAAGGACCGTAGCCATGAATAATACTCTTTTCATAATAAATCAATTAACTTCAAGTTCGCAATCAATGACTATCGCATCATCTATTGCAGTATCTACAAAAATTTTCGGCAGGTTCATTTCAACGACTTCCGCACCGCTGTCCGGATCTACGATTGCAGTCGTCGAATTCTCGCCCATAGTGTCATCCACAGATATATCTGGGCCTCCAATGATTCCGTTATGGTTGCTCCTTATGACTACCTTAGCCCATTTTGCAGGAAGGAGTGTTATAGGGGAGGATGCATTTGTATATGTGAGACGTCGTTCCTGATCTGTCCCTTTGCATATGGTGGCAGCTACTGTATATATAAGCAAGCCACCTGATGAAGGGATATTGAAATATATTTCCTGACCACCTTCCGGGTTTGCCGGTGTCAGAGGGATTTCCACCTCCCTGTCACCGACCTTCATTGATGCTGTTATATCGGTAAAGTCGGCAAGGAAACTCCGGTCAAGGGTCAGTGAAGCCTTGGCATTGACCATCGTGCAGCTTACGACAACAGGGACAGCCGTCTGCGAAGCTACCGTGAATTCGGGAGAAGTGCCATAGTATCTGACACAACCTGCTCCCACTTCCGCATCATCTTCAGAACAGTTTTCCGCTGAAACAGTATAAGTTCCGAAAGGTATCGCTTCTGAGGCGTCCATCTGCCCATAGATATATTCCTGAAGATATGTTTCTCCCGTAGCCCGGTCTCCGTCAACGGTCACTCTGAAATTACTGCAGTCAACAGAACCAGCCTTTGTCGGAGCCTCTACTTCCACGTCAGACGACAACGAGAGGGAGATGGAGCCCATCTGTCCGGGTTCCATGATCATTTCGTTGCAGGCCGTCAGCAGAAGCAGGGCTGCGAATATGTTTATGGCTGATTTCAACATTAATTCTGGTTAATTATTATTTATAGTTCCTCCTAATGGGTCCACCTCTTGATTTATGTTAACTGATTCTGAAATGGATGTATCAGCACTGATATCAAAAGTTATATTACCATTCTTGCCAGCCTTGAATGTAATCATATTCCATTTATTTGCTTGAACAGTGAATGTACCATTGAACACTTTTGACTTATCATCTACAGTTGCCTCGATAGACCAGCTAAGAGTATCGTTATCAACATTAAAATATGCAACTGAAGTGTTATTTTCAGTTGTATGAGTGTAAGTTACAGAATTACCTTCTCCACTTGATTGCACGGTTGCAAGATTGCTCATCGTCAAATTACGGGTTCCATCTATAAGTTTTACAGTAGCACTGGTAAATGTCGTTGTAAAACCATCAGCAAAACCAACTGTAACCTTTGCATTGACTGGTGTACAATTTACTGTAACCTTCTGGGTAGTAGCTCCAGCTGTAACAGTAATATCTCCAGATGTGCCTTTCACTCTTACATCGCCATAACCTCCGTTTGCAGATTCTGCTTCAGCTTCGGTATAATTCTCTGCCTCAATAACGTAAGCACCAGCTGGTACTTTAAGATCAGCTTCAGTAATCTCTGAATATTCTTTATAATTGTTAGACCACTGATAAGCACCATCCTTCTTAAGATATACATTATATGTGCTATTGTTCTTTTCTACTGTAGTTTCAGCCTTAGTATCCACAATCTCTATATCCGAAGAAAGGCCGAAATTGATATAGCCATACTCAGAATCAGGCATAGGGCCTTCGATAAGTGTTTTGTTGCAAGCTGTCAATGCTGCAAGGACAGCTGCTGCAATCATGATTTTTTTCATATTGGTATAGAATCTTTAATTGTTAATAATCTTATTCATATGGGTTAAAACTGCCAATGATGTCGTTTCCTTTTTCAATATCCGTATCAACTGATGATTCCAGAGTCAGGATACCGTTAGAAGATACTGCCTTTATATTGAGCTGGATATTATCTTTAGCCGCCAACTTGCCGCCTTCTCCGGTTCCGGTTATGGTTCCTGTCGCTGTAACACGCTCACTTGTAAGGGCTGAGGTTCCTGATATCTCATATACCACCAAGGAACCTGCATTGAACCAGAATTCTTTTCCACCGCCGGAATATCCTGCAACGCGGGATCTTGGCGGATCAGTACGCTTCAATGTCACGGTAAGGTCATCATCCTTGAATCTGCCGGCAACGGAAGCATCGAAAGCCACAGACACCTTGGCATTAACTACAGAACAATCTACAATTGCACTTTCTGAAAAACCGGCACGAACTACGACTGCTTCACTTGTTCCTGCTAACCTCATGCATCCGTTTCCATTCTCGGCAATACCGGTCCCGCAGCTTTCCGCCCATACATAATATGTACCGGCTGGTATAAGAATAGGGTTTGAAAGTTCAGAATACTTTGTCTTGCCTACAACAGGATCCCCTGTGCATTCCGGATCAGAATATACGGCGATATAATAATCCTTAGCCTGGTCTGCCGTCAGTTCAGAAGACGCTTTGCTTACGACATCGACAACAGGTTCTCCGGCAAGCACTACCGACAGTTCCCCATAATCTGCCGGAGCCTCGATTCGAACGTCATTGCACGAAACCGCGCCAAAGGCCACAACCATCACATAAAGAAAAGCCTTTTTCATGTTCATATATCTTTTCCTATTCATAAACAAATTCAAATTCATCAACATACAATGTACTTCCGACTCCGCCGGTGAAGTAGTCGCCAAGATAGCTTGCTGCGCAGGCTATGACTATGTATTTCGGCCTGCGGGTCTTATCGCGATATTCAAGAGGCAGGTTGAATTCACGGTATTTTCCTCCTGTATCTTCATCCGATTCCAGACGGGCATAAGCGATTATGCCGGGATCGTTGTCAACATCGACGAAACGCCCTGCTGTGGTGTTGATTCTGAACGGTCCGCTCCAGTCTGTCAGGAAGACCGTTATCTGGCATCTGTCATTCTTTCCCTTCTTGTCTTCATGCGGAGCCTTTACATTGTCTATCGGCTTAGGCGAATAGCTGTAATGGCCTTTCAGGGCTACTGGACGTCCTGTGAACGGCACTCCCCAGTCGAGTTCCGCTCCCACACCCGCTATCTTTCCGAAGGCTCCGGTGTAGATATTTCCGGCAGCGAAAGCGATTACAGCGTATTTGCTTTCCATCCGGGCAGCCTTGCCGCTCACCACGAAACTTTCTTCCGGTGATGTGGACGAGCCGATGAAGGTGGCAGCGCCAGGGTTGGCCGAGTCCCATACCGACGGGCTGGCTCCCTGAGCATAAGGATACCATACATTACCCTTGCTGTGCCATTCGTCAAAGTTCATGTTGTAGAGCTGCTCCGGAGTATCTGTCACAAAGACATATTCGGAACTGTATGCCCCATCCTCCGCTACTCTTGCGACATATTCGGTACCGGCTTCAAGTCCTTTCACATCGGCAGAGATTCCGACTCCGGCAACGACTGCGTCCTGAACCGTAATCCATTCTGAATCAGAAGATTTCCTAAACTCCAGAGTAGGTGTTCCGGAACCTGTGAAGACTCCGTAGATCTTTGCATGGTAGCACCATGTCTGGACTTCATTGACCTGCTGGCTGATCTTCTTCTTCAGCACCTTGAGCGTCCATTCGTATGTATTTCCTTCATAGTGCACAAGAAAAGAACGTCTGTGCACACAATCAAGGGTCATCGGGAACCTGCATGCGAGAGTTTCAAGGGAGCCATCATCTGCAGCTCCTGTGGTGGTACGCACAACAGATCCTTCAGGTTCAAGCTTGACGTCAAGGAAACGCACTTTCGAAAGCAGCTGATTTTCCGACACATACACTATTGCATTACGGTTAGCCAGGTCAAGGTCAGCTTCTCCCACCTGATTCTCCACGGTGATGTATCTGTCAATCGGCTGGGTTGCGCTCACTGTCCAGAAATTGTCGATATATGTCCTTACATTGATTCTGACCGTATCCGTAAGGTCCAGATACTCGGGAACAGGCTCCGAAAGCTCAGCATCCTCGCTGACCGTAATGTTCAGAACCTTAAGCCTTGACATGTCCGAAACCTCGTCCAGCACGACATCTATGTGCCTTTTCTCAGCATCGATACTGACAGTCTCCTGCCCCTCTACCTCAAATGCCACGATATCGGCAGGTATGTCCGGGTAGGCCATATCGTTTTCGAACAGACAGGATGTCGCCGAGAACAGCATGACAGCTGTAAGATATATGATGTTTCTTATCTTCATGGCCTTCTATCTTTGCGGTCTGTTCTTACCTGTCTGGAAATAAACAGAAACTCCCATATTGATCGAGAACAAATTGATCTTGAAACTTGCATTGTTCTGCACCATCTGGCTCACCTCGACCTGATTCGTCGTCTGAACCGTCTTCTGATGGGTGAAGCCAAGCACGCCTACAGACACTTCAAGAGCCGCTTCATTGGTCACGAAACAGCAAAGTCCCGGAACCACGCTGAGAGAAGCCTTGTAGATGTCCTGATATGTACCGTATTTCTTCCCGTCCTGCACCTTGTAAGACTCCGACTGGGCATATGATCCTGTGGCTCTGAGTTCCGCGAACATCGCAAAACGCTTGCTGTCAGCGATAGGCATGTAGTTACGCAGAGTTATCGAGCCGGAATATGCCTGCTTGAGATAGTTCATATCGGAAACATTCAGGGTCATCAGATTTCCAAGCGAAAGGTCGAGTGCGTCGAGATTATAGCCGGACTTGTCATAATCGAAACGAAGTCCGAGTGAAATGTTGTCCTTGATGAAGTACGAGACATAAGGAGCAAGTCCGAATGACTGCAAGGATCCATAGACATTGTCAAGAAGCGAAAAGAGCATCTTGTATCCAGCATCGTCCGATCCGTTTCCGAGCTGATAGTTGCTGTATGATACGGAGAGGCCTCCCCCGACAGTCCCCTTAGGGATGAAGAGGGAGTTTGCCTTACCGATGCCTCTGTCAAAAGGTTCGGCTGCTGTCTGCTCGCTCTGCGCCCAGGCCGAAAGACCTGTGCAAAGCACTATCATGACTGCAAATATCCTTTTCATACTACTTGTTATATTGTACTTTTGCTTTCTCGGCATCCGTGAGCTTGGTCACATCGTATTCGAAGGAGAGTTCATCGATGTACAAAGTACTGCCCTCTCCACCTGTGAAATAGTCTCCGAGGTACGATGCAGCCGCAGCGATCACAATGTATTTCGGTGTCTTGTCGGTATAGCGATATTCCAAAGGTATCGTGAACTCCACATAATCGGAATGGGGATCGCTGGACTCGAGACGGCCGAAGGCTATGATGTCGGAGCCGTTCACATCAACAAACTGTCCCTTTGTCGTATTGATGGTGAAAGGCTTGCTCCAGTCAGCAAGAATGACGGTAATCTGAGCCTTGTCCTTCTGGCCTTTGTAAGATTCCATTCCTGAACCTGTCCTGTCGATATCCTTAGGGGAATATTTGTAATATCCTTTCAATGCAACCGGACGTGAAGTAAACGGAATACCCCAGTCGAGATAAGCACCCACTCCATCGATCGCTCCGAATTTTCCTGTATAAAGGTTACCGGCAGCAAAGGCGATCACGGCATATTTACTTTCCATTCTTACAGCCTTGCCCTTGACAGCATCCGCACCTTCTACCGGTGAGGTCGAAGAGCCTATGAAAGTTGCCGCGCCCTTATTTGCAGAATCCCATACAGTCGGATTTGCGCCCTGAGCATAAGGATACCAGACTTTGCCATCCTGCCACCATTCATCGAAATTCATGTTGTACACTGAGGCGGCAGAACCGGTCGTGAATGATACCTCACGGGTATCTGTATCTGCAGCTGAAACGGCCTTGACTACATATGCCGTGTTCGGCTCAAGCGATCCGATCTCTGCATCGAAGGTCTTGGAAGAAGTGTTGAATTTCAGGTCGGAACTGTTCACTGATGTCCAGGAAGACTCCGAAGCCTTCTTATACATGAAGGTTGTTCCCTCAGGAGCAGATGCACTGAAATATTTACCCTTAACAAGTACGAACTTGGCCCATGGCGATACAGAAACCACATCCGCATCCACTTCCGTAATCACAGATATATCCATAGGACAGTTTGCCACATGACCCTTGGTGTCGTAAAGGGTCACATCAATATTGTAATCACCGGTAGGGAGACTCTTGATGTAGTCCGTGACATCTATGACTGCCGAAGTCGCACCGTAAGCGACAGACTGGGTCTTGATACCCTTTGAACGAAGTTCGTCAATATCTGCCTGCGAAGCATCTACAAGCTCATACCACTTAAGCGACGAACGTGTCTGGACTTCGCTGTCGATGGCGAGAATAAGAGACTTGATACCATCCGGAGCAGAGAACGTAAGCTCTTTCTTTGAGTCATCTCCCACAGGAACCGACATCTGGTTTGTAAGGTCGAAGCCTTCATTCGCAGAGAATGACGGAAGTTCCGACTCAGAGAAGTCAAGTTCTATCTCACGTGTATCTTCATTTACGGTATTGTCCACGATGAGCTTTATCGCAGAGAAACCGGAATCACCGAGATCATCGGAAAGTGCAAACCTGATGTTATAGCAGTGCTGAGCCTTCAGGTCTTCATACTTGTCCTTAGCCACATATTTATCTCCCTGATCATTGATCAGGACAAGATGCCACTCCAGGTTTCCACCCGCAGGGAGATAACCCTTAGAGTTGAGATTGTAGGCATCCGAACTGTAAGTGAAGCCTACGCCTTTGCCATCCTCGACAAAGACGGAATATGACCTGAAGTTAGCTGTAATGGACTCATCGAACTCCACTGTCACCATCACATTGGCAAGCTTGCAGATCACGCTTGCCTCCGTAAGGTCGTCTGTGGTAATATTGGCCTGGGCCACGCCTTCATAATAAGGCTTATTGAAACCGATGCCGGCAGGATCACCATGCTTCGCCTTGAGATCATACTTACCCACAGGCAGTACAAGCGGTTCTTCCTTAGTCAATGTACGATGGTCCTCAACGGTCTCTTCTGTCTTGGCTCCTTTGACTTCGATACTGAAAGCCATGTCAGGACCGGGAGTAATCTGAGCCTTGGTAAGCACTTCATCATCCATTCCCAGACTGACACTCAGGTAGCCCGTATCCCCGGAATGTTCGCTGAGGATGACATCGTTGCATGCCACCGTCAGCCCGATCAGGGAAACTGCTGTCAGAATTTTGGTTAAAAATCTTTTCATCTATAGTCGTCTGTTAATTGATGATTAATTGGCAGGAACATGGAATTTCAATGACCATTGATTCTCTATACCGTTCTTATCGGCAACCATCAAAGTAAAGGTGTGATATGTATCAGGGCCGGCCTGGCCTGCTGAAGGAATCATCGGTACAAGCATAGAGAGAGCAAAGCTGATTTCAGTTATACCATCACCTGTAAGCTCTTCACCTGTCTTCAGTCCTACGCTCTTAAAGGCTGTCACTGCCGCCTGGTCATTGACAAGGTCTACAATAACCGGGTCTGACGAAGGCTCCGTTCTAGGACTGCCGGTCATAAGGGAGACAAGGGTAAGGAACCCAGGAGTATCAGACTCAATCTTTATCTTGAACTGGTCGATACCAGCCGGAGAAGTCAGCTTAAGGTTGACATCCATTTCTTCCTGGATTTCAGTCACTTCCGGAAGAGAAGACTTACCTGTCCACTCAAGTTTGATAGGATTCTCGACAGCATCTCCGGAACCTTCATCACCATCGCCATCTCCATCTCCTGAGCCTGTATTATCACCTGAGCCGGTGTTGCCATCTCCTGAGCCTGTATCTCCGCCATCGACGGGCTTATCCCATGGATCCTCTACAGGATCCTCATCGAAACCGGGAACATTGGCTTCCTCATCACGCTCATTGACTGCAGGATCTATCGTAAGCTGAAAGCCTGACTGTCCTGTCACTTTAGCACCAAGCTTCACATTGACATGGTCCCTTGCTTCTGCATCAGAAAGAGCTATCTCGTGATATGCATCCGAGTTGTCGAGTTTCCTCTTCGCATCCACACGGATGACGATATGAGGGGCAACCTCGAAATAGCCCGGCTTGCTCATATCCTTTGTCGTGAACTGATCTTCGACCTCAGACTCCACACTGGTCCAATACAGAGTATTCTCCGCTCCCTCACCATTGGAAACGGTTATAGTGTAGTCCTTGAGTTCCAAGGCGAACTCCTCTGCAAGTTGAAATGAAATCTTGATGTTCTGAAGAGTGCAGACGAGCTTCTCAGAAGACACCTCGCCGATCTTTACATCAAACTCATGCTTTGCACCATAGACCGGCTGATCGAAGGCAGCAGGAAGAGCCTGTGGAGACGAGACCTCAAGAGTCCATCTTCCTGAAGGGATCTGAACCATCTGAGGCATATCGCCGAATCTGGCATATTCCTTAACCAATCCGTCAGACTCTCTCGTCATCTTGATGGTAAACTCGTTGACGTCTTCATTACGAAGTTTCGCGCGAGTTTCAGAAGCCTTTGACACAGCCTCGAATTCATCCGATGCTGTAAGATCCAAGGTAAGCTCTCCGTACCCTGTATCTGTATCCTCGATAAGGGTATTGTTACAACCTGCAAAAATTGCAGAAGCTGCCAATATACTGATAAATATCTTTTTCATCTTTTCCGATTTCATTTTAATAAACAAGTTCCATATCATCTATCGTCAGGAAGCATCCTGCATGCGCTTTCACGGTTTCTTCTCCGAGCCTGAACTCTTCTCCGACAGAGAAAGATCCTTCCCCATAAGACGAGCTTATCCTTACATAGATTTCAGCCGCCTTCTTATTGAACACAGTGTATGTAAACGGAAGTTCATACCTTGTCCATGAATCAGCTCCAGGACCGTCCGTCACCTGAGCTGTTGCCAGTGTCGTTCCATCCTCAGCCTTCACCCATGCATCGATAAAGAACTTCTTTCCTTCCTTTGTCTGATATTTATAATAGAAGGCAAGTTTCGACGGGCGGCTGCTGAAAGCGTGACCCTGAGTCGCGATATTTCCGTCAGCATCGGAGGTTCCGATCCAGATTTCGCCTTCGTATGTAGTACCTACGGCAGTACCGTTTGTATTACTGTCACCGATATTCACACAATAAAGCATTGCGGCCTTGTTTCCGGATCTTGCATCAGTGACATATCCTGATGAAGGGAAGTTCTTGCACCATGTTCCACTCCATCCGGTATGTCCGTCCGGCATGGACTGAAGGCTGTTGCATGCCCACCATGGATCGACTTCTCCCATCGCATAAGGAAGATACCAGTTACGGGTATAAGTACCTCCACCCAATGCGCCACCTGCCGGTGTGAATGAGGTCTGAACAAGCTGATAGTCCTCAAATCCGCTGTTTCCAAGCTGGTCAGGAGACTCTGTCGTGAACGACACCTCATCAGAAACAGGCGCCCAATCGTCATAAAGCACTCTGAGATAGTAAGTTGTTGCCGGCTGAAGACCGGATATCTCGTTCAGATGGAACGGATTTGCATCCAGGTTCCTTACATCCGACCAGTTCTCTCGGTCAGCACTGTACTGTACCTTTGCAAAAGACATGTTTCCGCCTGTGAGCTGTACTGTAGCATCTGCAAGCCTGGTAGCCCACACATCATAGTCCTGGACTGAAATTGTCGCACTGGCATTCGGACTGACGAGAATCTTTGCTGTCTTTGTCACAGAGGCACCGGCAACATCGGTAACTGTCAGTCTGAATGTAGCCGTAACCGAATTGCGTCCCTTATAAACCGCATTCTTCGATATTCCTGCGATGAAATCGGAAATATCTATCACACCGATTCCACCATAGAAAAGCCAGAAGAAACCTTTTTCCTCAAGAGCCTTGATCTGATCTGTGGTCTGGGCGGCGAAATCGATGCTTGCCGGAATGCCTATGCTCTCCATATAATCGTTGTCGATCTCAAGAACGCAGCTCTTCAGGCCTGAATATGCTCTGAGAGTGAAAGACAGATCATCCGCCTCAGCTTCCGTTCCCTCCTTGACATAGAAATTGCCATCGGCATCAAATGAAGAGAGAGTTATCCGAGGTTTAAGATCCGACACGGCATCAGCTGGAACCGCAAACTCCTTCTGCTCCACTGTGACGGAATCATCTATCTTGATACCGACAATGAGACCGCCGTAATTGACGGCAGTATTGACATTGAATGTAATGTAGTCATTAGGTTCGGCATCGATCAGAAGCGGATCGCCGTTCTCGTCCTTGAGAGTATAGCACTTCAACTCTCCATCCACAGGAGCATAGACCGTAACGGACAGTTTGCCTCCCGGAATGTATCCCGGACGCTCTTCGTCAGCGTCGAACCTGACTGAAGCCCTTGCAGACTCGTTTCTGATGATTGTGTAATAATCGGTATAGGCCTCCTTGATATGGTTGCCGTAGTCAACGGTCATCCTGACATTCGCAAGCCTGGCTGCTGCGTCGACAACGACCTTCTGGGCAGGAGCTACGGTAAATGTCTCCTTGGCCATATAGAAAGGTGCATCGAAGCCGAAGCCTAAGGAATCACCATACTTTGCCATGAAAGTATAGTCTCCGGAATTTATCCGGATCGTTTTCTCAGGATCGTATGCTTCCCTGTAGAACTTGACATTTTCAGAATTGACCAATTCAATCCTGAAGTCCTCCGGTGACGGCAGTGCAGTCTCCGTCCCGGACTTGGCACTTACGATCTCAACTCGTTCATCTGCAGTCAGATTTATGACAAGCTCACCCTCCGAACCAGGAAGCTGAGTGTCTATCAGGTTTTCATTGCATGCAGTGAACAAGAGAGCCGCAAGTACCGGCAGAAATCTTGTTCGTCTCATCTATTTTCGGTTAAAAATCTTATCTGTTCTCATAATATTCCGGCTTGACCCTGCGGGCAGAAAACCTGTATGTAAGGTTGATTGCTGCACGGGTTATGCCTATATGAGTTGCGTTCTGGTGCTCGTGTATGTACCATTTGCCATCGGCTTCATTCCATGAGCCGAGGTTCTGTCTGTAATCGCCGTAACCGACTCCTACAAGGAACTCAAGGCCCCAATGTGCCTTGCGGTCAAGGGCAAGGGAGTAGCCGTAGGTAAGGCCTATGCTCCATGCAGGCGCCCCACTTCCTGCATCAGCTCCGTACTGGCCTTCAGCTCCGTTCTGGTAAAGATATCCGTCAGTCCATTGCAGGGTGTACCATGCCACATTCGCATGGAGTCCGAGGAAGCTTCCTCTCTGCATCGCATTATCCTTTGACCAGAATCTTATCTCCGGTGCAAAACCGTAAATATTCGTAGTCTCATCCTCCTTGCAGAAGATGTTTGTATTGCTGTACCATCCCTGAAGGTCAAGCGACACTCGTTTTCCTATCTGGAATTCAAGACCTGCCATAGGTATTGCGATGGCATCCGCCACAAGGTTGGTCTTAACGCCTATCATCCATGGGGTGTCATGGTATTTAACCTCTCTTGGAGCCTTGGTATAGACCGGTTCTACCGGAGCCGGTTCTTCCTGAACAGGCTTCTCTACCACTACAGTCTCCTTTATCATGACAACCGTATCCCTTACAAAGACAGTGTCGACCTGCACAGGTTCCGGCTCTGTTACCGGTTCCGGTTTCGGAGCCACCGGCGAGACAGGTTCCGAGAGATATGGCTTTGATGGATCCCATTTGCAGAAAATCGCAAATCTCACGCAACGGAGCTGCGGGAAGAAGTCCTCTTCAAGGATCCTCCATACACGACCGCCGTCAAGCTTCTGAAGCGCCTTCTTGCGCTCGCCCCAATCCTTTGTCCTGATTATGTAAAGGACTTCATACTTGAAAGGGAGATCGGACTCCTGGACGAGTTCGGCAAGCTTATCCCAATCTTCGTTAAGGCTTTCCGCATGTATCATATAGTCCGGAATATTCATCACGGACTTGATATAGTCAACCGCATTCCTTGTCCTGGCCTCGCTAAGCCTTACATTATCGGCCCAAAGCCCGTCCGGAGACGCACTTCCGCATACCCAGACCTGCATAAGGTCGATGTCAGGATCTTCCAGAACCTGAAAAAGCTCGAAGGCTGCGACGTTGAATTTATAGTAATTGCTGAGTTTCGAGACACCTCGAGGCATGGTGATGGATGTGAGGACACTGTCAGCATACAGCGTCTTCGTTCCGAAATCCTCAGGTTTTACATATCTGACATACGAAGACTGGGCAGAAGCCGTCCAGCCAAGCACGAATGCGCAGATCAGTGTGAGTATAAGTGTCAGCTTTTTACTCATGGTACAAATTGGTAAGAATCTTTCAACCTGCAAAATTACAAGAAATTTTTCCAAATCCAAACACATTTGCCCGATGATCGCCGCTTCTCGACATTTATATCAATTTATGTCCTTATACGCCAATTCCCCACCTTGAATTTCGAGAAATTCTTCGTATATTTGCATGATTATGTCTTAATGCGAATATGGCAAAGGAAACAATAAATAACACGGTAAACTACACTGAGGACAACATCAAGACACTCGAGTGGAACGAGCATATCCGCCGCAGGGCCGGCATGTATGTGGGAAGGCTTGGAAACGGAGATGACCAGAGCGACGGAATCTACGTGCTTCTGAAGGAGGTCGTGGACAATTCCATCGATGAGTTCGCTATGGGTTTCGGAAAGCAGATTCAGATCAGGATAGAGGGTAAGAATGTGACTGTCAGGGACTTCGGACGAGGTATCCCTCTCGGCAAGGTGGTAGAGGTGGTCAGCCAGCTCAACACCGGAGGAAAGTTCGATGACGAGGCCTTCAAGAAGTCCATAGGTCTGAACGGTGTGGGTACCAAGGCCGTGAATGCCCTTTCGTCTTCGTTCTTCGTGGAGTCATACCGCGACGGGGAAAGCGCATACGGAAGCTTCTGCAGGGGCGTGAAGACAGATTCGGGACGAGGCACGACCACCGAGAAGAACGGTACGCTCGTGAGATTCACCCCGGACGAGGAGATGTTCGGCGACTTCACATACAACATGGAGTATGTCGAAGCGATGGTGAAGAATTTCACCTATCTCAAGCGAGGCCTTGCCATAAATCTTAACGGCACGACATACAAGTCAGAGAACGGTCTGCTCGACCTGGTGAAGGACAATATGTCGGAAACCCCTCTGTATGAGCCGGTTCACATAATGGGAGACGACATAGAGGTCGTAATCACCCACGGCAACAGCTATGGCGAGAACATCGCTTCGTTCGTGAACGGACAGAACACCCGCGAAGGCGGTACGCATCTGGCGGCACTGCGTGAGGCTGTCGCAAAGACCCTCAAGGAGTTCTTCAAGAAGGATTATGCTCCGGAGGACATCCGTCAGGGAATCATCGGAGCCATAAGCATACAGATCCAGGAGCCTAACTTCGAAGGCCAGACCAAGACCAAGCTCGGCTCCACTTACATGTGGGAGAAGAACACCAAGGACGATGAGGGCAACATCGTATATGACAAAGGCCCTACTATCAGAAGTTTCGTCAACGACTTCGTGAAGACCAACCTCGACAACTGGCTTCACATGCACAAGGAGATTGTCCCTGTGATCCAGGAGAAGATCGTATCTTCGGAAAAGGAGCGCAAGGAGATTTCCGGCATACAGAAGAAGACCAAGGAGAGGAACAAGAGGACGAACATATACAACAGGAAGCTGCGCGACTGCAAGCTTCACTACAACGACAAGCTTCCTGCCGCGAAAAAGGAGATGGCCGAGAAGACAAGCCTCTTCATCACCGAGGGAGACTCTGCGAGCGGAACCATCACCAAGGCACGAAACGCAGAGGTGCAGGCAGTGTTCAGCCTTCGTGGTAAACCGATCAACTGCTACAAGGAGAGCCGCAGGAGGGTGGCCGAGAACGAGGAGCTCAACCTGCTCATAAACGCTCTTGGTGTGGAGGATGACATGGACAACCTCCGCTACAAGAACATAATCGTGGCTACCGATGCCGATGACGACGGAATGCACATCCGCATGCTCGTGCTCACCTTCTTCATGAAATACTATCCGGATCTGATCAGGCGCGGCCACGTGCACATACTCCAGACCCCGCTTTTCAGGGTCAAGAACAAGAAGGAGGTCCGCTACTGCTACAACATCGACGAGAAGGAAAAGGCTGTAAAGGAGCTCAAGACAGGAACAGAAATCACACGATTCAAAGGTCTTGGAGAGATCTCGTCGGACGAGTTCGTAGACTTCATCGGCGAGAACATGAGACTTGACAAGGTAAAGCTCAGCGACGAGGAATCCATTGCAGAGATAATGGAGTTCTACATGGGCGACAACACTATAGACAGACAGAACTTCATCCGTCAGCATCTGCGCAGCGAGGCTGAGCTTGAAGACGTTAACATTTAATTACAATCGATATGTGGAGAAAATTCTGCGGATGGCTACTCCGCACAATGGGTTGGACAGCAATAGACCCAGTAGCCCCTGAAGACAAATGCATCATTCTCGGTGTCCCTCACACATCGTTCTGGGACTTCGTGATCTCCTACCTCTACTATGTGTCTGTCGGCGGAAAGCCGTACTGCATGGTGAAGGGCGAGCTCTTCGTAGGCCCCCTCGGATGGATACTACGCAAGATGGGAGGTATCCCTGTGGACAGGAAGAGAGGCAGCAATGTCGCTCTGAGCGTGATCAAGGAGATGAAGGCGCAAAAGGTGGTTCACCTCGCTCTGGCACCGGAGGGAACCCGCCAGCCGGTGAAGCGCTGGAAGACCGGTTTCCACACCATCGCACGCGAAGTGGGCTGCCCTGTGTATATGGGATACTTCGACTGGGGAACCAAGCGCGTGAGCCGCGGTCAGAAGGTGGAGCTTACAGATGACGCAAAAGCCGATATGGCGCGCATCCAGGCCCTTTACGAGGAAATGCATCTTGTAGGAAAACATCCTGAAATGTACATTACTCACTAAACCTAAAATATATGTTACAAGTCTACAAACGTATGAAGAGGATGAGGGAGAAGTATATCGACACCCTCGCCAAGTTGTACGAGTACGGTACCACTGTCTACTCAAAGAAACAGTACACACAGTGGTATGACACAAAGAAAGGTGGATACACCTTCAGTTCTTTCAAGGCAAAATGTGACAGTCTTTCAAAGAAACTGACACAATATGGAATCGGAGCAGGAGACAAGGTAGCGATATTCTCGCAGAGCATGCCGAACTGGTCGGTGGCTTTCTTCAGCGTGGTCCCATTCGGACGTATAGCTATTCCTATCCTTCCAGACAGTTCCGAGAACGAGGTAACAAACATCATCAATCACTCCGAGAGCAAGGTTCTCTTCGTATCGCAGAGGAATGCCGGCAAGATCAGCCAGGAAGTCAAGGACAAGATGACCCTTGTCATAGACCTTGACACATTCGAAGTCCTCAAGGCGGACGACGAGAAGTTCACTTGCGACGGCAGGACAATGGTTCCGACCCCTGATGACATCGCGACCATCATCTACACATCCGGAACGACCGGAAGCGCCAAAGGTGTGGTACTGAGCCACAGGAATCTCGCATCCAATGTCATCACCTGCTACCACGCCTGCAAGAGGACGGAAAAGGACAGATGGCTTTCAGTGCTGCCGATGGCTCATGTGCTTGAAATGACCCTCGGAATGCTGTATCCGATGTACTGCGGAGCAACAGTCTACTACCTTCCTAAGCCGCCTGCAGCATCGCTGCTGATGAAGGCGCTCAAGGTCGTGAAGCCGACAACCATGCTTACCGTACCTATGATCATAGAGAAGGTGTACAAAGGCAGCGTGCTTCCTACCATCCAGAAGAGCCGCACGCTCACATGGATGAACGAGCACATGAACGGACTGATGTGCAGGATCATCGGTATGAAGATGAAGAAGACTTTCGGAGGCCATATCACCTTCTACGGAATCGGTGGTGCAAAGCTTGATCCTGAAGTCGAGAACTTCCTGCTCAAGGCAAAATTCCCTTATGCCATCGGCTACGGTCTGACCGAGACCTCGCCTCTTATCGGCTATGCGATGCATAACTGGAGGGCAGTCGGCTCTTTCGGATATCCGGTATACAATGTGAAGCTCAAGCTGCATAATGTCAATCCTGAGACAGGAGAAGGCGAAGTCGTGGCAAAGGGCCCGAACGTGATGCTCGGTTATTACAAGGATCCGGTCCGCACAAAGAGCGTATTCACAGAAGACGGATGGTTCCGCACAAGCGACATCGCTGTCAAGGATGACAAGGGACGCTACTACATCAAGGGACGTAACAGCAACATGATTCTCGGACCGTCGGGAGAGAACATCTATCCTGAGGAGATCGAGAACGTGATCAACAACGTCGAGGGAGTAGGCGAATCAATCGTAGTTGAACGTGACGGAAAGCTGGTAGCTCTCGTCCAGCCTAATGAGAATTACATCGAATGGGACAAGGAGATCGAAGACAAGCTTTACGAGAAGCTTGACAAATGGAAGGCAAAGATCCTCAAGGCTACAAACAAGAACGTGAACAAATCGTCACAGATAAGCTCTGTCGAGGTCATGAAAGAGCCTTTCGAAAAGACGGCCACCCAGAAGATCCGCCGCTTCAAGTACAAGGAGTCCGCTCCGACTGTAGAGTCCGAGAAGAAGGAAGAAAACAAATAAGATCCTGCCTAATCAGGCCTTTGCCGGTTCGGTCCGGTCCGGTCACAAAAGGCATCTACTATCTAAGCCACGACACAGACGAATGGCAATTTCTGTCTGTGTCGTGGCATTTTTTTTGAGCATTATTACGGATTTTGTGTCATGACACAGAAAAATCAAGCCAATCATTTGTGTCGTGACATTACAAAGGCAGGCCTCCAAGACATCTGACAATCTGAGCCTTGGGCAGATGATACCTGCATGCTAAAATTCGAGCAACTTCCTTCAACTGGCTTCTCGTCATCCTGTAAACAGACACAGTTCCGAAAGACTTGATTATATTGATGTCAATCTCATGACATACCTCAATATCGGTCATCGACTTATAATTCGATCTTCCATACTCATTTGACAACAAGGTTTTCATATCAAGTCCCCTGACACCCTGCTCTACATCTTCGATTCTTATCGGAGGACGTCCGTTCATGTCTTCCGCCTGCTCTGCTTCCCAATTCTTACCTGAAATACGATTCATGAAATACAGGTAGGATCTTGCTGTAGAAAACTGATGTTCCAAATCAGAAACATCAATGACTGACTCCGGCATTATAAGTCCATGGATATCCATCTTTACCGTTTCAGGAAGCAGATTCCGGTCCGGAAGATATCGGTACAGCTTTTTCTCCGGCATGTATGAAACCTCATTAACATAACCGAGTTCCTTTCTGAAAGCCGCCCTTACTGAAGAAAATTCATATTCAAAAGGAGTAGAACATATGCCATGATGCAAAGGATTGCGCAGAACATACGCTATGGCAGTAAGAAAATGGTACAATCCTTCTATTTCGAGAATGAAGAAATTTCTCTCCCCCAGTCTTCCTTTACGGAAATACCTGCTGTTGAAATAACGGGAATATGCATATCTGAAACATTTTATGAAATATTCCGTTCTTTCCGAATTCACACACATATGCACATGATTAGACATGAAGCAATAAGCAAGCAACCGTGTGTCACTCTTGACCGCCGCCAGACACAGGCAGATGATTCCATGCCGGTAATCTTCCTCACTGCGGAACAGAACCTCATCGCCACCGGACCAGCACAAATGTAAAATCTTCCTCATGTTTTTTTGCATGAAGATAGGACTCAAGCACGAAATA
Source organism: Bacteroidales bacterium (assembly GCA_017626355.1). Taxonomy (GTDB): domain Bacteria; phylum Bacteroidota; class Bacteroidia; order Bacteroidales; family UBA932; genus Cryptobacteroides. The sequence continues at coordinate 31,438 of JAGAIY010000021.1, forward strand.
CCGTTAAAGAAAAAGAAAAACCGACATATAAATTAAATTTTATATGACCAAAATAAATTTTACAGTCACGACACAGAAAATTTGGCGCAGATATCTGTGTCGCGGCAGAAAAACTGTCTATTTCTTCTTTTCCCTGTCGCGATACAGAAAAAAGAGACAATCTGTCTGTATCGCGACATACATACAAAGTCCTGCCCTCAGCATGATTAAATGATTACGGGGCTTTACCATAAGAACTGTTCTGAAACAGCAAAATGAAGCTAAAGTGGTCTGGGCAGCTGCGGCGTAAGTCTGGCTTGATTGTACCGAACCGCAGAAAAACAGAGGCCTATCTCCGTTCCTGACTGTAGCTATATAGAAAAAGAGGATGACCAAAATCAGTCATCCTCCTTATTCTTGTACTGAGAATAAATTACTCAGCTACGATCTCATACTTGAAAGTACCCTTCACGTCGCGGTAGCACTTAACGGTAGCCTCGTATGTACCGAGCTCTTTAGCTGCCTCAACTGTGATGTCCTTCTTGTCAACCTCGATTCCTACAGCTGCAAGAGCCTCAGCGAGCTGAGCAGTTGTAACTGAACCGTAGATCTTACCTGACTCGCTAACCTTAGCAGAAACCTGTACGGTAGTCTCAGCGAGCTTAGCTGCAAGAGCCTCAGCGTCACCTACGAACTTAGCGATCTTGTGAGCCCTCTGACGGAGGTTCTCAGCGTGTACCTTCTTTGCAGAAGCTGTAGCCATGATAGCGTAGCCCTGTGGGATAAGGTAGTTGACAGCGTATCCTGTCTTTACATTGACGATATCGTCTGCGTGGCCAAGGTTTGCCACATCCTTCTTAAGAATAATCTCCATATTGCTGTCCTCCTTATTATTTCAAAAGGTCTGTTACGTATGGGAGAAGTGCAAGATGTCTTGCCCTCTTAACTGCCTGAGCCACCTTTCTCTGGAACTTGAGTGAAGTACCTGTGAGAC
>JAGAIY010000022.1 GCA_017626355.1 Bacteroidales bacterium
AGCTCGAGAAGGGTCAGGTACTCGAGGGTACTGTCAAGAACATCACAGGTTACGGTGTATTCGTTGACCTCGGCGGTGTTGACGGTCTCATCCACATCACAGACCTTTCATGGGGACGTATCAACCATCCTGAGGAGGTTGTCGCTCTCGATCAGAAGATCAACGTGGTTATCCTCGACTTCGATGAGTCTAAGAAGAGGATCGCTCTCGGTCTCAAGCAGCTTTGCCAGCACCCTTGGGATGCACTCGATGCAAACCTCAAGGTCGGTGACAAGGTTAAGGGTAAGGTTGTTCTCATCGCTGACTATGGCGCATTCGTAGAGATCGAGCCAGGTGTTGAGGGTCTTATCCACGTATCAGAGATGTCTTGGTCACCAAGACTCCGCATCGCTTCTGACTTCCTTAAGGCTGGTGACGAGGTTGAGGCTCAGATCCTTACACTCGACCGCGAGGAGAAGAAGATGTCTCTCGGTCTCAAGCAGCTCGTTGCTAACCCTTGGGAGAACATCCGTGAGAAGTATGCAGTAGGTTCACAGCACACAGCAACTGTTCGCAATATCACTAACTTCGGCGTATTCGCTGAGCTTGAGGAGGGTATCGAGGGTCTCGTACACATCAGCGACCTCTCTTGGAACAAGATCAAGCATCCGTCAGAGCTCGTTGCAGCAGGTGACTCTATCGAGGTTGTTATCCTTGACTTCGATGAGGAGAACCACAAGCTTTCACTCGGCCACAAGCAGCTCCTTCCTAACCCATGGGATGAGATCGAGGCTAAGTACAGCGTAGGTACAGTATTCGAGGCAAAGATCGCTTCTGTAACTGAGAAGGGTGCCGTTGTAGAGGTAGAGGGTGATGTAGATGCATTCTGCTTCAACAAGGAACTCGTAAAGGAGGACGGTTCAATGCCTGTAACAGGTGAGACTCTCTCATTCAAGGTTACCGAGCTCAAGCGCAACGCTAAGAAGATGACTCTCTCACATGCTAAGACTTATGCTGCAGCAGTAGAGGAAAGAGCTCAGAAGGCTGCCGCTGAGGCTGACAGCACTAAAAAGGCTGTGAAGAAGATCAACTCTAACATCGAGAAGACTACTCTCGGTGACCTCGATGCACTTGCAGCTCTCAAGAGCCAGCTCGAGGGTAAGTAAGATCCTATGAATTTCACTCTGAAAGTCTTGGGTACGGCTTCGGCCCTGCCCACGACTGAAAGATATCCGAGCGCCCAGGTACTGGATGTACATGGGCGCTTGTTTATGATTGACTGTGGAGAAGGTGCCCAGATGCGTCTTCGCAGGGCTGGAGTATCCTTCCTGAAGATCGAACACATCTGTCTGTCCCATATCCATGGCGATCATATTTTCGGCATTTTCGGCCTGCTTTCCACTATGGCCATGCTCGGACGCTCGTCGAAGCTGAACATTTATGCCCCGGAATCCTTCAGACCTACACTTGACTTCTTCATGGCCAGGTTCGGGGAAGGTATCCTGTTTGAAATCAATTTCGTTCCGCTTGAAATGTCCGTTCCTGAGGTTCTGTATGCCAACAGGAATGTGGAACTTCTGGCATTCCCGCTCAATCATCGTGTCGAGACCTTCGGTTTCATGCTGCGGGAGAAGATGCCTCAGCACAATGTGCATAAGGACGCGATTGCGGAATACGGCCTGACATTGACGGAGATCGGTACATTGAAGAGGGGAGAGGATGTGGTCCGTGACGATGGTACGGTCATAAGGAATGAAGAGGCGGCATATGTCCCATATGTTCCGAGAAGTTATGCCTATTGCAGCGATACTGCACCGTTTCCTGAACTGTCCGTCTGGCTCAGAGGTGTGAGTCTTCTGTATCATGAAGCTACCTTCCCTTCCTCAATGGAGGAGATGGCTGAAAAGACCTTCCATTCTACGACATTGCAGGCTGCGAGGACTGCCCTTGAGGCTGGGGCGGAGCGTCTGATCGTGGGTCATTATTCCTCGCGTTTCCCTTCTGTTGACTTCTATCTCGATGAAATCCGTTCTGTCTTCCCTTCTGCGGAGCTGGCTCATGACATGGATACTTTCGAAATCCCTCTCAGGAGGTACGGGGCGGCGGCAGGCCCTACATATGAATAAAATGTTTATATTTGCCTTTCTAAATTTTTACGGATGAGAAAGACCTTACTGTTGATCATATTGTCCCTGACCCTTTCTGCCTTTTCAGCGCCGAAGCAGGAGAAGACTCCTCAGGTCAGATATATCGAGAAATATTCATCTCTTGCTGTCGACGAAATGTACCGAAGCGGAGTCCCTGCCAGCATAACTCTGGCCCAGGGCCTTCTGGAGTCGCGTTACGGGCAGTCAGAACTGGCTACAAAGGGCAATAATCATTTCGGCATCAAGTGCCATAACAATTGGCAGGGCGGCAAGGTCTATCATGACGATGACAAGAAGGGTGAATGCTTCCGCAAGTATGACTCACCGGAGGAGTCTTTCCGTGACCATTCGGATTTTCTCCGTTATCGAGACAGGTATAAGTTCCTCTTCGACCTTGAAGTGAACGACTATAAAGGTTGGGCGCACGGCTTGAAGAAGGCCGGCTATGCGACAGACCCTGCATATCCTTCGAAACTCATCAAGCTGATTGAGGATTACGGACTTTACAGATACGATGTGGAACCGTCGGACTATGGCAGTTTTGAAGCTGATGATGTCGAGGAATATGTCGTGACGGAGAAAAAGACAGAGAAAAAGGCTGAGAATAAGAAGGAAAAGGATAAGAAAAAGGACAGGAAAGAAGGCCGTAAGGAAAAGAAGTCAAAGGAACATAAGACTCATGATGAAAGTCCGAGAGTCATACCTGAATCTCCTGCGAAGATCGAGGAGGTGAAGGTTCTGGAGAAAGCTCCGGACGGGGAGTTCAGCTTCCCTTTGTCAAGGAAGATGTTTTCTCAGAACGGGGTGCCTTTCCTTTACACGACGACTGGCGAGACCTATGCTACGATAGCCAAGGCCTTCGGACTTTTCCCTAAGGAGATACTCAAGTTCAATGATCTTGAAAGCTCTACACCGCTGGATATGAAGCTCAATCCCGGTACTCTTGTGTATGTCCAGCCTAAGAAGAAGGAGGCTGCCAAGGGTATAGAGAAGCATGTCATCGAGTCGGATGATACGCTCAGGGGAATAGCTCAGAGATATGGAGTGAAACTTGACAGAATATATAAGATGAATTCCTTGGATGAAAGCTATGTGCCTGTAGAGGGAGACATCATTAAACTTAGGGACTGAAGATGACAGTAAGAATGAAGATAGGTCTGGCGGTGCTTGCTGCATTTGCCGTGCTTGGCGGAATCGGTGGTTTCGTGTTCGGAAGATATTGGATAGACAACAGAGAACCCAATTTCTCGAAGGATTACGTGCTGTATGTATATCCTGAAACGACTGCGGAACAGGTCATGGACTCTCTGGCGGCATCTGCCGGTACCATCCGTCCGAAAAGTCTTGAACGTGCCTTTGCGAAGATGGGTACGGCTGAATCCATGAAGCCGGGACGTTATGTCGTAGATGCTTCAGTGCCAAGTATCTATGTGGCACGTATGCTTGTCTATGGCTGGCAGACCCCTCAGAACATGACCCTTTCCGGTACACTCCGAAAGAAAGACCGTATAGCCCAGAGGATCGGTTCTCAGATGATGGTGGATTCCGCTTCTGTGGCGGCAGCTCTGAACGATGAAGCCTTTCTGGCAAAATATGGCTTCACTCCTGAAAATGTCTTTGCCCTGATCCTTCCGGATACATACGAAATGTACTGGACAGCATCTGTAGAAGAGATCTTTGACCGCTTCAAGAAGGAATATGATGCCTTCTGGACTGAAGACAGGCTCGCCAAGGCAAAGGCGCAGGGGCTGAGTCCGATGGAGGTTTCTGTTATGGCTTCCATCGTCAGCGGAGAAACCCTCAAGACCTTCGAATATCCGATCATAGCGGGAGTCTATCTGAACCGTTACAAGATAGGGATGAAGCTTCAGGCCGACCCTACAATCGCATATTGTTTCGATTACACTCTTGACCGTATCCTGAGGAAGCATCTGACGGTAGACTCTCCTTACAATACCTACAAGCATGTCGGTCTTCCTCCTGCTCCTATCAATGTCCCGCCCAAGGCCTGTCTTGAGGCCGTCCTCGATCCGGCAAAGCACAAGTACATCTATTTCTGTGCAAGCCCTGCATTCGACGGCACCCACCGCTTTGCGGTCACTTACAACGAGCATCTGAAGAACGCCCGCGAATTCCAGAGGGAACTCACGGCGCGTCGACGTGCTGCCAAGGCTGCGGGTAAATCGGGGAAATGATGCGTCAGATCCTGATGCTTGAGTAATGCGGTCCGAAACGCTCGAAAGCTGCTTTGTCGAGCTCTTCCTGATGGTCAGGATGAGCAATGCTGATGAGAAGCTTCGCACGCTCCTGAAGGGATTTTCCGTACAGATCGACAGCTCCGAACTCTGTAACCACATGATGTACATGGGCTCTGGTGGTGACTACTCCGCCTCCTTCAATGATGGTCGGAGCAATCTTGCTTCCTCCCTTGTTCGTGCATGAAGGCATAGCTATGATGGACTTGCCTCCTTCTGAAAGCGAGGCTCCGTATACGAAGTCCACCTGTCCTCCTACTCCGGAATAGAATCGTGTTCCTATGGAATCCGCGCAGACCTGACCGGTAAGGTCTATCTGGACAGCTGAATTGATAGCTGTCATCTTGGGGTTCCTGGCAATGACGAACGGGTCGTTTGTATATCCTACATCCATCATTGCTACCATCGGATTGTCATCGATGAAATCATATACTTTCTGTGAACCCATGAGGAAGGTAGATACGAGCTTTCCCTTGTCTGTCACCTTGTTGGAGCCGTTTATCACCCCTTTGTCCACAAGTTCAAGGACTCCGTCCGCGAACATTTCCGTATGTACGCCGAGATTCCTGTGATTGCCCAGCTGGGCGAGTACTGCATTAGGTATGGCTCCGATGCCCATCTGCAGGCAGGCTCCGTCATCGATCAGCGCTGCACAATGTTTTCCTATCGCGACCTCCACCTCGTTAGGTTCGCTGAAATGCGCCGGCTCGAGAGGAGTGTTGTCCTCTACGAAAATGTCGATCATGCTCATCGGAATCATCGCCTGGCCCCAGGCGCGGGGAACGTTCCTGTTCACGACAGCGATCACTGTCTTGGCGCATTCGATGGCGGCGAGCGTCGCATCGACAGAAGTTCCGAGCGAAACGAAGCCGTGCTTGTCCGGTGGGCAGACCTGGATCATGGCCACATCGCATGGAAGGGCTCCGCACCTGTAAAGCTTCTGGGTCTCGCTGAGGAAGACAGGTATGTAGTCGGCATATCCCGCCTGAACACCTTTGCGGACATTACCGCCTACGAAGAAGGCCTGATGGAAAAATATTCCGTTGTACTTCTCATCCGCATAAGGAGCTTCTCCTTCTGTGTGGAGATGATGGATGCGTACATCCTGAAGCTCTCCTGCATCTCCTCTTCGGCACAGGGCCTGGATAAGTATCTGAGGGGCGCTTGCCACGCTGCTGAAATGAATGTGGTCGCCTGATTTCACGACCTTTACGGCCTCGTCTGCCGAAACGAAATGGATGTCCTTGTACATATGGATCGAATGTTTTTGCCTGTCTGCAAATATAAGATAAAAAATCGTATATTTGTAAGTCTCCTCTTCGGGAGATCGGATATTCGGACAAGCAAAATTTGAGCTAACAGGAACAACATGCATACAAGAGAGGAAAAGCTTCAGGCATTCGGAAGGATTCTGGATGTGCTTGATGAACTTAGGGCCAAGTGCCCGTGGGATAGGAAGCAGACTAACGAATCCCTTCGTCCTCAGACAATTGAGGAGGTTTATGAACTTAGTGACGCTATACTTAAAGGCCAGGAGCACGAGCTTTCCAAGGAGCTTGGAGATGTCCTGCTTCATGTGATATTCTATGCCAAGATCGGTGAAGAGAAAGGTCACTTCGATATTGTGGATGTGATAAATTTCCTTTGTGACAAGCTTATATACCGCCATCCTCATGTGTTCTCCAGCGCCGAGGTCGGCGATGCCGAGGATGTCATAAAGCAGTGGGAGATGCTCAAGACCACGGAGAAGGACGGCAACAAGCGCGTGCTGTCAGGCGTTCCGGACGGACTTCCGCCTCTCCTTAAGGCTTACCGCATGCAGGACAAGGCCCGTGGAGTCGGCTTCGACTGGGAGAAGAAAGAGGACGTGTGGGAGAAGGTGAAGGAGGAAATGGGTGAGTATCAGGCTGAACTGGATGCCATGGCCGCCGCTTCCGATGAGCAGGAGAGGGCTGCGGCATATGACAGGGCGGAGGACGAACTCGGAGACTTCCTGTTCGCTACTGTCAATGCAGCGAGACTTTACGGCCTTAATCCCGATACTGCGCTCGAACGTACCTGCGCAAAATTCAGAAGACGCTTCACTTATCTTGAAGAGCATACCATAAGGCAGGGACGTAATCTTACCGATATGACTCTTGCCGAGATGGATGCTATCTGGGATGAGGGCAAGGCAAAAGGATTGTAGTATGGAGCAGTGGCAGGAAAGGACAGCGATGCTGGTGGGAGAGGAGATGCTCGGGCATTTCCGCGACAGCACTGTGGCTGTGATAGGAGTGGGAGGAGTCGGAGGCTATGCTGCCGAGATGATCGTTCGCGCAGGTATAGGGCATCTGATCATCCTTGACAGTGATGATGTGTCTGTGACCAACAAGAACCGTCAGCTGCTGGCTCTTGACTCGACAGTAGGAAAGCCGAAGTGTGATGTGCTTGCGGAGCGTCTTATGGAGATCAATCCGTCTCTCGATCTGGTCGTGATAAAGGAATATCTTGAAGCGGAAAAGGCTCATGAGGTTCTCGGACAGTATAAGATAGATTATCTCGTCGATGCCATCGATACCCTGTCTCCCAAGCTTCATCTCATAAAATACTGCATGGACAACGGTATACCGCTGGTGTCGTCCATGGGGGCTGGGGCGAAGTTCGATGCTACCAAGGTGCGTCTGGCTGATGTATCCAAATCATTCAACTGCCCTCTTGCGTATATCGTACGCAAGCGCCTGAGACATATGGGCATAAAGAAAGGATTCAAGGTGGTCTTCTCGGAGGAACTCCCGGACAGGGAGTCGATAGTACCTTGTGAAGACCGCAACAAGAAGTCTCAGGTCGGCACCATCTCATATATTCCGGCCGTGTTCGGCTGTGTATGTGCTCAGGCTGTCGTTCAGGGCCTGATGGCAATGCATGATGGAACAACTGATAACTAAATACTGATAACTAAATTATATTTCTATGAGAACTATTGCAAAACTTGGAGGTTTACTGTCGGCTGCCGCTCTTCTCGTCGCTTGCAGCTCTGATTATCAGAAAGTCAGGACCTTTATCGAGGCTGCGGATCCGGTCGCTTTGACTGCTGCCGAGACCGCTCGTTGGACTGAGGCCGGAACCGGTCTGAATGCAGCATGGGCGGATACTGATTTCCGTTACAGCCGCAGCAAGGTACCTTCTGCCCTTGGTGCGGAAACATTCAGGATTACGGCATGGAAGGGTGAACGCGCGTCCGCCCAGCTGATTCTGTGGAGTGGTGCTGCCAAGGATGGGGTTGAATGCAAGGTGAGTGATTTCAGGTCGGATGATGCGGTCCTTCCGGCTGACATAGCCCAGACGCGTTTCGTCAGGTACACACTTTCCGATCAGCTTGTCCCTGAGTTCATGGAAAGCAGCCATTACAGAAGGGATGTGACCCCTGCCGCTCTTTCAGGAGATATGCTTGATTCTCTTTCACGTTTTGACATGGACGCACGTACTGCCCGTCCTGTATGGGTAAGCATGCATGTGCCGGAAGATGCTCCTGCAGGAATTTATAAGGCAGATGTGACAGTGAGCCATCATGGCAAGGGAAAGACCGTGCTGCCTCTCGAACTGGAAGTCGTGGATCATGTCCTCCCTGCTCCGGAGGACTGGACTTATTATCTTGACTTGTGGCAGCATCCGGCTTCGGTTGCACGTGCCCAGGGCCTTAAGGTCTGGAGTGACGAGCATTTCGAGGCTCTTGTTCCGGTGATGAAGCGTCTTGCTGAGGCCGGACAGAAAGTGATCACTGCGACTCTCAACAAGGACCCTTGGAACCATCAGTGTTACGACGGATATGTTCCGATGATTACATGGACCAGGCATAAGGATGGAAGCTGGAGCTATGACTACACCGTATTCGACCGTTGGGTGCAGCTGATGCTCGATCTCGGCATCGACAGATCCATCAACTGTTATTCTATGGTGCCATGGAATTGCGAGCTTGAGTATATGGATGAGGCTGAAGGCGAGGTTGTTACGGTCAAGGCAGAGCCGGGCTCTCCGATATTCCCAAAGATATGGGCACCTTTTCTCAAGGATTTCAAGAAGCATCTTGAGGCGAAGGGCTGGCTTCCGTTCACAAACATAGCTATGGATGAAAGGTCTCCTGAGGCAATGAAGGCTGCGGCGGACGTCCTGATGGCCAATGCTCCCGAGATGGGCTTCGCCCTCGCCGACAATCATGCTTCATACAAGAAATTCACGATGATGCGTGATGTGTGCGTGGCGATGCGTCAGAGCGTCGTAAGTCAGGAAGATATAGATATGCGTCGTGAAAAGGGCTTCTACACGACCTTCTACATCTGCTGCAGTCCGTCTTTCCCTAACACATTCTCTACATCGCAGCCATACGAGTCTGAAATCATGGGATGGTACAATGTGGCTTATGACTATGACGGAATGCTTCGCTGGGCATATAATTCATGGCCGTCCGATCCGCAGTATGATTCACGTTATGGCGGATGGATGAGCGGAGATACCTATTTTGTCTATCCTTACAACCGCTCTTCCGTACGTTTTGAAAAGCTTATAGACGGTATCGAGGTCGCTGAGAAGATACGCCAGCTGCGTCGCGAGGGAGTGGATACGGCTCCTGTGGAGAAGGTTCTCGAGAAGATCCGTGCCACAGAGATCACCGATTATACCCAGCCATGGCATGAGATCATAGTTGAGGCCCGTGCGGCTCTTGATGAGGTGTCTCGAAAATAGGCTATTTCATTTTACATGACTAATTGCTATATTTGCAGGTTGTATCAGATATGATGCAACCTGCAGTTACATTATGAAGGAATATAGAATCAAGGAAGTCCTCAATAAGAAGGATCTTATGAGGTTCATAAAGTTCCCCGATGAACTTTACAAGGGATGTGAACAGTATGTGCCGGCTCTTCACAAGGGGCAGGCGAAGACTCTGATGCATTCTGCGGCTTTGGCTCATTGCGAAAGGAAGATGTGGATAGTGGAGGATGGAAAGAAGGTGGTCGGAAGAATCTGCGGAATGATCAACAGAAGATATAACGAGAAATACGGAACCAGAAGGACCCGTTTCGGATGGTTCGATACCATAAACGATATAGAGGTGGCCCGTCTTCTTATCGAAACAGCGGCTTCATGGGCGCGTGAGAGGGGGATGGACGAGATACACGGACCTCTTCAGTTCAATACCTTCGGGCGTCAGGGTATGCTTGTGGAGGGATTTGACAAGGTTGCTCCGTTCTCATGTCTTTACAATTATGCATATTACGGAGACCTCATGGAGAAGCTCGGCTTCGAAAAGGAGTGCGACTGGATCCAGTACAGGATGGCAGCCGATCAGCAGGTTCCCGAAAAAATGCAGAATATTGCAAAGAGGCTCATGGAGAGATACAATCTTCGTGTTGCGGATTTCGACAGCATGAAGAAGGAACCGGAGAATTTCCGTAAGTTCTTCAAGGCATACAACGAGAGCTTTGACGGAGCGGTGCATAATTTCATCCCGTTCACAGATGCTGAGATCGAGGAGGAGATCGGAGAGATAGCTGACCAGCTGGACAAGCGTCTGTGCTGCGTGCTTCTTGACGATGACGACGAGGTGGCTGCTTTCGGCATCTCGACTCCTTGGCTGTCGGAGGCGATGAAGAAGGCTAAGGGAAGCCTTTTCCCGTTCGGCTGGTATCATGCTCTTAAGGCGAAGAATGATTTCGAGACCATAGACCTCATGATCAGTGGAGCGGCGCCTAAATGGCAGAACAAGGGCATCTCTGCCGTCTTCCATTGCATCATGGCGGAGCAGTATCGTAAGAGCGGTGTGAAATGGGCGGTGGCAAATCCTCAGATAGAGACCAACAATGCTGTCAATGTCTGGGAAAAGTATGACAACAAGGAACTGTGGCTAAGACGCCGCTGCTGGATCAGAAAAATAAAATAGATTAGATATATGGCAGAAAATTCACTTTTGGAGAAGGTTATGGGCCTTCAGGAGAAATACGAGTCACTTCAGGCGCAGCTCGCTGATCCTGAGGTCATCTCCGATATGAAGAAGTTCGTTCAGCTCAACAAGGAGTATAAGGAACTTACCCCTATCATTGAGGCTGGAAACGAGTTCAAGAGGATTCTTGAGAATTATGAAATGGCTAAGGATATCCTTGCAAATGAGAAGGACGAGGATCTGAGGGAAATGGCCAAGGAGGAAATCGCGGAGATCGAGCCTTCGCTTCCTGCATGGGAGGAGAAGATCAAGCTGCTGCTTATCCCGGCAGACCCTCAGGACAGCAAGAATGCCATTCTTGAGATCCGTGGCGGTTCCGGTGGAGACGAGGCTGCTATCTTTGCAGGTGACCTCTTCCGTATGTACACCAAATATTGCGAGACCCGCGGCTGGAGAATGGAGGTTACCAATCAGGCTGAAGGTGCGGCAGGCGGTTTCAAGGAAATCGTGTGCAAGGTGTCGGGAGACGGTGTCTATGGAGTCCTCAAGTATGAGTCGGGAGTTCACCGCGTGCAGCGTGTGCCTCAGACCGAAACTCAGGGCCGTGTCCACACTTCCGCTGCTTCAGTTGCCGTGCTTCCGGAGGCGGATGAATTTGATATCGAGCTGAACATGAATGATATCCGTAAGGATACCTTCTGTTCTTCAGGTCCGGGAGGCCAGTCGGTCAACACGACTTATTCGGCTATCCGCCTTACCCATATCCCATCAGGCCTTGTGGTGCAGTGTCAGGATGAGAAATCCCAGCTCAAGAACTTCGACAAGGCTCTCGCGGAACTTCGTACCCGTCTTTACAACATGGAGTATGAGAAGTATCTTGCAGAAATCTCTGCCAAGAGAAAGACAATGGTCGCAGGAGGTGACCGTTCCGCGAAGATCCGTACATACAACTATCCGCAGTCACGTGTGACCGATCACAGAATCAACTACACGATGTACAATCTTCCTGTATTCATGGATGGTGCTATCCAGGATGTTCTTGACCAGCTCCAGATTGCCGAGAATGCAGAGCGTCTCAAGGCTGCTGAATAAAGAGATGAAAAAGATCCGTAATCCATATCTGGGTCTGGAAGAGCAGGGATATAACTGCTTCGCATGCTGCCCACGGAATCCCTACGGTCTGAAGATGGAATTCCATGAGGATGGCGAGGATGTCGTAAGCATCTGGAATTCAGGAGACAACTATCAGGGTTGGCTGAAGACTCTTCATGGAGGAATTCAGGCTACCCTGATGGATGAACTTGGAGGATGGATTGTCAACAGGAAACTGCAGACTGCCGGAATGACCACCAACCTGACCATGAAATACCGTCATCCTGTTCCTACCGGAGATGGAGTCAGGATAGAGATCCGCGGACATATCAGGGAAATGAAACGTAACTTCGCGATCATAGATGCGACCCTCAGTCATGACGGTCAGATCTGCTCATCATGCGAAATGACATATTACTGCTTCCCGAAAGACAAGGCGGAATCCGACTTTTTCTTTACCGGCTGCGAACTTGAGGACTGATCATCTCTTTTTGTTCATCCACATCCGGATGAAAAGGAATATGAACGGACCCGGTCCTCCGAAACATCCTCAGACCTGCTTCTCATGCTTGTGTAAGCGATTGATTAATAGTATATTATGTTAATGATGGGGTGAAACTCCATCATTGTTTTTTGAAATCCGTCATGTTGCCGGAGAGGAACTGGTCGTAGGCAGTCATATCTATGAGGCCATGTCCTGAGAGACAGAACAGTATGGTCTTCTGCTCTCCCTTTTCCTTGCATTTGATCGCCTCTGCGATGCAGGCCGCTATCGCGTGACATGATTCAGGAGCCGGGATTATGCCCTCGGCCTCTGCAAAGAGACAGCCTGCCTTGAATGCTTCTGTCTGTGCAATGTCTGTGGCTTCGATAAGGCCGTCTTTCAGCAGTTGTGATGCAATGACGCCTGCTCCGTGGTATCTCAGACCTCCTGCATGAATGTTTGCCGGCCTGAAGTCATGTCCCAGAGTGAACATAGGCAGAAGGGGAGTGTATCCGGCCTCATCGCCATAGTCATATTCAAACCGGCCTTCGGTAAGTTTAGGGCATGCTGCCGGTTCGGCCGCTATGAACCGTGTCTGTCTTTTGCCTGATAGATTGTGACGCAGGAATGGAAAACACAGGCCACCGAAGTTGGAGCCTCCTCCGAAGCAGGCGATCACTATGTCCGGATACTCTCCGGCCATCTCCATCTGCTTTTCAGCCTCGAGGCCTATCACTGTCTGATGAAGGGTGACGTGGCTCATGACTGACCCTAAGGCATATTTGCAGCCAGGGGTCATCCGGGCAAGTTCTACGGCCTCGGAGATCGCCGTTCCGAGAGATCCCTGATAGTTAGGTGATTTTGTCAGAATGTCTTTTCCTGCGCGTGTGGACATTGACGGAGAAGGGGTGACGAGTGCGCCGAACACTTGCATTATGCTTCTCCTGTATGGCTTCTGCTCGTAACTTATCTTCACCTGATATACGGCACTTTCCAGACCGAATACCTTTGATGCATATGCCAGTGCCGTTCCCCATTGGCCTGCCCCTGTTTCAGTCGTTATGTTCGTGACTCCTTCCTTTTTGCAGTAGTACGCCTGTGCAAGGGCGGAATTGAGTTTATGCGAGCCTACCGGACTTACACTTTCGTTCTTGAAATATATATGCGCTGGAGTCCCCAGCGCCTCTTCGAGTCCGTATGCCCTTACCAGAGGAGTGCTTCTGTAATAAGTGTATTTCTCCCTCACCTCATCAGGTATTTCTATCCATCTGTCCGTCGTGTTGAGTTCCTGTCTTGAACATTCTCTGCTGAACAGTTCTGCGAGTTCGTCTTCTGTTATCGGCTTTCCTGTGGCCGGACTCAGCATCTGTTGAGGCTTGTTCTGCATGTCGGCGGTAATGTTGTACCATCTGTTCGGAATCTCACTTTCAGTGAGGAAAAATCTCTTCTGTCTCATGGTCCGTAGTTTAATTAAAAAAGACCGTCCAGATACGGACAGTCTTCAATTATGGATAAATATACAGTTGTTCAAAAACAGTATCATACCATATGAGCCTGACCGGAATATCCAATCAGACGCCACCATCGGAGTGAAGTGTATGATGTTCTTTCTATCATCTGCAACAAATATAGCAAATGTATGACAAAATTCAATGCAGGATATGTAAAAAAAAGAATGAGCATCAGATTCCTGATGCTCATTCTCAATGTCGTGACAGCGGTTTACTGCTCGTCAACTCCCTGGTCGTCAGCACCCTGAGGGCCTGCCTGACCGCCCTGGAACGGACCCTGGGCACCTGGCTGAGGACCGGCCTGAGCCGCCTTTGCCATATCCTCGGAAGCTGCATGCCATGCTGCCTCAAGCTCAGCGTTGTACTTGTCGATGTCAGCGATGTTCTGAGCCTTCACGGCCTCCTTGAGTGAATTCATCGCATTCTCGATCGCAGACTTCTTCTCTGCAGGAATCTTGTCTCCGTACTCCTTGAGATTCTTCTCTGTCTGGAAGCACATTGCATCAGCATTGTTGATCTTGTCGATGCGCTCCTTCTCAGCCTGATCGGCAGCCTCGTTGGCCTTAGCCTCGTCCCTCATCCTCTGGATCTCAGCATCAGAAAGTCCTGATGAAGCCTCGATACGGATGTTCTGCTCCTTGCCTGTAGCCTTGTCCTTTGCAGATACGTTGAGGATACCGTTTGCATCGATGTCGAATGTCACCTCGATCTGAGGAACACCTCTTGGTGCAGGAGCGATACCGTCAAGGATGAACTTGCCGATGAGCTTGTTGTCCTTGGCCATAGGGCGCTCTCCCTGAAGCACATGCACGTCTACTGCAGGCTGGTTGTCAGCAGCTGTCGAGAATACCTGTGACTTCTTGGTAGGGATTGTTGTATTAGCCTCGATAAGCTTTGTCATGACACCGCCGAGAGTCTCGATACCGAGTGAAAGCGGAGTGACGTCGAGGAGGAGGACATCCTTCACATCACCTGCGAGCACACCACCCTGGATTGCAGCACCCATGGCAACAACCTCGTCAGGGTTCACGCTCTTGTTAGGAGCCTTGCCGAAGAACTTCTCTACAACAGCCTGGATGGCAGGGATTCGTGTAGAACCACCTACGAGGAGAACCTCATTGATGTCTGAAGCATTGAGGCCTGCATCCTGAAGAGCCTTGCGGCATGGCTCGATTGTCTTCTGGATGAGAGAGTCTGCGAGCTGCTCGAACTTAGCTCTTGTAAGAGTCTTTACAAGGTGCTTTGGAACACCGTCAACAGGCATGATGTAAGGGAGGTTGATCTCAGTTGAAGTCTGGCTTGAAAGCTCGATCTTAGCCTTCTCTGCAGCCTCCTTGAGTCTCTGGAGAGCCATAGGATCCTTCTTGAGGTCGATTCCGCCGTTCTCTGAAGCGAACTCCGATGCGAGCCAGTCGATGATCACCTGGTCGAAGTCATCTCCTCCGAGGTGTGTGTCACCGTTGGTTGAAAGTACCTCGAATACACCGTCGCCGAGCTCCATGATTGAGATATCGAATGTACCGCCGCCAAGGTCGTATACAGCTACCTTCATATCCTTGTTCATCTTGTCGAGACCGTATGCGAGAGCTGCTGCAGTAGGCTCGTTGATGATACGCTTAACCTCGAGACCGGCAATCTTTCCGGCTTCCTTGGTAGCCTGACGCTGTGAGTCTGAGAAGTATGCAGGAACTGTGATGACAGCCTCTGTAACTTCCTGACCAAGATACTCTTCAGCAGTCTTCTTCATTCTCTGGAGGATCATTGCTGAAATCTCCTGTGGAGAGTAGAGACGGCCGTCGATGTCGACGCGAGGAGTATTGTTGTCACCCTTTACAACCTTATAAGGTACGCGTGCGATGTCGTTTGTCACCTGATCGTACTTTTCTCCCATGAATCTCTTGATCGAGAAGATGGTCTTGTGAGGGTTGGTGATAGCCTGACGCTTTGCCGGGTTACCGATCTTTCTCTCACCGCCTTCGGTGAATGCCACTACTGAAGGTGTTGTCCTCTGTCCTTCATTGTTGATGATGACTGCAGGCTCGTTACCTTCCATTACTGCCACGCATGAGTTGGTGGTTCCAAGGTCAATACCAATGATTTTTCCCATAATATTATCTGTTTTTTTAATTTATTACTTCATTTTCTTCGCAATTGTGCGACGCCGGGATAATAACGAAACTTGTGCCAATCGCCGGAAATGTAAAATATATGTCAAAATGTCAGTTTTTTGCTGACAACAGCGCTCCGTTAATGACATATTTGCTATTTTTGTGTCATGAATGTATATCGAGAACTTCCAAGCGGGGAATTCGAAGACCTCGCATCCAGAATATTGTATGAAGACAATCATCTTCTTGTAGTGAACAAGAAGGTAGGGGAGATTGTACAAGGTGACAAGACAGGTGACGAGCCCCTCAGTGAGAAGTACAAGGCTTTCATCGCGCAGCGTGATTCCAAGCCAGGACAGGTCTTCATGGGCCTTCCTCACCGTCTGGACCGTCCTGTGAGCGGCATAACCGTTCTTGCCAAGACATCGAAGGCCTTGGAAAGGCTTAACGCCATGTTCAGGGAATCGGATGTGCACAAGTTCTACTGGGCTCTTGTGTGCAATGAGCCACGTCCTTCTGAAGGCAGCCTCGAGGACATGCTGTGGCGCAATGAAAAGCAGAACAAGTCATATGTGTGCCGCCCTGGCTCCGCCCGTAAGGATGCAAAGCTTGCAAGGCTTAATTACAGACATCTCAAGACTACGGACCGCTACTGGCTGGTGGAGGTGGAGCTTCTGACCGGAAGGCACCATCAGATCCGTTGCCAGCTTTCCAATCTCGGCTGCCCTATAAAGGGGGATTTGAAATATGGTGCGCCGCGTTCCAATCCTGACGGGGGAATTTCCCTGCATGCCCGTCGTATAACATTCGTCCATCCGGTAAAGAAGGAGCAGCTGACAATAGAGGCTCCAGTACCGTCATCATGGAAAGGTATATAACAGATTACTGAAAATATGAAGAAATTGCTTTATCTGGCCATAGCGGCCTTGTCTTTCGCAGCCTGCTCAAGGCCTTATGTGGTCGTGCAGATCGCCGATGCCCAGTTCGGGTTCACTGCTTCGGATAAATGTGAGGCGGAAGGTGTTGAATATGACTTTGATGTGAAATACGAAAGGGAATGCCTGACCAAGGCGGTTGCTCTTGTCAATGATATCAAACCTGATGCTGTGGTCTTTACAGGCGACCAGGTTCATCATGCACTTCACGACCAAGAATGGAAGGCCTTCAGGAGGGTGATCTATGGTATGGACAAGGATATTGATGTCTTTCACCTTCCCGGAAACCATGATGTCCAGGTCTGGGATCCGGCTTTGAATATAAAGACTATCGGCGACCACACTATCGACATGCAGCCTTATGAATTATATAATTCCCGGAGTCAATTCTGTCATGAGGAAAAGGGACTTGCTCTTGTCGGTATCAATTCAAATCTTGTGAAATATGAGGATCCGCGCGAAGGCGATCAGTTCGCGTGGCTTCAGAAGGTTCTTGACAGGAACAAGGATAAGGTGACCCTTATTTTCGGACATCATCCTTTCTTCCTCAAGGATATAGAAGAGGAGGATGGCTATTTCCAGATCCAGAAGTCAAAAAGAAAGATCTATTTCGAACTTTTCGACAAGTATGGGGTGGATGCTGTATATACCGGACATCTTCATGATAACTCAGAAGGAGAGTATCTCGGAATCCCTTCAAAGACAACGACTTCAGTGGCTCGCCAGCTTGGCGGGGGCCAGCCTTCGGTACGCGTGATAACTGTTTCAAAAGGTAAGGTCTATGATGAAATCGTTCGGATACATTAGTATTGTCATCCTGTCCCTTTTCGTGGTTTCGTGCGGAAGGGACGGCAGTCTTCCACGCGATCATGTGAGGGATACGACTCAGTATGACAGTGTGTTCTTTGATGTCGCCCGGACCGCATGCAATGAACTTCATGCCCTGATGGTGGTGAAGGACGGCAAGGTGATATATGAAAATTGGAATCCCAGCTATGGCCCGGACCATCTTCATGTTATGTGGTCGGCGAGCAAAACCTTCACTGCCACAGCTGTAGGCTTTGCCGTTCAGGACGGACTGCTTGAAGTGACTGACAAGGTGGTTGACTTCTTTACTCCAGAGGAACTGCCTTCGCAGCCGTCGGCCTGGCTCAGGAAGATGACTGTCTATGACCTTCTCATCATGTCATCCGGCCTCAAGGATGACTTCATCGGACGTGCTGGCGGGGGAAGACCGTTCGACTGGGCGAAGGAAACCCTTGCTTCCGATATCGTGTTCGCTCCGGGAAGCAGGTTCGCATATAACAGCATGAACACCTATCTCCTCTCGGTCATCGTCACAAAAGTTACCGGCAAGCGTGTGGACGAGTATCTGGAAAACAAACTTTTCCGCCATCTCGGTATCGAGGAATACAGATGGACCGCATCTCCGCAGGGCTATACTGCAGGCGGATGGGGACTTTATATGAAGACTGAGGACTTCGCCAAGATGGGACTTTTCATGCTGAATAAAGGAAAATGGGGCAGGAAGCAGCTTCTGAACGAGGAATGGTTCGAGCAGGCGATGTCGGCCCAGATAATGCAGTATGCCGGTCAAGGCTATTCGCCGCAGGAGGTGGCTCGTCTGAAGGATGATGACTGGAATCAGGGCTACGGCTACCAGATGTGGATGTGCCGCAACGGCGGCGTGCGTCTGGACGGTGCCTGGGCGCAGGTATGCGTGATATATCCGGATAAGGATCTTGTTGTCGTCGGCCAGTCGTATGCAAGCAATACCTGGGATCTTCTCAACTCCATAGCAGACAGGATTTATATGAAGCTCTGAGTCGTTATAGCATGATACTTGATTTTGTCATTTTGAATGATTAAAAATTAGTGTTATGAGACGACATTTTGAAACTCTTACAATGAAAGCCGCCCGTGCTATCAGGCACTGGTGGCTTTATGTTATTTGCGGAATCCTCTGCTTTGCGGCGGGTATTGCAGTCTTTGTCTTTCCTATGGACAGTTATCTGGCTCTGGGCATTATCTTCGGCGTGCTGATGCTGGTTGTAGGTGCGGCGCAACTTGTCGTAGGTGCTTCAAGCGGAAATTATTTTGCCATGCGAGGCTATCTGATCGTTGGAGGCATACTCGACCTGATTCTCGGAATATTCCTTTGTGTGAATCCAGGTGTGACTCTGGTTCTGATGCCTGTACTTCTGGGCATATGGATGCTCTACCACAGCTTTATGATAATGGCTTTCGGAGGCGATATGGAGACGTTCAACGTGTCTGGCAGCGGCTGGGCTGTGGCCGGTGGTGCGCTCCTGATGCTTCTGGCTGTGTTCGTGCTTGTCAACCCTCTCAGTGCCGGGGTCGCTACCGTAGTGATACTGACCGGTATAGGTCTTATGATTTTCGGAATACTGCTGTGCGCTATCGGGTTCACGATGAGGACTGTCCACAGACAGTTCGATCCGGAATAGCTTACTTCTTTGCAGTTTCTGCCATTTCCTGAAGGGCGGCGACAGGTATATCGCCTTTCATCACTATCAGAGCGATATTGCCATCGCTCGCATATACGACCATTTCGGATATTACAGCATCATCTTTCTTCTTCAGGTAGATGATGCTTTCCTTTTTGCCTTCTTTTGTTTCCATCACCTTCTCATATCCGGAAAGTATTCCGCTCAGTTCCTTGCTGAACTGTTTGCCCGTATCCGAAGATGTGCCGCTCATTGCGAAAATGCAGAGATTGTCGATCTTGTCGGCCACGTTCTTCATCGGAGTATCCTTCAAGGCTGGTCTGGCAAAGCTCAGCATGAGCCCTTTCAGATTCATGTATTCCACCCCATCCTTGCCTTCATAGGATTCCAGCAGGTCTGTGAGCGGACTGACGCTGTTTTCATTCTTTGCATATCCATAAGTGCATAATGACAGTGAGACAAGCAAAGTGATGGCTATTCTTGATATAAGGTTCTTCATATTCGTCAATTTTTCGCAAAAATACATAAAATATGGATTTGAAACGGTCTCAAGCATTTCTTTTGCATGCATTCCGGCATGATCATAAGTGAACATAGCATGAAATCGGCAGCTGACGGCCTTGGTATCAGCCTTGTAATCGTTCGTCCAGAATCGGAACCCAAGGCTGTTCTTCAGATAGCTCACGGGATGTGCGGCTATAAGGAAAGGTATCTGCCTCTTATGAAATTTCTGGCTGAGCGCGGAGTCGCATGTGTCGCCAATGATCACCGGGGACATGGTAAAAGCATCCGTAGGACAGAGGATCTGGGGTATATGTATGAAGGAGGATATGAGGCGCTGGTAAGTGATATGAGGATGGTTTATGAGTTTGTATCAGAATTATGTCCGTCGGTGCCTTTTTATCTTCTGGGACATAGCATGGGCGCTCTTGCTTCAGTCCTGTATTACAGGAAATGGGGGAGTTCGCTTTCAGGTCTGATCCTATGCGGTCTGCCTTTGCGTCCCGCTGCGGCAGGGCTCTCAATGCGTCTTACGGGTCTTCTCGACAGGTTGGGACTTGGACATATGCGTATGAAGACCGCTCAGAAACTCATTTCCCGTGTATATAACAGAAAATTCTCATCTGAAGATCCCCAGGCCTGGACCTGTTCGGATCCTCAGATGAGACTCAGGATGAAAGGAGATGCACGTTCCGGTTTCTATTTCACAGTCAATGCCTCATACAACCTCATGTGCATGCTTGACAAGGCATATTGCCCTTCGTCAGATGAATATGGCTCAGCCGAGCTTCCTCCTGTCTTGCTCCTTGCCGGAGAGGATGATCCGTGCTCCGGCTATGCTTCCACACCTGATATCATGTCTTCCATCCTCAGAGCGGAAGGCTGTCAGCATCTGACAGTCCGGAAATATCCTGGTATGCGTCATGAAATCCTGAACGAGATTTCCAGGGAAAAGGTCTGGATGGATATTCTGGAGTTCATGTAGTCGTTCCGGTCACTTGATAGTAGTCAACCGTTCCACATGTAGAAGATATCTTTCCGGCTTGCCTTGTTCGTCGTCTGACATCAGCACCACCATGTTAGGATCGTGGCTCCATATTGCGATAGGGGATTCATCTGCCTTTTTTGCCAGGCAATATTTCCGGTAATGACTCATAAGGGTCTCATCATCAGCCGTAAGGGTCGGAGCCCCATAAACTTCAGTGATGAAATCATAAAGAACCTGCTGATCTTCAAGTACGCCTAAAACGGTAATTTCAAAATATGGATGACCGGCATCGTCCTCGTGATAGTAGGCCTTGAAAGACTGCTGCTGGAGTGCAGATGACAGTTCCTTGCGGCTTCCTCTGGTCATGTCTGCCCAGTTCATATGCAGGAAGTCCTTCCCAATTGAATTCAGCTTCATATAGAAGTCCTGATGAAGGAATCTGGCTTGCAGACTCTGAAACAACATTGAAGTCAGGCTCATAATGCTCTGTCGGAAAACACGATGTGAATGTAAGTGTAGCGACCGACAGCAAAATGATTGCCGTCAGCCGGAAGCAGGTCTTTGTCAGTTCAGTAATAATCTCAATGGGGTTATCAAGTCCGTTCTCACACAAAGGTCAGAAGATTCTCACCCTCTGACCGGCAATACTTATGTTTAACTGTATTTAATTGAGTTCAATGAGAATGACACCGTCGGAGGTATCACCGTATTTACTGAACTGCTCTACCGACTTGTCCTTGAAGATATTCATTGTCTTGATCTGACCTGGCGTAACAGAATCCAAACTTCCTTTAGAAATTTCTCCGTTTGGTTTCTTGATAATGCAGAGAGGTCCTGATTTCGTCTCCAATTTTGAGTCTCGTAAAATAACAACATTCTCTGGCGCATATTTGTCCATCATTATGTCGCCCATGTCTGCCTTGTCCACCTGAACGGTCTTTGAAGGGTAATCGATCATTTTAAATGTAAGAAATGCCTCGCCTGCAGGAAGAGTCATCTGGAAGCGGCCCTCCATGTCAGTAACGACCCCGTTATGAGTTTTCGGAGACAGTACCGCTACTCCCATCATAGGCTTGCCCTCGTTATCAACCACTCGTCCGGAAATGATTCTACCGTCTTTCGTGGTAATGATGACAACCTTTTCGATGCCCGTGACAATATTCATATTCTTGATAGCATCGCTCGGAAGTTCATCCGCAGCTGTCTTCAATGAAAGTACTCCATCTATAAGATACAAAGTTTTGCTGCCGTCAATTATATGTGTCTGTCTTGTGTGTTCCTGAGCAAATGCAAGACTGCTGGCCAAAGCCATCGAGATAATGAGAATCAACTTTTTCATAACAATGTTTCTTTAATGTTTGACAATGATGAAACCGGTTTTCCAATGGCAAATATAGAGACATAAATCCGCATTCTGTGTTAACTGAATGTTAATAAATGTTAACTAATGTTAACTCGTATGACGGATGAGAAAGAATTGCTACTTTTGTCGTCAAAGCCGACCCATATGTCACGGAAATACTTCAGAAACATATCAATTATTGCGATTGCGTCCCTGCTCTGTCTTGCGGTGGTGCAGTCCGTGTGGGTGTTTCGTATGTACAATGATTCCGTGGATGACTTCAAGCGGAGGGTGGAATCCGCCATATACAAGAGCATATACAAGGCTTTCCGAATGGACGCGATCCCCGGCTTGGCCGATGCCATGTACATCAAGATCGATCTCGACGACTTCAGCCTGTACTTCGAGCCTAACCTGATGGAGCTTGATGCATTACAGCCATACTATGCGGAAGTGCTTTACCACGATGACGGCGACTCGCGGGTCGTGATGACGAAAGGGGAGAGGCCGGACCTGAACAACCCTATGACCACGGTAGTTCCTATTGATGATGACGGCTTCTATTCGCTTCTGGTTTGCATCGAGACGCCCTTCAAGGTGTTCCTCGGCAGGATGTGGGGCCTGATAGCATCGTCGGTCGCCATCATTTTCCTTCTCGCGGGCGTACTTATATATCTGGTCAGGACAATGTTCCGTCAGAAGACCCTGGAAGAGATGAGACGTGACTTCACCCACAATATAACCCACGAACTGAAGACTCCGATATCCGTTGCCGTTACGGCGACTGATGCCCTTCGCAATTTCTCTGCAGATGCCGATCCGGACAGAAGGAGTCGTTACCTTGAGATTGTCGAGACCCAGCTCACCCAACTGTCAACGATGGTAGAGCATATTCTGTCGGTATCCGTCGAAGGCAGGGAATACAAGTATAATCCTGCTGTCGTCTATCTTCAGGAAGTCATAAACGGACTTATTCAAGGAGCCGGGATGAACACAGGAAAGAAACCAGTGTTCAATATCGAATGTCCTTCAGACATCAATGTGATGGCGGACGAATTTCATATAAAGAATCTCCTTGCCACTGTCATTGATAATGCCGTCAAATATTCTGCAGATCCTGTCGTAGGCATCAGAGTCTTCAATAAAGTCAATGAGGTGACCATAGAGATAGAAGACAACGGCTGCGGCATAGCGAAAGAACATCTCGGCCATATCTTCGATAAGTTCTACCGTGTGCCGACTGGCGATGTCCAGATGGTCAGAGGATATGGACTGGGGCTGTATTATGCAAAACAGGTTGTCGAACTGCACAAGGGAACGATATCGATCAGAAGCCGTGTCGGCAAAGGCACGACCGTAACCATCAAACTGCCGGGAAATGAGCAATAATATAAAGATACTCATAGTAGAGGACGAGCAGATGCTCGCAGAAATCCTGTCGGACACACTCTCCGACAGAAACTTCGATGTACGTCTTGCATATGACGGAATCCAGGCGTTGGAAGCCGTCAGAAAAGAGTCGTTTGATGTCATCGTCAGCGACATAATGATGCCGAATCTTGACGGCTACTCCCTCGCAAAGAAACTCCGTAACGAAGGGTGCAGCACTCCGATCCTCTTCCTTACAGCGCTCTCTGCAACGGAGGATGTGGTCAAGGGATTCGAGACAGGAGGAAACGACTTCATGAAGAAGCCCTTTGCCATCGACGAACTGATAGTGCGTGTCAAGGCCCTTGCAGGAAGACTCCAGATGCAGGAAACCTCTGAAACCGTCTATCAGATAGGCCGATATGAATTTATCCCTACGACAAAGGTCCTGAAAACGGATCAGTGCGAGATCATACTCCCGGCAAGGGAAGCGGAAGTCCTGCTCAGACTATGCCGTGATTCCGGCAGGACAGTAAACTCATCAGCCCTCCTGAAGGAACTCTGGGGCGACGACAATTACTTCAACCTCCGTAGCCTCAATGTCTATATCACTCGCCTGCGCAACCACTTCAAATCCGACCCGACCGTGGAAATAGAAAGCATCAGGGGTGTAGGCTACAAACTTAATTATTAAGCAAAAATAATCCGGCCATAAGACTTACGCCCTCTGACCGGAAAGACATTTAACAGACTAATCATTCTTTTTAACAGAATCCTCGATAGACTTGATTGAGAACAGATAGTCACGCTCGACATCGCTGATTGTGCGTTGCTTGTACTTTCGGTATTCTGTCGTGGCGTGTTCCATTGCCTCTTCGTGGGAAACACAGCCTGAGCCCTGCAGCAACTGTTCTCCGGACATCGTTAAGATTCTATCAAGGTATGCTGCCCAGTCGTTCATTGTCATCACTTGTTCACGCTCTGCCTGACGCTCCGCAAAATCCAAATATCCGGATACAAGTTGTCCCATTGCACGGAGCTCTTTTTCGTTAAGATAGTTCTTGGCGGTTTTCGCCTCGATCAATGTCGGATGATTCCCCTTGAACGTCAGCAAGCCCATAAAATCCTTTTCCGCATCAGCACGCTCCACAATCAGTTCGGCAGCTGTATGGCCGTGAATGGCATAATGGATTTTATTCTGCACCTTCTTGAAAAATTCTTGCGACACCTGTGCTCGTGGATCGTAATCGATACTCGTTGCGTATATTTCCAGTATCTGACGGTAAAGCACCTTTTCACTGGCGCGAATATCCCTTATGCGCTCTAATAACTCTTTCCAGTAACTGCCACCGCCCAATTTCTTCAAACGCTCGTCATCAAGAGTAAATCCTTTGACAATATATTCCTTGAGACGTTCTGTCGCCCACTGACGGAATCTTGTAGCAGTAATGGAACGGACGCGATAACCAAGGGCAATTATCATATCCAGATTGTAGTGCGAGACAAGATATTCCTTGCCATCTGCAGCAGTTGTTCGGAATTTCCGAACAACTGATTCTTCATTCAATTCCCCCTCCTCAAAGATATGCTTGATATGCTCACTAACATTCGATTTGCTGGACTGATATAGTTCACACATCTGAGCCTGTGTAAGCCATAAGGTCTCCTCCTCAAGCTTTACATCAAT